>DATNBQ010000036.1:0-8989 GCA_035571955.1 Urbifossiella sp. | reverse complement strand
TGAGCGACCCTCGACCAGCGATCTTGGATTTTGTGGGAAGCCCGCCACGCGATGGCAAGGCAAGGGTATCCCGGGTGCAGAAATCGGGCCCGATGCCGAAATGGATTCGGTCAAGGTTCCGAGCAGCAAAATGCCTTGGCTATCTATCAATTGACAGTCAGGAAGGTAATGACACGAAGTCAACCAGCCCACGCTTCTCCCCCGCTGGGGAGAGGCCGCAATCTCGCGCTACTTGCGAGATTGCGGGTGAGGGGTCTTGTTACACGATTTCAGCCCCTCACCCGGTTTGCTCGCTGCGCTCGCAAACCACCCTCTCCCCAGCGGGGAGAGGGTCAGAAAGGCTGGCTGGCTCGATGTCATTGCTTTACTGACGATCAGTAACTACGGAAGTCCCACTGAGAACTTCCGTTCGATCCGCGTCGCATTCCCTTGTTTGTCCTTCACGATGATCGTGACAGTGCCGTTCTGAAGCCGCATGATCGGTGTCGCCATCTTGAATTCCCATATGCCAGGCGACACTTCGCGAAACTGCTTCGCCAGGTTCTCGCCCGCGGCAATCCCATCAATGGCCAAATCGGCGACAACGCTGAAACTGCTCGCGTCCAGGCCGGTTCCGCAATCGTGGAGGCCGACGAGAATCCGATCGAGCGAGCCATTCGTGCCGGCCTGGGGATAGGTCAACGTCAACGTCGGCCTTTGTTCGTCGAGAACCCAACCCGCGCCGCGGGCGTCCGACTTCGTCAGGTCAATGGGGCAACCGAGGTCGATCCAGCGAACCAGAGTGAATCGGTCCTCGGCCGAAAGGGCTTGCACCTTGCCGGCCTTCACGGCCTCCGGCGGCGGCATGATGCTGCCCGTATAACCCGTATGGGCGAGTTGGCGATTCTTCTTGGTATCGGGGACGGGTTGGCCCTTATAGCGCAGCGAGGTCGGGTCGCCGGGTATGGATTCATACGGGAAATCGTCGTTCTGCCAGCCGTCGAGCCGCTTGCCGAACACCTTCCAAATGAGCAGGCTCCGCCGCGATTGCATCATGCGAATGTAGCGCGAGGCGGAGTTCGGCAGGTGCGGCCACGCATGTTCGTGCAGCGGCTTGTGCCCCCACTTCCCCGATGCGTCGGCGGCCAGCCGGGCGTAGCTGCCGGGCAGCGTGATGTCGAAGCCGAGCCCGGCGGGGTTCTTCGCTTTAACCAACGTCTCGTCGTCGAGCACCAGGTTGCCCGCCGGCTTGTCCGACTTGCCGGTATGACAGGCCACGCAGCTGCGTTCGAAGATTGGCTTCACATCGCGGAAATACTCGA
Organism: Urbifossiella sp.; assembly: GCA_035571955.1. Lineage (GTDB taxonomy): Bacteria > Planctomycetota > Planctomycetia > Gemmatales > Gemmataceae > Urbifossiella. The sequence continues at coordinate 7,688 of DATNBQ010000036.1, read as the reverse complement.
CGGTCTTCGTGCCCGTGCCGGCTTCGTACTTCAGCCCGGTTTCATTCTTGGCGTCCCACTGCGTCTTCGATTGGTCGTTGGCCTTCGTCGCCAACAGCGGCGTGCGGGCAGTGAGGTCGAATACCTGGTAGTCCTTTTTTGCCGCGGCGGTGAGTGCGAAGTCCGTGGGCTTCTGGCTATGGGCGTGGCAGCCGCCGCAATCGGTGCGAATTTCGCCGGGGCGCACCTGGTGCCACGTTTGCGCGGCGTTCAGAACCATGCCGTTGCGGTCGAGAGTCTGGAAGGTCCAGGCAACATCCGCGGGGACTTTCGCAAGGAAGCTCGTATCCGGGTTGCCGTCGGGATCGCGCGGCTGTTCACCGCTTGCGAACTTCCGAACGGGAATCTCGCCGAGGATGCGCATCCGTTCCCGCGCGTGGTTGTAGTAAGCGCGGCCCTTGCAGGTTTCGGTCGTCGGCTCCAGCAGCAGGAAGCGGATGGCGTGAATCTCGTCGTTCGAATAAAGCCCGGCGTCCGAGCCTTGCACGATCCAGTTGAAGGAGGCATCGAAGCCGCGATAGCCGGTCGGGTCTTTTTCGCCGGCGAACGCCGCCGTGACCGAGCCCGGCTTCACGACACCGTACGGGTAGCTCTCGCGCTTGTAGAGGCTCGACGTGCCGACCAACCCGAACGGCGTTCCCTCGGGGAGATGCTTCGATCGCTTGCCGTTGTTCGCGAACGTTGCCAGCTTTTTCGGTTCATCGATGCCGTGAATGCGTTTGTACGGCACGAGTGCCCGCGGCCACTGCTCGTGATGCCTGGGGTCGTTCTTGACGAGCAGCATCTGGCCGGGCTCATCGATTGGCTTGCCGGACTTGATGAGGTAGATGCCGCTATCGAATGCCGGGGTGTGCCGGGCGTAACTATTGATCGAACCGGCCGAGTACGCCGTCAGTAGATGGTTGTCCGGCGCGCCGGATGGGTGCGTGAACTTACCGAGCCGCGGCGACTCGCGTTTACCCGGAATCGACGGGTCCGACGGCCAGTCGCCTTTGAGCACGAACGGCGTGACGGCTTCGATGCCGAACGGGCTGAACGGGAACTGGATGTGGATCGGCCGACCGTCGGCGTGGCGGCTATGGCGGACCTTCGCGTTGCGCGGGTCGAACTTGAAACCGGGCCCGAAGCCCGGGTAGCCATCCGGCGCCTGGGACGGGAACTTCAAATACGTGCCGAAGCCGAAGTTGTTCAGGTTGTAGTACGACTCGACGACGATGCTGCCGTCGGAAAGCTGCGTCTGGAAGTGGGTCGAATCGGCGGTGCCGTTACCGATTTCGAACGCGCTGTACAGCGGCCCCCACTTGGTGCCGTCCGGGTGGATTGACCAGACGCCCCACAAGTGGTGGCTGCGAAGCCCCTGCGATTCGAGCGAACTGAACATGAGCCGGCCGTCTTGCAGCGCGACCGGATGCAGGGCCATGCCGAGGTTGAGGTGGCCAATGCATTCGACGTTGCCGCCGTCGTCGTCCATTGTGAACAATTGCAAGGCCAGGGCGTTCGGAGCATAGCCAGGATTGCTGGCCCGGAACGCGTTGCGATCGCTGACGAAGGCGAGTTTCCCTCCCGGCAGAGGGCACGGTCCGAGATTGTAGACGCCCCACGACGGCAACGGCGTCTTCGACCAGTCGGCAACTCCGCTGTTCGGCGTGAACGCTTGCCCCGTCAAGCGGACGACCTTCCGCGACGCCACGTGGATCTTGTAAATGTCCGCCCCCTTGTGGCGGATGGCATCGTGCATCTTGGCGAAGTAAACCGACTGGCCGTCGAACGACACCTGCGGGTCGGCGATCGATTCATTGCCGGTTACGGGTACGAGCACTTCTTCCGTCCCATCCGGGTGGAGCAGCATCAGATCGGCGCCGGGTTCCATCGTCCGCGGATCGCCGACTTCGGCCCATTTCGACCGACCGTCCGGCGACTTGCGCGGCGCCCGAACGTAGACGATGTCGAAGTCGTACCTCACCGATCCGTCGCTGCGAATGTGCGGCGGATCCATTTTGAGAGCGCCGGAGTACCGACGTTCAGTCTTGCTCGGATCGGCGGCGAAGCTCAGACCCGCGACGAGAAATGCTGAAAGTAATGGGAGGCGGCTCAAGTGGGTTGTCACGGCGATCGCCCTGGCGGAAGGGTAAAACAGGCGGAATAAGAAAAGTCTACCCTATGCGGCACCAACTCGCCATAGTCGAGCGGGGGACGCCGCCGCGCGGGGTGCGCGAACGATTCTTGGAGTTGAAGATCGTCGGGCACAGCCCGACCTATGAGGCGCCTTGTAGGTCGGGCTGTGCCCGACACCCACCTGTTGAAACACCAAGAATCGTTGTTGCGCCCGCCGCGCGTCTGCGAACAAGACTTCGTCTCGACGCGCTCAACTCGCCGCCGCCAGGCTTTCGTAGTAATCCTCGAAGCGGCGGGTCATGGCGTCGCGGCTGTACTCGACCTCCACTCGCGTCCGCGCCGCGGCGCCGTACGCCGCCGCCCGCAGCGGCTTCTCCAAATACCGGCCGATGGCCTCGGCAATTGCCGCAGGATCGCTCGCCGGCACGATCAGGCCGCTCTTCTCGTGCTGCACCAACTTCGCATTCGCGCCGACATCCGTGGCGATCACCGCCCTGCCCGCCGACATATATTCCAGAAGAGCATTCGACATCCCCTCCGAATGCGACGGCAGCACGGCAATCTCCACGGTCCGCAGGAATGCCGCCGCGTCGGGAACCGAACCGCGGAGCACGAAGCGATCGCCGAGCTCCAGTTCGGCATGCAGGCGTTCGAGACCGCCCCGCTCCTCGCCATCGCCCGCCACTTCGAACCGCATTTGCGGGAAGCGATCGATGGCCAGCTTTGCGGCGCGCATCAGGCCATCGATGTTCTTGACCGCCCGCAAGTTCGCCACGCACCCCACGCGAACCCGCTTCTTCGTCGTATCCGGCAACAGGAATCGGTTGAATCGCCTGGTGTCGACCCCGTTCTCCAGGACGACAACTTGCTCCGGGCGGAGGCCATCTTCAGCGATGAGCGAGTCGCGGCCGACAGCGGTGTTCGTCAGCGTGGCATCCACGAACGGCCGCACCAGCCGGTTAATCGCGCGGTGCCTTGGCGTGAGCCAGTAACCCAGGTTGTTGCGGACGCGGAGCACGCGGCGAATGCCGCTGAGGCGCGCGAGCGGCACGCCGACGTACGCCGAATCGAGAAAGTACGTTTGCAGTACGTCGGGATGGGTTTGCTTCCAGAAATCGCGGAGTTGCCGGGCAGCTCGGATCGCCTGGAAACTCGCGAGCCGGCGCAAGCCGAGCCGCAGCACCGGGCAATCCGCCGGTTCCAAGGCTCGTGAAAGGTCATCTTCACCATCGAGCAGCACGAGCGTCGGTTCCACGCGGCTGCGATCGAGGTTGGCGATGAGCGCCAGCAACTGCGATTCGGTGCCGGCCCGACTGAGCCGATCGATCATGAAGCAGACGCGCACCGGCGCGGCCAGCGAAAAACGCGGCGCCAACCGCGAACGAACCGGAGCAAGCAATGCGGACATCCGTTCCCTCGATCGTGTTAGATGGGCGAACTCACGGGTTGTCGCATCCGCGGCTTCGTGCCGTGAAGGCGACGGATCAGGCGATCGATCAGTTCCATGTAAGAGGCGGCCTGGGCTTCAAAGGTGAACAGCGTGCGCATCCAGGACCGCCCCGAATTGCCCATGCTTCTTCGCAGATCGGCAGCGCCGAGCAATTCGCAAACCTTGGCCGCGAGCAGGGCCGGATTCCCCGCAGGCACCAGAAATCCCGAGACGCCATCCGCAATCACTTCCGGCGTCCCGCCCACTGCCGTCGCAACCACGGGCACACCGGCGGCACTCGCTTCCAACGCCACGTTGGGCAAGCCTTCCGTGAACGACGGGAGCGCCACGATGTCCGCCGCGCCGATCAACGCATCGAGATCGTGGCGGAAGCCGGGCATTAAGAACCGCCTGGCGATGCCGAGTTCCGCGATCCGCCGTTCGAGTTCCGGCCTAAGCACCCCTTCACCGAAGAGAACGAACCCCGTCGCAGGATCGTTGCGAAGAATTGCTGCCGCCGCTTCCACGAGCACGCCGAACCCTTTCTCGGGGCTCAACCGCCCGGCGGCCAACACGATCTTGGCAACGGCTTCGCGCGGATGGAAGAAACTCAGCAACCTCTCGCGACTCGCCGGCTCCCGTGCCGAAGCAGCCTCGAACCGGGCCGCGTTGCGAATTACGGACAAGCGTTCCTCGGGGATGCTGCACCATCGCCGTACTTTCTCAGCCTGGCCTTCGGAAACGCAAACGACGTGATCCATGAAGCGTAAATTGCGGCGATCGAGCCATTCGTAAACGCGCACCTTGCGGTTCTCGGCGGTCCAACCGCGCGACACGGCAACAGCGGGAATGCCGACTCGCCGCGCGGCAATGCGGCCTAGAATGTCCGCCTTGTAGCCGTGGCAGAAGAGGACATCCGCCTGGCAGCGGTCGAGCAATTGGCTCAGTTCCCGGAGTGTGGCGCGGATGCTGGGGAAGTCGTTCGCCAGGCGGATGGCATCGAACCCTTGCGTTCGTATTTCCTCGACGAACGCCTGACATCGCCCTCGTTCCGCGAAGCTGGCGATTGTCGTGCTTATGGGCTCCGGGAAGTCGTCGGCGTCGCGGAGCCTTTGCGCGAGTCCGAGTATCTGCCGTTCGGGCCCGCCGAAGAAAGTGCTGGCGGTGAGGTGAACCAGGTTCATGGCCGGCGCGTCCTTGCGTCGGGTCGGTGAATTGGCGACTTGGCGAGTGGAAAGTGTAGTGACTTCCGCGGGGCTTTGTCTACACGGAACGGCCTCGTTTTGGCCGCCTTCTCACTGCGGTTGACTTGATAGGAGGAATCCGTACCATACCGTGGTTGGAGTTGAATAAGTTAAACGGGCTGTAGCTCAGCTTGGCTAGAGCGCTTGGTTCGGGACCAAGAGGTCGCAGGTTCGAATCCTGTCAGCCCGATTGAACGGAAAATCCGAAGAAAGCCCTTGGGTCGAAGCGGTTTCTGCTTACCCTGGCGTGTGCCCAGGCGAGACCTCCGATTCGCTGCAACTTTGAAATGGTTTCAAAGTTGCTCCGGAGTGGTCATCGTCATGGCGCAGAATCACGTCCCTTCCTACCTACTCCACAAGCAAAGCGGCCGAGCAAGAGCCTACTGGACCGATGGCAACGGAGTTCAGCAGTTCAAGCTGCTCCCGGGGCCATTCGATTCCCCTGAGTCTCGCCGGGCTTATCACCGCCTGTGCCTCGAAATCGAAGCGTCGCCGTTTCGCCATCTCAGCGGAAAGCTGGAACTCTCGGTTGCTCAGTTGTTCGATGCATACCTTCAGTTCGCGAAGGAGTTTTATCGCGGCCCCGCTCCCGAACGAAAAATGACCAGCTCGGTCGGCATCATCCAGTGCGTCATGAAGTCGGTTCTCGACGTCTATCAGGACACCCCGGCTGCCGAGTTCCGACCGCACTGCCTCGAAGCGATGAAGACGGTATGGGTCAACGAGGGCCGCTCCCGGCGGTCCGTGAATCGCCGCATCTGGATCGTGAAAGGAATGTTCAAGTGGGCCGTTCCGAAGGAACTCGTCGAGCCCTCGGTCTATTTGAAGCTCAAGGAAGTGGACCAGCTAAAAATCAATCGCTCCAAAGCGCCGGAGAAGCAACCGATTCGGCCGGTGTCAAAGGAAGTCGTCGACGCCACGCTGCCATTCCTAAATCGCTACGTTTCGGGCATCGTTCAGTTCATGTGGCACACGGGCTGCCGGCCGGGCGAAGCTTGCGACATCCGGCGCATCGACATCGACATGAACGGCGACGGCAAGACCTGGGTTTACACTCCGCCTTACCACAAAAACCAGTGGCGGGGACACGCAAGGCCGATCTTCATCGGAGCGCAGGGACAAGCGATCCTGAAGGACTTCTTCACGGTGAATATTGGCGAGCCCTTGTTCGCACCGACCAAGGCCGTGAAGGAGCGGAACGAGGCCCGCTCCATGAAACGCACAACTCCGCTTTATCCCAGCCACGCTGCACGGAACGCGGCTATCGCCGCTCGCAAGAAGGCCGCGAAATGGCAGTGCCGCGAGAAGTACGACAAGGATTCCCTTCACCAGGCCATCGAACGAGCCTGCGATCGAGCTTTTCCGGCGCCGCCGCCGCTGGCTCAAATCATGGGTGAAACCGTCGACGAATGGCAGGCTCGCCTCACGTTCGAAGATCAACTGGAACTGAAAGCCTGGCGAAAGAAGCACGTTCTTCCCGAGCATCTCCGACAGAAACCTGGCGAGACTGCCGCGCAGTTGAAGGGGCGGCTTTCTCGCGCCGAAAAGGTCGAGTTGAAGAACTGGCATAAAGCCCACAAGCTTGAACTCGACATCCCGCAGCATCTTCGCAAGCGAGTGAGTCGAATGACTCCCGAGGAACGGCTCGAGCTGGATGCCTGGAAGAAAGCCCACCTTCCTCGGCCTCACCTACTACAGCGGAAGAAGGAAACGAAAGCCGAGTGGATGGAACGCTTAACTCCCGAGCAACGGCTCGAAGTGAAGGCCTGGCGGAAGGCGCACCGCTGGCATCCCAATCAAATTCGACATGCGCGAGCTACGCTCATCGATCGACAGTTCGGCGCCGGAGCCGCTCAACAGGTACTCGGCCATTCGGATCAGGCAACGACGCAAATCTATATCGAGAAAAACTTCGTGCTGGCGAAGGACATTGCCGCGAAGATCGGATAGCATCTTTCTTCGACTGGCCGCGGCCTAATTACCCGCGGGCCGGATCGGGCACGGAGCTTCTCGCGTGGCTCCCGCCCGATCCGGCTTACCAGTTCTCACGCGAGCACTTCCATGACAAAGAACCAAATCGCGGACTTGTTGCAACGCCGCCATTGGATCATCCGGCTAGAGGACGGCCCGTTCTCCGGCGACCAGTTGATAGTAGAGTTCCGGGCCATCGATTACGGGCTCAAAGGCGACAAAAAATACTATGAAACGTACACCTTTTCTCCCTCATTGCAGAGTCATCTCGACGAACTCGAGGAACCCCCCGTGCCTTCCGTGCCTTACGACAAGGTGGTCAACAAAAGAAAAGGAAAGCTTGAGGCGATCGGCGATCGGATCGTCGAAAAAATCCACGAGCATGCGATTTGGAGAATTCAATCCATCCTGGCCGACAAAGGCCTTCACGACGCCAAGATCGATTCGCTTCTCAGGGAATGGAATTTCATCCATTATGAATTCATATGCCTCGAAGATTGCAACGATCGCAACTACGTCGACGATCCGCTAAGACCAATGCTCAAGTGGGTAAAAGCTATGAGGGACTTTTGGCAGTCCCGCTGCCTGAGTAATGCCGTTGAAACAGTTATCTCTGAACTGTCCGGTCACTACGCGCGCACGCGGAAACGGCCGCGCCTGCACCGCCCGGTCGGGAGGAAGCCGCGGGATCCCAAAATCGTGAAGCGAGTTAAGAAACTTCACGAAGCGAAGGTTCCCGATGAGGTGATTCAGGTGGACCCCATTCGTTGGGCGCGCCTGGGGTGGTTTTTAGTTAGCTTTTCCGGCACCTCGCAGGGCCTCGCGGGGTGGTGTCGCGAAGGCCTTCTCCCTGGTTGAAGGGGTCGTTCGGAGCGAAGGTCGGCGTCGCG
>DATNBQ010000035.1:0-30468 GCA_035571955.1 Urbifossiella sp. | reverse complement strand
CGGTGTGTCTTTACTTGCACCGGCTGGAAGCCGGTGCCACCCAAGAATCGTCGATGGTTACTGGGTGGCACTGGCTTCCAGCCGGTGTGTCTTTACTTGCACCGGCTGGAAGCCGGTGCCACCCAAGAATCGTCGATGATTCTTGCACTCCCCCAGAGATTATTGCTGCACCCGTATACCCGACTCGTGCGGTCCGGCTTGCGGCGGCTTCCAGAGTCGCCGTACAATTCCCGAGTCCGCTGCTTCCACCATCGGTGCCGCTTGAATCGTTCCCCAGTCGCGAAGCGAGTTGCCGTACTCGGCTCGACGGGGTCCATCGGCACGAGCACGCTCGATGTGGCTCGGCATCTTCCCGACCGATTGAAGATCATCGGACTGGCAGCGAACTCCAAGTGGGAGGCGCTGGCGGCACAGTGCCGCGAGTTCCGGCCGCCGTTCGCCGTCATCACGGATGCCGCCGCGTTCGCGGCCGCGGATCGGTCGAAGTTCCCCCGCGAAACGGAGCTGCTTTCCGGCGAGGCTGGCGCGGTGCGGTTGGCGTCGGAAGCCGATGTGGACGTGGTTGTGTCGGCGGTGGTCGGGGCCGCGGGGCTGCAAGCGACGTGGGCCGCCGTCGAAGCCGGCAAGATCGTGGCCCTTGCCAATAAGGAGACGCTCGTCGTTGCCGGTCCGCTGGTCATGGGTCTCGCGGCGCGCTGCGGCGCTCGCATCCTCCCCGTCGATAGCGAGCATTCGGCGATCTTCCAGGCCATGACGGGTTATGCCGCTGGCGATGTCGATCGCGTCGTCCTTACGGGGAGCGGCGGGCCGTTCCGCGGCAAGACCGCTCGGGAACTTGAAGCGGCATCTCCGGAACAGGCTCTCAAACATCCGACTTGGCAGATGGGGCCCAAGATCACCATCGATTCCGCCACGTTGATGAACAAGGCGTTGGAAGTGATCGAGGCCCGCTGGCTATTCGGCCTTCGCCCCGAGCAGATCGAAGTCGTGATCCATCCCGAATCGATGGTGCATTCGTTCGTGGAATTCGTCGATGGTTCGGTCTTGGCACAACTTTCGCCACCGGACATGCGTTTGCCCATACAATACGCGCTTCTCTATCCGGAGCGCGTCGCCGGGCCGGCGACGCGCCTGGACTGGCGTTCGCTCGGGGCGCTGCGGTTCGAGGCGCCGGACCGGGCGACGTTCGAATCGCTCGATCTCGGGTTTGAAGTGGCTCGCCGCGGGGGAACGTGCGGGGCGGTGCTCAACGCCGCGAATGAAGCGGCGGTCGGTCGGTTCCTCGATGGCTCGCTCGGTTTTCTGGACATTGCCCGGAGTTGCCGGGCGGTACTCGCCGCGCACGATTACGAATCGGCGCCCGCGCTGGGGCGGCTGCTCGCCCTCGATCGCTGGGCCCGGCAGGAGGTAGCTCGTTGGACGCGAACGTGAATCACGACGCCAAACCGGTTAGCCGCGATATCGCCACGCCGGGGCCGATCGATCCCGCCACCGGACAGCCGAGCCACACCACCGAAGTGACGGAAGTGAAATCGTGGCTGCGCCAGCACGCCATCTCCCTCATCATCATGGCCGCGGTCGTCGGCCTCGTGCTTCGCTACCTCGATCCGCTCGATACGCTCAAAGTCGCCATCGGCCTCGGCTTCATCATCTTCATTCACGAACTCGGGCACTTCCTCGCCGCCAAATGGTGCGGCGTTCACGTCAAGACATTCTCGATCGGCTTCGGCCCGGCCATCCCGTTTTGCTCCTATAAGTGGGGCGAAACCACGTACATGCTCGGCGTCATTCCTCTCGGCGGCTACGTCAGCATGGTCGGCGAGGGGACGGGTGAATCGATGCCCGACGCCGACCCCGACGACGAGGACAGCGACCCGCGCAGCTTCAAGAACAAATCCGTCTGGAATCGCATGCTGATCATCTCGGCCGGCGTGATCATGAACGTGATTTTCGGGATGGCCTGCTTCGTGGCGGCATATCTCCACGGCGTGAAGGAAGAGCCGGCGACGATTGGGGCCGTCTTCTCCGGCGGCGCCGCCTGGCGCGCCGACCTCCGCACCGACGACGAAATCGTCCAGATCGCCGACCGCACCAACCCGACGTTCAAGGACCTTCGCCCGATCATCATGAGCAGCGCGAAGGGGGAGCAGGTTCCGATTGTCGTTCGCCGCGACGGCAAGGAATTCCACTTGACCGTGGAGCCGATTCGCGACGAAGGGACGTACTTCCCGCAACTCGGCGTGTCGGTGACATCGCGGCTGACGCTCTATGTTCCCCCGAAGAGCAAGAAGGACAAGAACCCGCATCCGGTAATGCCGGGTAGTTCCGCGGCCGAGGCGAGCACGCCGTTCGAACCGGGCGACCACCTCGTGAAGATGTCCGATCCGGCCAACCCGGATAGCCTGTCGCCGCTCGTGGACTTCGCCGATTATCGTCGGCGTATGGACCTTCTCGCGGCCAAGACCGTGACCTTCGGCGTGCTTCGCAGGAATGAACCCAACGATGGGAAACTGGTAGAGATCGCGGTTCAGCCGGAGTATCGAGCGAGTCTGGGACTGCGAATGCAGATCGGGAAGGTGGCTGCGGTTCGCAAGGGAGGGCCGGCGGAACGGGCCGGAGTCGCCGCCGTCGCTCTCGGCGATTCCCCCAAAGGCCGAGGCGACCGCATTGCCGCCGTCGGCGCGACCGATGCCAAGGGCAAACGCACCTGGTTCGCTAACGGCAAGACGCCTCCCGAAGCGAAATCCGAGGACGCCGTCGAGCCGCTCGATCCGATGCTGTTGCCGCTGCAGTTGCGGCGCTGGGCCGCTCAGTTCCCCGCCGAGTCGCGCGGCAACTTGAAGGTCGATCTCGTCGTGCTTCGCGAAACCGAGGCCGAACACAAAGAACAGCGGACCGCGCTCGTCCTCGACTACGACGACAGTTACCGCTTCAACCACGACATTCTGCCGCTTTCCAACAGCCCACTGGCGGTGGACGGTCTCGGCCTGGCGTACTGGGTGAGCGGCGTGGTGGACGATGTGGCGGCGGGTTCGCCGGCCGCCGCCGCCGGCATCGAAGCCAACGACATTCTGGAAGCCGTCGAGTGGGATACCAATCCGCCTCCGCCCCCCTGGCTCATGCGGCTCTTCAAGAGCAGCAATGAAAAGTGGGACGAATTCGAGCCGCACCAGTGGGCCGCGGTCGAGGCAGCGCTCCAATCGCACCGCACGGAATTCAAGCTCCGGCTCAAGCGCCGCGAGGAAACCAAGGAAGTGCTCGTCGCGAGCGTGGCCGATAAGAATTGGCCGAGCAGCGATCGCGGCTTGATCCTGCAGGCGGACTCGCGCGAACACAAGGCCGCCGATTTCGGCGACGCCTTGCGCCTCGGCGCCCGCCGCACCGGCCGATTCATCATCGAAATCTACATGAACCTTTATTCGATGGTCAGCGGCCGCATCAGTTTGAAAACGATGAGCGGACCGCTGACAATCGCCGACGTTTCGTACAAGATCGCCGGGGAAGACTTGTGGCAGTTCCTGCTCTTCCTCGGCGTGATTTCGGTGAACCTGGCGGTCGTGAACTTCTTGCCGATCCCAGTACTGGATGGCGGGCACTTCGTCTTTTTGGTGTACGAGAAGATCACGGGGCGGCCGCTGCCGGAGCGGTTGTTTGCCGCGTTCATGTGGATCGGCCTAGCGATGATCCTGGCCTTGTTCCTGTTCGTGATCGGCCGCGACATCCTGCGCTTGTACTTCTAAGTGTGAGTGTGAGTGTGATGGCAGCCCAACACTCGCACTCACACTTTCCTTCCCATGATCTCGCTGGCCACATTCACGGTGCCGCCGAGTCCGTGCAGCTACCTGCCGGATCGGCAGTGGCAATTGCATTACGAAATCGTCGGCGACATTTCCCCCGAAGAGTACCAGCAACGGCTCGATGAAGGCTGGCGGCGGTTCGGGTTCTCGCTGTTCCGCCCCGCGTGCACCGAGTGCAATTCCTGCCTGTCGCTGCGCGTTCCCGTGGAAGCGTTCCGTCCGGACCGCAGCCAGCGCCGCGCCTGGGCCGCCAACGAACGCGACCTCCGCCTCGTCATCGGCGAACCCGTCGTCACTCCCGAAAAGCTGGACCTTTACGATCGCTTCCACCAGTTCCAGAGCGAAACCAAAGGGTGGGCGCCGCACGCCCCGAAGGAAGCCGTCGATTACTTCGAATCCTTCGTCGTCAATCCGTTCGCGACTGAAGAATGGTGCTACTATCTGGGCGAGAAGCTGGTCGGCGTCGGCTATGTCGATCGCCTGCCGGCGGGGCTCTCGGCCATCTATTTCTTCCACGACCCGGACGAGCGCGACCGCTCGCTCGGCACCTTCAACGTCCTGGCGGCGATCCGCAACGCCCGCCAGTCGCGCTTGCCACATGTTTACCTGGGCTATTTCGTCGCGGGCTGCCGCTCGCTGGAATACAAGGCCCGGTTCCGCCCGAACGAGGTGCTGCGGCCCTCCGGAGAATGGATGCCAAACGGCGATCACTCGGCGTAGCCCGCGAAACGCTTGGATGCGCTGGTTTTCAACCGCTCATCTTTGCCGACGATCACGATATATGCCGCCGCGGCCGGGGTCCGTTCCACGAGGGCCAAGGCCTTGTCGCGCGGCATCAGCATAACGGCCTTGGTCAAGCTATCCGCGGTGACGCCGCGGCGAGCGATTACTGTGACGCTGCGGCGGCCGGTGATGCCCAGGCCTGTCTTCGGATCGACGATGTGCGAATAGCGGACGCCGCCGATGACGACGAACTGTTCGAGGTCGCCGGAGGTCGAGACCGCGGCATTCGCCAGATGGAGCCGCCGCGGTTTTTGGCCCTTGGCGATGGGGGCGATGTCCACGTCCCAGGCGGTCTTGTCGGGGGGCGGATTGCCGCAAGCGATGTCGCCGGCCGCGGCCACGAGCGCTTCCTTGATGCCGTATTTCTCGGCGAGCAACTTCAACGCGGCATCGGCGGCGTAGCCCTTGGCGATGCCGCCCAGGTCCAGTTGCATGCCAGGCTTGAGCAACTTTACCGTGCGGTTCTTGGCGTCGAGTTGGACGTTCTTGTAGCCGACTTTGGCCAGAGCGGCGGCCAGTTCCTCCTTGTCGGGAAGTTGCTGGGTGCGGCGAGCATGCCGCCACAATTGCACGACCGGCCCCACGGTAATGTCGAACGCTCCGTCCGACGCTTTCGACATTTCTTCCGCTTTGGCAAGCACCGCAAGCAGGTCTTCGCTGACCCGGACCGGCGGCCTGGTTTCCTTGGCGAAGCGGGCACAGAGCCGCATCAGTTCGCTGTCCTTCTTGTAATCGCTCATGATGCCGTCGAGTTCGGCGACGCGGGTGAAGGCGGCCTTGGCGGCCTTCTCGGCAATCGTGCGATCCGCCGCATACAGCACGATGCGAAACGTCGTGCCCATGTGCTTCGATTCGAACTCGTAGCGCGAGGTTAGCCGCGAGGCGGAGTCCGCCGAGCCGAGCGCGCCGCCAAACAAAAACGGACAATCAGCGCTCGCCGGCATAAGATGCCCCAGCACAACCAACGCCATTCGAACGACCATCGCACGTTCTCCACGGCTTTCTGTTGACAGCACTCGCCCCATCGGAGACTCTAACAGAATGTTCGCACGCTGCACGTCGTCTTGCTTGCTCCTGGCCGGCATCGGTCTGGCCATCGCCATACCCGCGCAAGCGGATGAAAAACTCGCTGCCGCCAAGCTCGAACCCAAGAATTTCACCGAACGCGCCACCAGCTACAAGATCGACGAAAACACCAAGCAGAAGATTCCGCTCACGTCCAAGTTCGAGATGGTCTACGTTCCGGGCGGCGAGTTCACGATGGGAAGTCCGGCAACCGAAGTCGGTCACGAAGCCATCGAAGGCCCTCAACATAAAGTGAAGGTCGGCAACTTCTGGATGGGCAAATTCGAAGTGACCTGGGACGAGTTCGACCTGTTCTGGTACGACGCCCGCTATCTCGTTTCCAACGACATCGCTGCGAAGAAGCTGGGTCCAGACGCCATCACCCGGCCAACCAACACCTTCGTGGACGAAACTTATGAACATGGCCGCGACGGCCATCCGGTGCTGTGCATGACGCACCACGCCGCGATGGCTTACTGCCATTGGCTCGCCAAGGCCACCGGCAAAGCGTACCGCTTGCCCACCGAGGCCGAATGGGAATACGCGGCCCGCGCCGGCAAGGGAAACACCGCCTACTTCTTCGGCGATGACCCCAAACAACTCGAAGAATACGCCTGGTTCAAGGACAATTCCAAGGACGAGGAGAACTTCCCGAGCAAGCTCAAGGGTTGCACGCACAAGGTCGGCACGAAAAAGCCGAACCCCTTCGGCCTTTACGATATGTACGGCAACGTCGCCGAGTGGACGCTCGATCAATACGACCCCAAGTCGTATCAAAAGTTCGCCATGAATCCGCTGAGCATTCGTCCGGTGACGGTTCCGACCGCCGAGAAGTGGTCGCATGTGATCCGCGGCGGTTCGTGGGCGGACAAGGCCGATCGCTGCCGCAGCGCCGCTCGCCGCTTCTCGGATAAAAGCTGGATGCGCTGGGACCCGCAGGAACCGCAGAGCATCTGGTGGCTGACCCGCATGGACGTGGTCGGCTTCCGCGTCGTGCTCGCCGAGACCGAACAGCCCGAACTCGTGGGGCTGGTTCCCAAGGTCGTGAAGAAATCCGAGTGATTTGGGAAGCCCACCCGTTGCAACGGGTGGGCTTGTTTTTCCTTCCTCTCTAGGAGTGTTCCATGTCTTCTCCGCAGTCCGCCGATCGCCGCGATTTTCTGAAGGCGTCCGCCGCCGTGGCGGGGACCGCCATGGCAACCAACATGGCCGGGGCCCACGCTGCCGGCGCCGACATCATTAAAGTGGGGCTGGTTGGCTGCGGCGGCCGCGGCCGCGGCGCCGTCAAGAACATCCTCCAGGCCGAAGAAATCATCAACGGCGACAACCCGAAGATTCAGATCGTCGCTGTGGCCGACGTGTTCAAGGACCGGGCTTCGAATGCCGCCCGCGACTTTTCCAACCCGAAACATCGCGAATACGGCCCGCACACGGCCCAGGTGAAGATCACCCCGGACACCACTTTCGGCGGCTTCGACGCCTACCAGAAGCTGATCGATTCGGGCGTCGATCTGGTGATTCTCGCCACGCCGCCGGGCTTCCGCCCTTACCATCTCGAAGCCGCGATCCGGGCTAACAAGAACGTCTTCTGCGAGAAGCCCGTGGCCGTGGACGCGACCGGCATCCGCAAGGTGTTCGGCCTCGCCGAGGAAGCCAAGAAGCGGAACCTCGCCATCGTCGCCGGCACGCAGCGCCGCCACCAGAAGGGCTACATCGAGACGATCAAGCAGATCAAAGACGGAGCGATCGGCAACGTGATTTCCGCCCGCGTCGCCTGGAATTCCGGCGGCCCCAACCCGATCTGGTTCAACAAGCGGCAAGAAGGCGAGCCGGATACCGCTTACCAGATTCGCAACTGGTACCACTACCTGTGGCTGTGCGGCGATCACATCGTCGAACAGCACGTGCACAACCTGGACGTGGCCAACTGGGTGATCGGCGACCACCCGATCCGGGCGACCGGCATCGGCGGTCGGGCGGCGCGGCCGGGCGGCGCTGTCGCCGACCCCAACATGTTCGGCCAAATCTGGGATCACTTCGCCGTCGAGTACGAATACAAGAACGGCGTCCGCGTGTTCTCGTATTGCCGCCACATCGCCGGCAGCGAAGGCGACGTGTCCGAGATGGTGTTCGGCTCCAACGGGTCGAGCCGCGTCGGCAATTATCTGATCGGCAAGAAGCAGGTCGGCGACGACCAAATCGGCGGCAAGCACCGCGATGCTTACGTGCAGGAGCACATCGACTTGCTCTCGAGCATTCGCGCCGGCAAGCCGCTGAATGAACTGCGGCAAGTGGCCGAGTCCACCTTCACGGCGATCCTCGGCCGCAACGCGGCTTATGCCGAGCGGTGGCTGAAGTGGGACGACGCCCTGGCGGCCAACGACGGCACGATGCCGGAGAAGCTGGCTCTCGACGGCGCCTTGCCGGCTACCCCGGCCCCGACGCCCGGCGCCTGGAAACTGCCGAAACGGGCGTGATACAACCTTGCTAGTCGGCCGCGCCAGCAACCGGAGCCTCTTAACATGGCTCTGGCCGCTGACGTGGCCGGCTGGTTGGCCGATCAAGTAGCGGCGAGTGCGATGCTCAAGTGGTTGTCGTTCCTCGAAAAACAGGTGGGTCATGGAGGTGGAAGGCGTCGTTCAGAACGGAGTCGTCGTGCCAGATGATGCGCAAGCACTTGCGGAAGGTACGCGCGTGCGCATCGAGCCAGTCAAGGTTGGCAAACAATCAACGTTTGGTCAGCTGTTCGGCGACCTGGTGGTAGATTGTCCCGATTTGCCGACCGACCTGGCTGCCCAGCACGACTACTATCGGTTGGGAAAACCGAAGCGATGACCGTTTTCATGGACACCTACGGTTTAATCGCATGGATTAACGCGAGGGATGCCGCGCACCAGCAAGTGAAATACTATTGGATTCCTATTCCGGCAACATTGCGACAACGGAATGGGTCTTGCTGGAATTCGCCGATGCATTCTCGCAGTCGAACACCAAGCCATTTGCCTTCGAGATGATCAAACGCATTCATCGCCTACCGATGTTTGTGGTCGTCGAATTTGACCCATCGATTTACCAGACGGGCTTCGAACTTTTCGAGAGCCGGTCAGACAAGGATTGGTCGCTGACAGATTGCATTTCCTTTACGGTGATGACGCAACGCGGGCTGTCTGAAGCGTTGACGGCAGACCACCATTTCACGCAGGCAGGTTTTCGGGCCGTGTTCAAGTAACATGGCGGAAGGGCCAATGGGTCGGAAATCGTGGCGGGCGGCCTGACGGCCGCCGCTAGCCGGTTCAGATCACTTCTCTTTGGGCGGTTCCGTCCACATCGGACTGAGCCGCCGAATCTTGTACAGAATCCGGTCGCGATCGGCGCCCGTCGCCGTCTCCAGCTTGGCCTTCAGCTTGCGCATCTTGTCCTTGCGGTGATAGCGTCGCCGCAATTCGATCTGCCGCTCCACGGACATATACTGCTCCTATCGCGTGCCGTGAGTGTGCCACGAGTGTCGAACAGTCCAGAATATCCCGCCCCTCCACCGGCGACAAGCGGCATCCGCTGGGTGCTGCTGGCGATCTGGGCAGTTTTAACTGTCGCAGCCCTTGCGTTCATCGTTACTCTCGGCAGCAATTGCCCCAATGCGGACGAGTGGGGTTTCGTCGCCCCAATCGCGGGGAGCGAACCGCTCGGTCCGTGGCTGTGGGCGCAGCACAACGAGCATCGTTTGCCGTTGCCGCGGCTCGTTTACTGCGCGCTTTTTCAAGCGACGCACGATTTCCGGGCTGGCTCGATCCTGCAAATCGCCCTGCTTTCGGCGACGAGCCTGGGACTGATGCTCCTGGCCAGCCGCCTCCGCGGCCGCCCCTACTGGACCGATCTCTTCTTCCCATTGTCATTGCTGCACGTCGGCCACTGGGAAAACCTGCTGATCGGGTATAACCTCTGCTTCGCGCTCATCCTGGTGCTGGAAACCGCGATTGGCGCTTGCGCGCTCGGCTCCGCGGACTCCGCCTCGCGGCTAACCGCGGGAACTCGGGCCGGCGTGCTGATGGTGCTCCTGTGCTTGTGCGGCGGTGGCGGCGTGGTCGCGGCGCTGCCCGTGGCCGGCTGGCTGGTCTATTTGGCGAGCAGGAGCCATACCCTAGCAGGAAGTGCCGCGGGCGCGAAGCGTTCCCGCTGGCGAACCGCCCTCCTGCTTGCCTTTGCGGCGTTCCCGTTCCTGTATCTTGCCTTTTATCTCGACGGCTACCAGCGGCCGGGGCATCATCCGCGGCTCGGCGACGGAGGCCTCGATGTGCTTCGCGTCGCCGCCCAGGTATTGGCTATCGCCTTCGGACACGGCATCGCCCGCTATTGGCTCTATGCATTCGGAGGAATCGTGCTGTTGGCGTTCTTCACCGGCCGGGCGATGATCCGCGACTTCTCCGATCGCGGCAAGCGGCCGGCCATTCTCGGCTTGATGGCCGTTGCCGCCGGCATCGTTGCCGTCGCTCTCACCATTGGAATGGGCCGGGCGGGCATCGACGTTCATAACGGCCTCGCTTCGCGCTATGCCTACCTCACATGGCCGCTGCTGGCGCTTCTTTATCTTTTCTGGTCGCGGCGCGGCGGCTGGGCCGGCAAGTGGATTCCCCTCGCGCTTTGCCTTGCCGCGGCCATCGCTTACCCAATGAACATGCTCGACGGCCTTAAGGAAGGTTCGCGAATTCATGCCACGCTGGCGGTGGTGCAAGACGAAGCTCGCCGCGGCGTGCCCCCCGAACGCATCGTCCGCCACTTCACCGGCACCTTCCAGGCGCATCAGGAGGAACGTGCGATTCGTGCCATGCCGATGCTGCGCGAAGCGGGGATCGGCGCCTTCGCGGAGAAACGCCCATGAAGTTCCTCCGCCGTTACGGCCTCCTGGCGATTCCCCTCGTCTGGCTCGGCGTTACCCTGGCGATGATCGATCCGGGTTCGCTCGAATTGCGGCCCGACGTTCCCCGGGGAGTCAGTGCTCTTTTTTACGATCCGACGGACATCGGGGCGTTCGTGCTTCGCGGCGCCAATCATTCGATGGGGCGGCAACCGGGCCGCGTCAAGGAACCGCCCTGGACCGAACCGGAGGAACTCGCCGAGCAACTCGATGCGCCCGCCCTGCCATATGCCGCGGAGTATTATCTGGAATACCCGTCGCCGACGCTGCTGTTGTTTCGCCTCGGCTTCCCGACACGCTGTGAAATGCCTTCCGCGGTAGCCGATTGCCACCATTATGGCGTCGCCCATTTCAAGCCGCGCACCGCAGCCGAACGCAGTCTCTGGGGCCAGTTCCATCGCGCCGCGATCGTTCACGTCGCGCTCATGACGGCGGCACTGATCGGTCTGATGCTCGTGCTGCGCCGCGGCTACGAACCGGGCCAGCCGATGGGGCCCGTCTGGCTGGCCGTGCTGCCCGCCTGCCTCTACTTTTCGGTGAATCGCTTCGACGTCGTTCCGGCCCTGGCGACGGCGCTCGGCTTCGCCTGCCTGGGTCGCGATCGCCGCGGCCTGTCTGGCGTTCTCTTCGCCTTCGCGGCGCTGGTGAAGCTCTATCCGGTTCTATTCGCACCGATTATCCTGCGCTACCTGGGACCACGACTCGGAGCACGATGGCTCGCTGGCTTCGCCATTGCATGCGCGATCTGCCTCGGCTACTACTGGGCGACACTCGGCTGGGAACCGCTCATCCGCCCCGTTCAGGTGCAACTGGCACGCACGGCGGCCAACGATAGTTGGACGATTTATGGCCGCCTGTTGCCGGAAGCTCTCGGCACGCCGGAATACAGCAAAGTCCGCCTCGGAATCCTCGCGGCGCTGATATTGCTGCTCGTGGCTTTTCGTCCGAGGGACTTAACCAGCGCGCTGCGCCGCTGCCTGATCGTGCTTTCCGCGTTCGTTGCCATGGCCACGTTCTGGTCGCCCCAGTGGGTCATCTGGTTCTTGCCGCTCGTCATTCCGCTGGCCGCACGGCATCGCTGGCTCGCATGGGTGGCTGCGATTCTCGATCTCGCCAATTACATCCAGTTCCCGATCATTTACCTACTGCTGTGGGATCAAATCCCGCTCGGGCCGAAGGGCGATCTCTTGGAAGGGCTGGTCTGGACGCACCTGGGCGCGTGGTGCCTTTTCGCCGCGGCGATGGCCTGGCGCGAACTGCGGCCCCAACTGCCAACCCCGATGGTGTAGGCATGGACCGACCCATCGTGTGGATCGCGGTTGGTCTTGGCGCAGTGCTGCTGCTGGCAGCGCTGCGGTGGCTGTGGAAGCTGGCCCGCGCGGTGCAGGTGGAACGGGCCGGCGAACTTTTCCGCCTCCAGCACGAACGTTTCGAAGAAATGCTCCTGGCGGCGGCGAGCCAATCGGGCAAGCCGCGCGGCCTGCACTGGCGGAAGTGCGAGATCGTCGGCGACGCCGTGCTCGCGCGAACGCCGACGCGCGGCATCACTGCCCTCGTGCCCGTCGTGATTCACTTCGAGCCAATCGCCGGCTCGGAGATGGAAGATGTGCCCGCCGCCCGCGAACCGCGAATCGCCACGGCGATCTTTAGCTTCCACCGCGGCCGCTGGCACACCGCCGGACGCGTTGTGTTCAACCTCGACCCGGCCCAGGCGCTGAACCGTTTCGGCGAACGCCTCACGCCAATCACGCACCACTAATGCCGCTATATCTGGCGATCGAAGCGCCGCGACCAGTCGGGCAGCTTGGCGGCCAGTTCCTCGGCGCTGTCGGCGCGAAGCGTGACGTGCCCGACCTTGCGCCCCGGCCGCGGCGACTTCCCATAATCGTGCAAGTGGGCTTCCGCCAGCGTCAACACTTCCGCAGACGGCGGCACTGATCCGATGAAGTTGAACATCGCCGTGTGACCGACCGCATCGCAGCGGCCGAGCGGCAATCCGCACACGGCCCGAACGTGACTCTCGAACTGGCTGGTGAATGCTCCTTCAATCGACCAGTGGCCGGAGTTGTGGACGCGCGGGGCCATTTCGTTGGCGAGCAGGCGCGGGCCGTCCTGGAACCACTCGATGGCCAGGACGCCGACATAATTCAGTTCGGCGAGGACGCGGGCGGCAAATTCGGCGGCGCGCTCGGGGAGTTCCTCGCCGCTGTCCGCGGCCGGGGCCAGCGACCGGTGTAAGATGCCGCCGCGATGCTCATTTTCAACGAGCGGATAAGTCGCAATCTGGCCATCGCGGCCGCGAACGGCAAGGATCGAGAGTTCTCGGTCGAAGGGAACGAACGCTTCGAGAATGAGTGGGCGGCCGCCGAGTTTCTCCCAGGCGGTTTCGGCGTCGGCTGGCGTCCGGATCACGCATTGCCCCTTGCCGTCGTACCCGAAGCGGCGCGTTTTCAGGACCGCCGGTAAACCGATGGTTGAAATTGCCGCGTCGAATTCCTCGCGCGTGTCGATGGGTCTGAACGCCGGCGTCGGGATGCCAAGCGACTGGAAGAATGACTTCTCGGCGATTCGGTCTTGCGACACTTCCAGCGCTCGCGGCGGCGGGTAAACCGGGATGCGTTCGGCGAGCCATCGCGCCGATTCCACCGGCACGTTCTCGAACTCGTACGTCACGACATCCGAAGATTGGACGAGACGGTAAAGGGCTTGCAGGTCGTCGAATTCGCCGTGGACGTGCGGGCAAACTTGAGCGGCGCACGACTCGGCCGCGGGATCGAGAACGGTGGAGCGAACGCCGAGCGGGTAGCCGGCGAGCGCGATCATTCGCCCGAGTTGTCCGCCGCCGAGAATGCCGAGACGCATGGGAGTTTTGTATGGATGTGGCTCGCGGGCATACAATGGCGGCGATTGCCATTAGCCATCCGGAGCCACCCCATGAAGCGCATCGCTGCGGTGATTCTCGGCCTGATGATCTGTTTCGGGGAGGCTCGGGCCGAGCGTCCGCCGCAAGCCCGCGACAAGGCGAAGCTGGTCGTCGCGGCGACCGTGAAGAAGATCACCTCCAAAGAATCCTCGTTTGGCGGCGACGGAACCCGCACCGCCTATACGGCCGAGGTCGTGGTCGATTCGGTCGAAAGCGGCGACGGCGTGAAGGTCAAACCCGGCGAAAAGCTGACAGTTGCCTGGTTCCACGTCACCAAGAAACCAAGCGGCCCGTTCGTCGGCGCCTATGGCCACGGCTATGACATCAAGGAAAAGGACCGGGCCAAGTTCTGGCTGATGCCTGGCGGCCAAGGCGTTGCCAAGGGAGCATGGGCGGTGATTTACAACAAGAACGGCGTCGAGAAGATTAAGAAGTAATGCTCCCACAAGGCATCCGGCCGCGACGGTTGCGGCGGGGCGGCTTCCTCCCTGTGCGAGCGGCGTTGGGTTTCCTCCGGCGTGACGGCGCGGACTCAGTCGGGATCGGGCTCGTCCTCGGGTATTGAGGACGGCAATTCCTCCGGGATCATGCGTGGCTTCTCCGTTTATCCATTTTCGCCTTCGAGGAGTCGCTTCAGGTTCGCTGCCGCGGTCCGCGTTTGCTTACCGAGGCCGAAGCGAATCAACGGCCGCATCAGCTTCCCCATGAAGGTTTTCGGCACGATCTCGATGATGTGTTTGGTCATCGCGCCGCCGTCGTCCGGAGCGACTCGCAAATCGACGTAGACATCGAACATGGGATCGCTGTACTTGCAGTACAATCGTTCACCGGGCACCCGATCGAGGATTTCTCCCGACATCTGCATATTTCGGCGGCCCACCTTGTGGACGTAGAGCAATTTGTCGCCGGGCGCGTTCGGGCCGTGGCCGAGCTTCTCCAAACTCACGCACGGCGGCAGCCACTTCGCGGTCAGCGGCAGATCGTCGATGAAGGCGAACGCCCGCTCCGGCGTCACCGCCACGACCTCGAAATGCTCGTAACGGATCGGCATGGGCGTTCTCCGAGATACGGGACCGGTCGGGGTCCATCATACCCGGAAAAGGCGACCATTTCCTTTTTCCGATGGCACAGGCATTCTTGCCTGTGCGCGCTTTCGCACGGGCAAGAATGCCTGTGCCACCAAAAAACAAAGTGACGACCCGGCTAGCTCGATGGTAAAATCCTTCGACGTGGAGGCTCGCCCGCTTCTCCCCCCGGGAGCGACCCCATGTTCGCCGGCCGCACGCCCTTCGTTCTGCTTTTCGCGCTGCTCGTGACCTCGGCCGCCCGGGCCGCGGACCCCACCGACAACCCCATCGCCACCTACTATTCCGGCCCCGAAGGTTACCCCGCCTGGACCGACGACATCCACTGGTCGCGCGTCATCAACATGAAGAAGTACCCGAAAGGGAAGACCGAGTACGAGAAGTTCGTGAAGGCGCGGGACGAGCTTTCGGAAGGCGGCGGCGTGCTCTATTACCCGGCCGGAACGTACAACTTCGCGACGACGCCGCCGGGCATCGGGCTGATGCTGGTGCCGGGCGTGGTGATTCGCGGCGACGCCCCGGCCGGCCATCCGCTCGCCGCCGAGGGGAAGCTCGACCCGCCGACCAAGTTTGTCTTCGCCTTCCGCAAGCGCGGCGGCGGCCAGGTTCCCGCCGACTGGAACTTCATCGGCGTGCAAGCCGACGACAAGAAGAACATCAAGAACGTCGGCCGCATGGGAATCGCCTGGGTTCATCTGGTCGGGGCGACTGTGGCGTTCGGCCCGCAACTCGATTGGGGCAAGACCTGGGGCTCGGCGAACAGCTTGCTCAGCGACAAGATCAAGAAGCCGTGGGCGGCCCGGCAACCGTCCGGCACCCACCCCATCGACGCCCTGGCCGGCGGCGGCCAGAAATACGTCGGCGCCGGTTCCGGCCGCCTAGTCTTCGGCTGCTCCTTCGACGATGCCGCCGTACTCGACGACTACACCGACCCCGGCTACGGACCGGATGGCTTCCACACTTCCATGCACTGTGCCCGCGTGATCGTCTACGGCTCGCGCATCTTCGTCGCCAATAACCTGCTGCCCAAGAGCCGCAAGAACTTCTCCTATCGGCAAAAGACCAGCAAGCAGATGGCCTCGATGCTCTTCGATTACGGCAAGACGTGCGGCATCGACATCAATCGGGAACTGCTGGCCAATGCGTCGATGAAGGGAACCTGTCCCGGCTACTTCGGCGAAGGAATCGTCGTGCGCGATAACTTCGTTTACAACCACGGCCACAAGGGCTTCAGTATCTCCGGCAACTGGGTCTCCATTACGGGCAACAACAACGACCGAACATTCTTGCGGCATACGCCCGGCGCCGTGTTGACCATGAACGGTTACGATGTGGCATCGGCGAGAACCGATACCATGTCGGGGGCCTTCGACCTGGCCGGGCGCAATCTCTGGGCGGATCGGAATCGTTATACCAACACGGGCTCGTCGCCGGGCCTGGAAGGCGATGGGATCATTGGCGGCGCGGCGGGCGGCACGCCGATCTTTTCCTGGGCGCTAACCCACAACGTCGGCACGCGCGGCGGCGGTTCCCCCGGCAGCATCGGCGGCCGCGATGTCGATTGCCATGGCCTTCTCGTCGGCTGGAATACGACTGGAGGAGCGGTCGGCTGCATCGTCGACCGTGAGGCGCCGAAGCTGACCGACTGCGCCATCGTGGCCAACAAGGCGGCGCGAGTTTCACCGGACGCCAAGACGATCGAACGACTGGAAGTGAAGTCGCCGTTGACTGCGGCCGCCACGCCGATCTTGACTCCTCCCACGGATGTGAAGGCCGCGATGCACGATACGGATGCCGTGGACATCACCTGGAGCGGCGGGGCGAACGCGGTCGGCATTCGCGTGGAACGAAAGATCGCCGGCGGCAAGTGGCAGGCGATCGCCTATCGCCCGCCGCAAGTTCAAGGCGATCCGGAAAACCCGCGGCAATGGATCGACTTCACGGCCCCGACCGGCAAGGAACTGGTCTATCGCGTGGTGGCCCTCGATGCCGATGATTCGGATAAGGCGGCCAGCGCACCAACCGCGCCGCTGACCTTGCCGCGCGGTAAGTAGTCGAACCACCTGG
Source organism: Urbifossiella sp. (assembly GCA_035571955.1). Taxonomy (GTDB): domain Bacteria; phylum Planctomycetota; class Planctomycetia; order Gemmatales; family Gemmataceae; genus Urbifossiella. The sequence goes on along the minus strand of DATNBQ010000035.1, from coordinate 13,836 downwards.
CGAGCCGGGAGCGTCAGCGACCGGAATATTAAGGCGAGCCGGGAGCGTCAGCGGCCGGAGTATTAAGGCGAGCCAGGAGCGTCAGCGACCGGAGTGAATTGCATTATCCAATGGAGGGAAAGTCCATGCGTCCACTCGTCGTCCTGTTGACGTTCCTCTTCGCCGCGCCCGCTGGGGCCGAGGACAAGCCATCTGCGAAACTCGACAAGCCCGCGGACGCCCGCCGCGCCGCACTGGTCAAAGCTGGATATACAGCGGTGCCAATGACGCTCGATGCCCAGTGGCTTTCCCTTTCCGTCAATGGATCCGTCGGCCAAGAGAGGGCAAGTTTTCTCATCTCCGGAGGAACGCCGGACACGGTGCTCGACATGAAACTGGCGAAGCGGCTGAACCTACCGCTGGGTCCGGAGGTCGCTTTCGGAGCTGGCAATGGATTCGCTCAATTGGCCGCCCGTCAAATGTTTGCTCCGGGCTCACTCTCGGCAGCTACGATACCCGCAAAGACTGGCCCAACCAGCCCGGAGTGGTCGCCGATCTCTCCGGCCAACCCGGCTCGCCGCAAGGCATGCTCGGCAACGATTTTCTCGATGCCTGGGGCGTCGTGATCGACTTCCAGTCGCTTACACTCTACCTACGACCGCCACTGGCGCCGATGTGGCCGCTGCTCGCCGGCGTCTGGCAAGTGACGAGCTGGCAGGAGGAAGGAGAGGCTCGCAAACTCGACCCGAAGGCCCCGCCCAAATTCACCTTCGCCGACCGGCGGCTGAAGGTCGTCATGGATGGCCAGACCCGGGAATACGCCATCCGCTTCAAGCCGGACGACCGGGGCGACATGATCCTGATGATCGACCCGAAGCAGGACGGCAAACCGTTCACCGAGGCCGATATCCAAGGCGGCGGGTTGATCAAAGTGAAGGACGGTCGAATGACGCTTTGCGCCTTATCGCAATCTGGTCAAGCCCGGGATTTGCCTGAGGCCTTCGCCGCGCCGAAAGGAAGCGGTTACGCGCTTATTGAGCTCAAGCGCACGACGCCGGGCCCAGACAAACCATCGGCAGACTTGCTCCACGAGTTGCTCGTTAAGGAGGGGTACAAGCCGGTGCGCCTCGATCGCGAGCCGGACGGAAATCGGATGGTCGCCGCCCGCATCGGCAAAGACGACCTTCGCCTCATGCTGCGAACTGGGCAAACCACGTCCGTATTCGACACAGCAGGGTTGGATAAATGGGGAGCTGTGCGGTTGGGCTGGATGAAAGTCGATGGATTGGGCGACAACGTGAGCGCCGAAACGCTCCGCCTCCGGGGCATGACGCTCGGCGAATACGACACCCGACAGGTCTGGGCGGTCCTAAATGGACACGCGATAAACATAGCGGGTCTCAACGTCCTTCTCGCCCGGCAGAAGCGAAAGCCGATCCAGGGCATGCTCGGCAATTACGATCTACTCAACGGCTCGGCGGTGATCGACTATGTGACCAACACCCTGTACTTGCGGCCTGTCAAAAAGGCAGTTGAGCCGCTGCTCAAGGGCAAATGGGTCGGCGTGGCCTGGGAGTTCGATGGCAACAAAGGAAAGTACGCTCCCGGAGATGCGAATGTCGAGTTCAAGAACGGCCGGATTCGGTTTGCCACCAAGAACGGCGCGGCGGAGTCAACCTTTCACGTGCGCGACATGGGCGACCGGTACATGCTCGGGCTCTTCGAACCGGGGGCCAACGAACTCGCGGATGGGTTCACATACACCAGTACGGGAGCTCTCCGGTTGACCGACGGCAAGCTCACCCTTGTGATGCAGAAGGGACCGCTTCGCAAGGAACCGATCAGCTTCGCCGCTACGAAGGGAAGCGGGCTCTTGCTGGTCGAGTACGAGCGGGCCAAGTGAATCGCCAACGATACCTGAACTTGAGATAGAAAGTGAAAAAGGCCAGTTGACGCTCGTGCCGGGGAAGTTACGCTTCTTGCGGCTGGATTCCCTCGCGGAGCGCCAACATGAAACCGACTGAACAACAGAAATCCAACACTGGTCTCGGCCGGATGCGGCCTCGAGCAGGCAAAAGCGGAATCACCGCCGCCATCTGGGGTTGGATCAAAACGAGGAGAGGGATGGAGGCCGCGCGGCCGCGCGGAGACCAAGCCGAGAATATCGCGAAAAGCCCACGAATCACGGCACATTGGAGAAGTGCGCTGCGAGACTAAAAAAGAAAAAGCGGCCTCCAATTTTTAATGCCGCAGAAACATCGGGGAAAACCCATGATCACTGCCGAAGGATGCCGGAAGCGTCGCGAACGCCTGCTCGCTCGGCTCAAGCCCGCCGGGCCCACCGTGCTTGGCGAGGCGTGCCACCTGCGCTACTTCGCGAACTTCTACGTCGAGCCGATGAGCCTCGGCGGAGATTTCGGCGGCGTTCTCGTGCTTCAACCCGACGGCCACACGCTGCTCTTCCACGACAACCGGATGCCAAAGTCCGTGAAATCGGGCTTCGTCGACGAGTGGAAAGCGCTGCCGTGGTACGACGGTCAGTCGCCGGGGCAAGGGCCGCGCGGGCTGGTTTGCCGCGCGATGCTCGAAGCCGCGGGAACCGGCGGCCGCATCCACGATTCGCTCGGCGACCCGCACGCACCTCAGATTTACAACCTTACCGCCGAGCTTCGCCGCGCGAAGGATGCGGATGAGATCGAGCAGATGCGGGCCTGCATGCGGGCGACCGAGGCCGGGCACGCCTGGGCGCGGGCCAACGTGAAGCCCGGCATGAGCGAACTCGAAGTGTACGCCGGCGTGTGCAACGCGGTGTATGCCCAGGCGGGGCACTGGGCCGTGGTCTACGGCGACTTCACCGTGTCGCCCGGCAGCGCCAAGCGCGGCGGACCGCCCACCCCGCACATCCTCCAGAGCGGCGAGACCTTCATCATCGATTACTCGGTGATTCTCGGCGGCTATCGCAGCGACTTCACCAACACGATTGCCGTCGGCGGCAAGCCGAGCGCGGATCAGAAGCGCCTCTTCGATTTGTGCGTGCAAGCAATGTCCGCCGGCGAAAAGGAACTGAAAGCCGGGGCCAAGTGCCAGACGGTGTACGACGGGGTGCGTGGGGTGTTCTCCGCCGCGGGAATGGCCGACAGCTTCCCGCACCACGCCGGCCACGGCCTCGGCATCTCGCACCCAGAGCCGCCGTACCTCGTTCGCCATTCCACGGAAACGCTGATTGCCGGCGACATCGTTACGCTCGAACCGGGCCTTTACGTGGACAACGTCGGCGGCGTCCGCATCGAGAACAATTACCTCATCACGGCGTCCGGCTACGAGCGCCTCAGCAATCACACGATTGCGTTGGCGTGATGGTTCGCGAAAGTTCCTTGCCGTAATGATGCCTGGGTGGCATCGGCTTCCAACCGGCGCCACCCAGCGGCGTCGAGTGCCCCAGGAGATTTGGCCACCCCCGGATAAGCGAATTTCAAATTCGTAAGGAAATCTTCTTGCACACTGCTCCTCACTACGCTCTAATTGTCTTGGATTCGTTGCTTCGCCCAGCCGTATCTCGCTACGGCATTTTCTCATCTCTTCAGTTTCGAGGTGTCTTATGCGACTACCAATTGGTAGGCGGGTGAGTGCCAGGGCGTTCACGCTGATCGAACTTCTGGTCGTGATCGCCATCATTGCGATCTTGATCGGCCTGCTTTTGCCGGCCGTTCAGAAGGTGCGCGAGGCAGCGGCTCGCAGTAGCTGCCAGAACAATCTGAAGCAAATCGGCCTCGGCATGCAGAACCTGGCCGGCACGTACAACGGTCAAATGCCTCCCGGCATTGGCGGCTTCCCTCAATTCCAAGGCGATGCCCGCGGCAACGGCAAATCCTACGGCGGAACTTTGTTCTACTTGCTGCCCTTCATCGAACAAACGGCGCTGTGGAGCTGGTGCAGCACTGGAAACAATGGCTACGACCCCGAGCAGGGAGCTGGCCCGCAGTCGCAGGGCGGGGCGCCGAACCAGACGCCCAAGTCCTATATTTGCCCTTCCGACCCGACTTACAATGTCCAAACGTGGGGCGGCACCGGCAGCTATGCCGTCAATGGCATGATCTTCCAGGCCGACTGGGTGAGCTACTCGAAGTTCCCGGCATCGATCCAGGACGGCACGTCCAACACGATTTTCTTCGCCGAGACTTACGCCGGCGGGAACTACAACTTCTCGAACGCCCAAACGAATCTCTGGTGGTGGGACTACAACACTTTCCAAACCCCAGCGAGTTCGAACGGCGACTGCGGCCCTCTGAATTACGTGGGCGCGGCTTACACGCCCTTGATCGCTCCCTCGGCCACTTATTGCAACCAGAATTTCGCCGCGACCTCATGGGGCGGCAACTTCAGCGTTTGCGGTTGCCGGGCTACCTCGCCGCATACCGGCGGCATCAACGTCGGCCTCGGCGATGGCAGCGTGAGAACGCTCGGCAGCGGCATCAGTGGAGCAACGTTCTTCGCGGCCTGTACGCCCGCCGGAGGGGAAACCCTCGGCAACAACTGGTAACGCCGGGATGGGTGGCACCGGCTTCCAGCCGGTGTGGCCTTGCACCGGCTAGAAGCCGGTGCCACCCAATACCAAGTCTCCATCCGCCGCGACAGCGACAAAACTACACGTCGCTGCCGCGGTTCATCCATTCTCGCCCAATATTCTGGAGCGTCTTCGTGTATCACTGCACTCGTGCGCCGCTGGCTCGGCGGTCCGCTTGCTGCCTCTTGATGGGAATGCTGGCATGGGTTGCCGGGTGCGATCGCACGCCGCGAGAGGCCGATCACGCCGAAGTCTCCGGACAAGTGACGATCGACAAGAAACCGGTGCCGGGCGGCCAGATCAGCTTCGTCACCACCAAGGGCGGCTTCGCCGCTGCCGCCAACATCGACGAGAACGGCAACTACAAGATCAATGCCCCCGTGGGCGAAGTGACCATCACCGTGAACAACACGGCGCTTCAAGCGCAGCAACCGCGAGTCGGCAAGAAAGGGGGCGCTGGAGGAGGGCCGCCGCCGAAGGAACTGCCTCACCCGAAACAGGCCGAAGTGCAGGCGATCAAGGGGCACTGGGTCAGCCTTCCCTCGCGCTACGCCAATGCCGACAGTTCCGAGTTGAAGTACACGGTGACGCCGGGGCCGCAGAGCCATAACGTCGAGATGACCTCCGCCTTGCCGCCCCCCAAGTGAGTCGAGCTGCGAGAGTCGGGCATGCCAGAAGCATCCGCCACCGGCAAGCGGAGTAAGTTCCGCACGGTCCGGGCCGTGTTGACGCACCGCCACCGCCTGCGGGCGCTCGGTCTGCTCTTCGCGCTTCTCGCGGGTGGTGCTGTGTGGGCGGCGCCGCAGGTGCGGGCATGGCGGCATCTCCGCGCCGCCCGCGAAGAACTCGAGCACTATCACACCGCTCAAGCCATTCGTCACTTGAAGGTCTGCCGGGAATACTGGCCGGGCGACCCGGAAGTGCTCCTGCTGGCCGCCCGCGCTTCGCGCCGCGCCACTGTCTATGGCGACACCGAACGCCTGCTTTCCCAGTACGAGAAAGCGCAAGGCCGCGACGACGCCTACCACTTCGAACGCCTCTTGCTCGATGCCGAGACCAATCAGGATAAAGTCGTCGATCGCTGCTGGAAGCTCGTGGAAGGCGGGCATCCGGAGTCGCCGCTCTTGATGGAATCGCTCGCTCGCGGTTACATGCGCCGCTATCGCCTGGGCCTCGCCCGGCGCTGCCTCGACCGATGGAGCGAATCGCAGCCGGATAACCCGCAACTGCATTACCTCAATGGCCTTTTTCACCTCGATTATGCCCACAGCGCCTCCGCCGCGGTGGAGAGTTATGGCCGCGCCGTCGAGCTCGACCCGGATCACGAAGAGGCCCGCCTCGGCCTGGCCGTCGCGCTGTTGTTGCGCAAGGAATATGCGAAGGCCGCCGAACAGTTCGAACGCATTCGCCAGGTCCAGCCCGATAACGATCGCGTATTGGTGGGGTTGGCCGAGTGCCGCGAAGGGCTCGGCGACGCTGCCGAAGCCGTGCGAATGGTCGACGAAGTGCTGGCCCGCAAGCCGGACTTTCTCTCGGCCTTGTCGCTGCGCGGGCAACTCGCGTTTCGCCAGGAGCAATATGCCGCCGCGACCGAATGGTTGCGCCAGGCCGTCCGCCGCAACCCGGCCGATCAACAAGCGCGCTACAACCTCGCCCTTGCCCTCGAATGGTCCGGCCACACCGATGAAGCGAGAGAGTACAAGGAGCAGTTCGAACGGATGAAGCAGGATCTGGCGCGATTCAACGACATCGTCACGGGCGATATCGCCAAGCGGCCGGCCGATCCGGCTTTGCATCGCGAGCTCGGGCAAATCCTGGTGCGGTCGGGCCAGCGCGAGGAAGGAGCGCGCTGGTTCCAGAGCGCATTGCAAATCGACCCTGCCTACGCCCCTGCCCGCCGCGACCTCGCGGCATTGCAGGGCACGGGGCCGTAATTCGTCCACCGACTCACTGCTCCGCGACGACCGCGGCTCCAAAATCGGCCTCGCCACGGTTCGCCGAATTGCGGTATACACGCGGCATGACGTTCCGCAAGTTCCTGGGGCTGCTCGCCGCCCTCGCGCCTATCTACCTGATCCTGGCCGCCGTTCTCCCGCCGGCCGACGACGAACTCTATTACTGGTGCTGGTCGCAGCGGCTTCAACTGAGTTACTACGACCACCCGCCGATGACCGCGTACATGATCCGCGCGGCGACATTCTGCTTCGGCGACACGCTCTTCGCCATCCGCTTGCCGGCCGTCGTTTCCACGCTTACAGTTCTCGTCGTGATCGGCTGGTTGACGAGGCCGCGCACCCTGTTGCCGCTCGTGCTGTTCACTCCGGTGTTCACGTTCGGCGCCGTGCTGGTCACGCCCGATACGCCGCTCCTGATGTTCTGGGCGCTCTACCTGGCGTGGCTGGTGAAGGTCCACGAGAAGTTGGCCGAACCGTCGGCGAAGGTTTCCTTCGGCTACTGGCTCTGCGGCGGCATCATCCTCGGTTGCGGCATCCTCGGCAAATATACAACCGGCCTCGGCATGATCGCCGGCTTCATCAGTTTCATCATCGCGGGGCAACTGCGGCGATGGCTGGCGGGATACATCGTGCATGGTCTCGTGGCCGTCGCCGTGACGCTGCCGATTCTCATTCACAACTTCCGCTACAATTTCGCGCCGCTTCTCTACCAGTGGCAGCATTCGATGAGCAGCCCGGAACCGGGGACGGTGCCGTTCTTGTCGTTCTTCGGAATCCAGGTGCTGCTGTTCGGGTTCTTGCCGTTCGCGGTGTTCGCATGGACGCTCGGGCATCGCCGGGAACTGGCCGCCGACCCGCGGTTGCGCGTGTGCGCCTGCCTGTTTGCCGTGCCCTACGCGTTCTTTTTGTACAAGGCAACGCGCGGGCACCTGGAAGGGAACTGGGCCCTGGCCGTGTACATCGCGGTGTGGCCAGTCGCCGCGGTGATGGTGGAGCGGGCCCGCGAATCGCTGTTGCAGCGGCGGTTGGCGTGGGCGTCGTTTGCCGTGCCCGCGGCCTGCGTGGTTGCCGTCGCCGTGCATCTGGTGCATCCGCTGTCGCCGCCGTCGCCCGCCGCCGATCGCCTCACCCGCCAGTGGAGCAAGGAAGAGATCGCTCGCGAAGTGGAAGCGAGACTCGAAGGCCGCCGGGAGCCGCTTTATGCCACGAATTACCAGTGGACGGCACTGTTGCGATTCCATCACCTCGATGCCCGGCAGATCGACGGGATCACCCGGCCGAGCCACTTCACGCAACACCCGGATACGCTGGCCGGCCGGGATCGGGCGCTGGTGTTCGCCGAGGGGTTTTTGCCGGACGAGTTCGTGGCGGGGTTCGCCCCGCCGAAGATCGTCGGCCGCTTCCCGCTCGTGGTTCGCGGCGAGGAAGTCGGCGTCTTTTGGTTGATCGAGTATGTGAAAGCGGGCGGCCCGGCCGGCCTCGCCGCCGCCTCACTTGACCATTGACCCGCAACCACGCACGATAAGAGAAGACCCCGACGCGATGCCTCCGATTTCCAATATGGCGCGACGACCCTTGAAACTGCCGGCTCTTCCTGAACAGATCGTCGCCCAGCCGGAGCATCTCGCCCCTTGCCTCGATTGCCTCGCCGCCGCCGCACTGATCGGCTTCGATACCGAATTCGTCGGTGAGGACGCTTATCGCCCCGAACTTTGCCTGGTTCAGATCGCGACCGAGGAAGCGCTGTTTGTTATCGACCCATTTTCGTGCGGCCCGCTCGATCGCTTCTGGAAAACCCTGACCGATCCCGAGAAAGTCGTCGTGGTGCACGCCGGCCGCGAGGACATTCGCATTTGCAATTTCGCCATCGGGGCGGCGCCGGCAATCTTCGACGTGCAACTCGCCGCCGGACTGCTCGGCTACAGCTATCCGATCGGCTACGCCGGCCTGGTCCAGGACCTGCTCGGCAACCGCATGAGCAAGGGCGAAACGCTGACCGACTGGCGGCGCCGCCCGCTGCAACCCGCCCAGCTCCGCTACGCTTTCGACGACGTTCGCTACCTGTTGCCGGCCTGGAAGCAACTCACCGATCGGTTGAGCAAGCATCAACGACTGACATGGGCGGAGGAAGAGTTCGCCGCGTTCGTGCGCAAGGCCGTCGCCGACGAAGCCACGACGGAACGGTGGCGGAAGGTCAAAGGCATCGGAGGACTGGATCGCCGGCAACTGGCGATCGTGCGGGCCGTATTCGGCTGGCGCGACGCGTTCGCCCAGCGCGTGAATCGGCCGCCGCGGATGCTCCTCCGCGATGACCTGATCGTGGAGATCGCCCGCCGCGCCCCGAAAACCGTGGACGATTTGCAACTGCTCCGCGGCTTGCCGCGCGGCGAACCGGACGCGATTCTCGAAGCCGTTCGCCATGCCAAGCAGATGTCCGCCGCGGAGTTGCCCGAACTCGAGAGCCGCGACAACGACCCGACCCAGGTGCTCTTGCTGGCGAGTTTGCTTGGCGTGGTGCTTTCGGATCTCTGTTCGCGGAAGCGGGTAGCGAGCAATCTGGTCGCCTCGGGGCAAGACTTGAAGGCGGTGGTGCGGGCGATGACATCCGGCCAGTCGCTGCCGGATTTGCCGCTGACGCGCGGCTGGCGGGCCGCGAACATTTTGCCGGAATTGTTGGCGGTGCTCGACGGCTCGCACGCCATCCGGGTCGTGAAACCGAACTCACCGGCGCCATTCAGCTACTTGCCCACTACCGATTCTCTTTAGATTAACCACAGAGACACAGAGACACAGAGAAGAAGAAAACAGAGCATAGACCGCAGAAAAAGAGCATTGAAAGAATAAGCCATCTCCTTGTTTTCTTCTCTGTGTCTCTGTGTCTCTGTGCTTCTGTGGTTAGGTTAAGCTCCGTGTCGTCGTTTGTAATGACGGCCATCGACGGGGGGGTGTGCGTTTCGTCTTAACTTTATAGTTTTCCTCTCGCAGGGGCCGAGCGCGAAAGCGTTCGGCCTCTTCCCATTCGTGGGGAAGTAGGCGAACCATAATTGGATTGTGCAGGTTTTTTATGACCGACGACGTCGCACAAGCATTGAGTAAAATAACGGAATGGGCCATCCGCGATTGGATTCTGCCCAGGATGCCGCAAGACCCCGAACTGCATGCTGCGCTCGCCGTGCTGATCCGGGCGCTCGCCACCCGAATCGACGGCAAGGAAACCGCGGCGGCGGCGCCATCTTCGCCACCCCCGCCGGTGGCGCCGCCTCTGCCGCCGCCCATTCCCATCTCGCAATTGCCGCCGCTGCTCATCGGTTCCGGATACACGCCGCCGCCCGTTCAACCCAGTTGGGAGAACGACCGCGACCTCGACCTGTTGCCGCTCGCCATCATCGCCGACCGCTGCCGCGTCAAGAGCGATGCCTGCAAGTTGGTGGCGAGGCGCGTTGCCGAGTCGTTCGACTGGGACGATGGCCGCGAAGCGGACATCGCCCGGCGGGCGCAGGCGCTTCCCGACTGCCATCTGTGGATGCTGACGCGCGACCCGGTGGTGACGGCGCCGATGGCCTGGGACGACTTGGCCGGAGGCTACCTGGCGGCCGCGGACGCCGCCATGATGCTCCGCGACTGGGAGCAAGCTCCGCCGACCCTGGCCATTCGCCACGCATCTAAGGTGCTCGGCCTCGCCGCCGAGGCCCAATCCGTGTTGCTTTATGCCGTCGCCGACGTGCGCGACGTGAAGGTCGATTTCGATCAGGTGCAAATCTTTGCCCACGTCCGTTCCACGGCCCGCGATCGCCAGGTCTTCATTCCCAAGTATCTGAAGCGCGAGGATCGCGCCGACCCGGCTTCCTGGGCGGATGTCATCAAGCGCATCAACGAAGTCTGGTCGCAGTTCAAAGCGTTCGGCGAACGCGACAAGCAGCGGGCCAAGGCGCTCAATAGTTTGAAGTTCAAATTGGGCCGCCTCCGCGACAAGCCGGAAGAATCGGCCACCGAGTGGACGCGGGTGCTGGAGTTAATCGACGAACTGGTGGCGAACGGCTTGCCGCCGAGCAATGCCGAACTGCGCGACATGCTGTTGCCGGTGTTCGAGGACATTCCGGATAGCCCGCCGCCGTCGCCGAACCTGGAACTGGTGCTCCGCGAGATCGACCGCTACCTGGACACGCGTCCGGAGGCCGATCCGCCGGCGCGGGTGCAGCGGGCGTCGCCGGAAGTCGCCGCGGTTGCGGACCTGCTCCGCGGCCGCGAGGTCGTCCTCATCGGCGGCCAGAACCGACCGAACCACAAGGCTGCGCTCATGAAGGCGTTCGGCCTGACGGACGTTCGTTGGATCGTGACGCCGGAACACACGTCGTTCACGGTGTTCGAGCCGGACGTGGCGGCGCAGGAAGTCGCATTAGTGCTCTTGGCCATCCGCTGGTCGAGCCACGATTACGACAGCGTCCGCACATATTGCGAGCAGTACGGCAAGCCGCTGGTGCGCCTGCCCGGCGGCTACAACGCCAACCAGGTGGCCCACCACATCATGGCGCAGGCCGGCGACCGCCTCCGCGCCAGCGTGGCCGCCTTGCTGGCCCCCGCGGGGTGACTTGGGGTTCTAGATTACTTCTGGCACGGCGAGAAAGTGTGGGTCGTCAGCGTCAGGCCAGCGCCGCGGAGCCGGTCGATCCAGGCCTGATATTCCGACCATGTCAAGCGTTCCGGAGGTTGCTCGATCGCAGAATTACCGGCGACGTTGACCAGGTAGACTCGACCCTTCTCCAAGGGCATCTCCGCTGATGGTTCCCGCTGCAAGAAGACCGTTCTACCGTCGAATGCCATGACGAATTCCGTTCCCGCGGCGCTCGTCATGGGCAAACCGACGCGGCCCGTGGAGTCAGTTTTTGGTAATGCCGTCAGGTTCTTGGTGAGGACGTACCAGCAGAAGAAGCAGTGGTTGTTGGTCGCGGCGGGGAAAGCATTCGGGTCGTTCTTCAAGACTTCGTCGCGAATGGCTAACAGCCCCTCGCGGAAGACCTTCCCGACGTAGGGGTGCTTCCGCGCCCGGCGAATGATGGCCGCCACCGAATCGGTGTGGATGTTGCCGATAGTCAGTTGATCCAAGTCCGAGGCGAACCCGCAGCACGGCTTCACTTCCCCCTTGGGGTTCACGATCAGGGCTTGCCCCGGCCCCTCGCAATAATCCTCGGCGAACCAGGTTCCGTCCCACGGATTGCCGGGCAGCGCCTCGGCCCGTTCCACGGCTGCAAGGTGGTTCCAGTTCAACGTCATGGTGAGCTCGTCGGAGACGAGCATGTAGCGGTGGAGCAGTTCCGACCAGGCGAGGACGCCGCCGAGTTCCTCAGCTAACCGGCGGATCGGCTCCAGGCCCGCATCCGGCGAGCGGCTGGCATAACTCAGCGAAACAATGGTGTCGCGGTCGAAGACCCGGCGTGCCGTGCGGCAGTAGAGCGCCAACTTGGCAATGTCCATGCCGTGGAACTTATCGACGCTAAGGCCGAGTTTACCGGTGAACCCAGCGTCGCGAAGTTGCCCGAGGATACTGGTCAGGTGCTCTTCGTCGGCGAACCAGACGCCGTTGGACATGAGCTTATCGAAGCGGAAGCCGAGCTCGGCGGCGCGGCGCGTGATGGCAACGAGGAACTCGGGATAAAGGAACGGCTCCCCGCCGGTGAAGCCGAGCGTTTCGATTCCGGCGGCGCGGGCCTGTTCCAGGAAGCGCAGGGCGACAGCGATGTCGAGGCGGTCGGTCCATTCGATGGGAACGCAGCAGTGCGGGCAACTGAGATTGCACTGATACGTGCCGGCGAACGAGAGGTAATTGGGGCGGAAGGTGCGGGTGCGGCGGCGCACCGGCCGCGCTTCCCCCCGCGTCAACGTCGGCAATTCCATGAGGGTAGTGTACGGTGACCGCCTTGGTGGCACAGGCATTCTGGCCTATGCAAGACGCGCACAGGCAAGAATGCCTGTGCCACCAGAGAAAAACGATCCTCACAGCGTGAGGATCGCGGAACTCCAAGTGAGGCCGCCGCCGAAGGCGACCAGGAGCAACGTGTCGCCGGGCTTGCAGCGGCCGATCTTCAGCGCTTCATCGAGGGCAATCGGTACGCTGGCCGCCGAAGTGTTCCCGTACTTGTCCAAATTGACCATCACCTTGTCCCGCGGGAAATTCGTCGCTTCCAGGGCGGCGTCGATGATGCGGCCATTCACCTGATGCGGGATCAACACGTCGATGCCGCTCAGGCCCAATTCGCGGCAATCGCGTTCCGCCTGCTCGATCAGTTCGATCATGCGAGTGACGGCGAAGCGATAAACCTCGCGGCCGACAATTCGCAGGAACTCGAGCCGCGGTTTGAGCGGCGCGCCGGGCGCGGGGTTCGGCGTCACCTTGCTCGGCACCTGGATCAGTTCTTGCCGCGTGCCGTCCGAATAAAGGCGGATGTTGCGGACGCCGGCGTTGAGCACGGGGCTGCCCGTTAGCACGACGGCGCCGGCGCCGTCGCCGAACAGGATGCAGCTATTGCGGTCCGAGAAATCGAGAGCCCGGCTGAGCACTTCTGTACCGACGACGAGAGCGTTCTTGGCGGCGCCGGTACGGAGGTATTGCGAGGCGACCGACAGGCCGTAAAGGAAGCCGGAACAGGCCGCGGAAAGGTCAAAGGCCGGAATGTGGCGGCAACCGAGAGCCGCTTGTATGAGGCAGGCCGTCGCCGGCGACATCAGGTCCGGGGTGGCCGTGGCGCACACGATCAGGTCGATGTCGGCGGCGGCAACTGCCGCCGATTCCAGGGCACGCCGGGCGGCGATCGCACCCAAGCTGGCCGAAGTTTCACCCAAGTCCGCGAAGCGGCGCTCGCGAATACCCGTCCGCGTCCGAATCCATTCGTCGGTCGTGTCGAGGTTAAGCGTGTCGGTGAATTCGTCGTTGGGCACGACGCGGGCCGGCAAACAACTCCCCGTGCCCCGCAGCGCCACCCCAAGCATCTGGGTCATCGCGACAATCCCAAGAGTGGAAGTTCGCAAGGCTTGGTGTAGAGAACCGTGCAGACGACGGCCATTTCTTCGGAGCGCCAGCCGGGGTAAGCAGCTGGAAAGTGGGTGGGTTTTATCCGCCCAGCAGATCGAGCCGAATTCATCGTTCCTGGAACCGCCAGTCAAGCCGATTCTCGGCCGTAAATGGCCGCTAACACTCCCTCATTGCGGAAATCCTCGATCTTTCGCGGCAATTAAAAATTGGAGGCCGCTTTTTTTGTTTCGAGGCAGTCGCGCATTTGCCGTAAGTGCCATGATGCCTGTGCCTTTCGCGACTTTCTTCGCTTCGCCGCGGCGCGGCCGCGC
>DATNBQ010000034.1:0-6853 GCA_035571955.1 Urbifossiella sp. | reverse complement strand
ATCGTCCGGCTTGAGGCGAATCGCTTGATCGAGATCGTTCAAGGCGCGCACGCGGTCGCCGAGTTCCAAATAGGAATACGCCCTGTAACGGTAACCCGCGGAAATGTCCGGCCGCAGCTTAATGGCGCGCGAGAAGCATTCCACGGCTTCGTGGAAGTCGCCGGTCGAGAGAGCTTGCTGCCCGCGCGAGAAGAGGTTCTGCGCGTCGTCGACGATGCGTTCGCGTGTCATGGGCAGCCGCTTCCAGGAATGGGCAATCGCATTATCCTACCGAACCGCGGCGGCAGCGAATATCTACAATGGCTGTCCGATGAGCGCTTTCACCTACCCCGATGAGTTGGCGATCGTTCCGCTGACCAAACAGCTCAACGCGACCGTGTCCGTTCCCGGCAGCAAGAGCATCACCAACCGGGCACTCGTGTTGGCGGCTCTCACAAAGATGGACGTTGACCTTCGATTGGTTGGAGCACTCCGCAGTGAAGATACTGAAGTAATGGTAGCCGCCCTACGACAACTCGGCTTTAACGTCGATCCGCGTTGGGATGAAGTCGAGCCAACGGTCCATTTCCCTTACCAGGAACGGGCAACGATACCGGCCAACTCAGCGGATCTCTTCGTCGCTAATTCGGGGACGACTATGCGTTTCCTCACGGCGATGGTCGCCGCTGGGATCGGGCGTTACCGCCTGGATGGTGTTCAGCGCATGCGCGAACGGCCGATTCAGGACTTACTCGATTCATTAAACCAAATGCGTGGCATTCGCGCATGGAGCGAATCGGGAAACAGTTGCCCGCCTGTTGTCGTCGAAACCACCGGTGCGATCACGGACCGACCGATTAAAGTGCGAGCGGGTATCAGCAGCCAATTCTTGAGCGGTTTAATGCTGGTCGCACCTCATTTCTCAGAGAACGGGGAGCCAGTCACTATCGAAGTCGAGGGCCCTTTGGTTTCCGAACCATATATCGAAATGACTTTGGCAATGATGAAGCAATGGGATTATGGCGCCGAGAAAACCGGTCCGAGTTGCTTTCGCGTGTGGGACAATGGACAGCACAACCCCGTTTCCTACGTCATCGAGCCCGACGCTTCCGCCGCGTCCTACTTCTGGGCGGCGGCGGCCATCGCCGGAGGTCGCGTCACCGTTTCCGGCCTGAATCGCCAGTCCATTCAGGGCGACGTTCGCTTCGTGGACGTGCTGCAACAGATGGGCTGCCGGGTCGAGGAGTGCGACGCGGGGATCACCGTACACGGCAAGCCGCTGCGCGGCCTCGACGTCGACATGAACGCCATCAGCGACACTGTAATGACGCTGGCGGCGGTCGCCTGCTTCGCGGAGGGGCCGACGACGATCCGCAACGTGGGCCACATCCGCCACAAGGAAACGGATCGGATCGCGGCCCTGGCGACGGAACTGCGGAAACTCGGGGCCGCGGTTGAAGAACGCCCGGACGGCCTGACCATCGCGCCGCGGCCCCTCAAGGGCTGCGCCGTGGATACTTACAACGATCACCGCATGGCCATGAGTCTGGCGCTCGTCGGGCTCAAAGTTCCCGGCGTGGTAATCCGCAACCCCGGCTGCGTGGCCAAAACCTATCCCGGGTTCTGGCAGGATCTGGATCGGTTGCGATAGCGCCGAAACCGCGCGTCGCGCTACAATCCGAGCACCTTGTCCATTTGCGCCGAGATCTTCTTGAGGTGATCCTCGCCGCCGCCGCCGACCTCGGCCGTCGCCCAGCCGTTGTAGCCCACCTCCACCAGGGCCTTGAGCACCTCCGGCCAGTTCTCGTCGCCCTCACCGATCTGCACCCACTTGTTCGTCTTGATGACGTAGCCCTTGAAATCGAACTTGAGCATCCGCTTGCCGAGCTTGCGAATCCAATCCGCCGCCGGAACGCCGTACTTGAGCATGTTCGAGCAATCGAAGTACGCCCCGACGAACTCGCTCTTGAAGTCATCGACGTATTGAACCAACTGCTCGGGCTTGGTGATGAAGTTGTTCCAGACCACCTCGATGGCAATCTTCACTTTCAGCTTCTCGGCGAGCGGCAGAACCTTCTTCACTTCTGCTTGCGAGCGCTCGTAGCACTGGTCGTACGTTACGTCCTTGTTGACGACGCCGGGAACGAGCAGCACGGTATCCGCCCCGACGGTTTTCGCGTCTTGCAAGGCGCCTTTTAAGGCCGCGAGCCCCTTGGCTCGCACTTCTTCCTTGGGGTGCGACAGCGTATCGCGCCAGTGAACGGAATCGATGACGCCGTGGACGGCGATGCCGGTTTCCTTGCTGGCGGGCACCAGTTTGGCGAGATCGATGTTGCTGGGGCTATCGATCTCGACGCCGAGGAAGCCGCACTTCTTGGCCAATTGCAGCTTGTCGAGTTCGTTCCCCTTGATGGCGATCATTCCGTACTTGACGGCCTTTTTCAGGATCGGCTTCTTGTCGGCGGCGTATCCCGCGGTGCTGGCCGAGGCTGCGGCGAGCGCCGCCGACAGCTTGAAAAAGTCCCGACGGTCCAGTGGATTCGTCATGATGGTTCTCGCAAAGGGGAATCGGATTGCACAGCCGATCATATGCCGGAGGCGTGGGAAGCACAGATGGCAACGGCGGCCAGTTCGCCGCTGCGGACGGCGCCTTCCATGGTCGCGGGCCAGCCGGTGGCGGTCCAGTCGCCGGTGAGCATCAAGTTGCTGATGGGCGATTGTTGCGGCGGTCGCCAGCGGTCCACGCCAGGGACCGCGCTGAACGTCGCGGTGTGCTCGGTCACTACTTTACTTCTCAGTAGCCGCGCCCGAGCCGCCATCGGAAAGAGGCGACCGAGTTCCGCGCGAACGCGCTCGGTCAACGCCGCGCGATCCACGCCCTCGAGTCCCCGCGCCGCACTGATTACGACCTGGATGTAGTATTCGCCCGGCGACGCCTCGCCGCGGTTGAACACCCACTGCCCCAGGCCGTCCACCAACACCGCGTGCGGCAACCCCATCACCGGCCGGTCGAACCACAGATGCACGCTGCTAATCGGCGATGGCGTCAAGTTGCGGATGCCCGCGAAATACGGATCGTCAACGACGGATTCGGGAAGCAAATCGAGCACCCGTTCGAACGGCACGGCCAGCACGAACCAGTCGGCGGAAAGCGTCGAGCCGTCGCGGAGCAGGGCGGCGCTGATCGCTTTGCGGTCCCCTTGCAGCGTCTTAATTCCGGCGTTGAGCCGCACTTCCACGCCATGCCGCATCAGCCAGCCGCGGAGTTCGTCCCCATAAAGCCGGCCGAGCGGCACGGTCGGCAAGTGAACCACGAACCCATCGCGGCGGCTCATGAATCCTTCCACGAACACCTTGCGCGCGTACTTGAACCCCAGTCGATCGACCGTTTCGTTCAAGGCACTGACGAGCACCGTACTCCAGAAGCGGTCGATGGTGCGGTCGGTCTGGCGGTGAGCGAGCAGCCAGTTGCGGAGCGGCGGATCCGCGTCGGGTCGTTGTCGGAGCATTGCCAGCAAGCCCCAACCGACGAGCAGTTTCTCAAAGGGAGTTAGGTAATGCGCTCCCATCAGGGCCCGGCCGAGGTGGAACGGCGTCGGCCAGGGGTCGGCTTTGAATACGCTGTATCGGCCGTCGCTCGTGAAGAAATGCAACTTGGGCTGCGGTTGAAGTAGCTCGTCGATACCGATGGTTTTGCAGAACTGGGCGACGCGCGTGCAGCAGCCCATCGTGGCATGCTGGCAAGCATCGACGAGTTGACCGGTGGCGGGATCGGTGAAGGAACTGGCCCGGCCGCCAAGCCGCTGCCGCGATTCGAGGATTGTAACGGCGAACCCGCGCGGTGCGAGTGCCGCCGCGGCCGCCAGACCGGCCAGCCCGCCGCCAATCACCAGCACGCGGTTGCCGGGCTCCCTTGGCATGGCGTTACCGGAGCCCCCAGCGGATCGGCCAGGCGGCGAGGAAGAGCATCGCTTTGCGGCGCCGCGGCACACGGACGCGCTTCCGAACGCCGAGACCGCGTTTCTCAATCTCCTCGAGCAACGCTCGATAGGTGCCGCTCATGACGTGGAAGATCGCTCGCCCCTCGCGGCTGAGCACTCCATCGAGAGTTTCGGCCTTCCGATAGAAACCGCGGGCGCGGGCAATTTGAGATTCCGGGCTTCGCAAGGGCAGGGCGGTTTCTTCATCCACGGGCAGATACCAGCGGCCGCGATCGGAATCTTCACTCAAGTCGCGAAGGATATTCGTCAATTGGAAAGCGATCCCGGCGGCTTCGGCCGGCACGTCGGCTTCTTTAAAGGAGGCATCCGCACGCAGACCCCACACCCGCACGCACGCCAGCCCCACCGCCGACGCCACCCGATAACAATATGGATAGAGCTCCGCGAAGGTCGCGAAGCGGAGCGGTTCGAGATCCATCTCGACGCCGTCGATCACGTCGAAGAGGTAACGCTCGGGGATGGCGAAGCGCTGGACTGTGTCGTGCAGCGCGGCATGGATGGGATGCGTGAACTTGCCGGCCAATGCTGCCTGAAGCGCGTCGCGCCATTGGCGAAGGCGCTCGCGCTCCATGATAAGTTCGCCCGGTTTCGGATTGGGTGGCACCGGCTTCCAGCCGGTGCTGCTACGGAAACCACCGGCTGGAAGCCGGCGCCGCCCAGGAATTGCTTCCGGTTCGTCGGCGAGATCGTCCGTCGCGCGGAAGAAGGCGTAGAGCGCTTCCATGCCCCGGCGCTTGGGCCGCGACAGCAACCGAAAAGCGAGTGGGAACGAACTATGGGCTCGGCGAGTAATAGCCCGGCAGTGGGCGTAAGAGTCGTTCATGTCGAGGGCCGCACTCACGACCCGGCGAATAACTTGGCGATGGGGACCGCGAAGCCCTGCAACAGCGGCGTCGTCAGCGAATCCGTTTCGCCGAGCACGGACACGGGCTTCCCCGCTTCATGGATGGCCACCGTTCGGTCGCGCGGATCGAGTACCCAGACCTCGCGCACTCCCGCCGCGAAATACTCCTCTTTCTTGGCTCGCACTTCGTTCATCGAATCGTTCTTGCTCCGCACCTCGATCACAATCTCGGGAATCGTCTCCAGGTAGTCTTCCTTGGAACGCTGGACGGGCAGCGAAGCCTTGAGAATGAACGCGGCATCGGCGCCGACCACGCGGTCCGGATTGCGGCGAAGGATAATGGCCACCTCGGCCCACACTTCGCCGAGCCCGCGGTCTTCCGCCTGCACGCTCAAGTAAGCAACGATTTTGGCCTGGCGGCGGCCGTGGCCGGAACCGGGTGGCGCCAAGATGATGAGCCTTCCGTCGTCCAGTTCGTACCGGACATCTCCGGACGCAAGAGACGTCGGCAGTTTTTCGAGATCGGCAACCGTGAGCAAGCGTGGCCCCGATGAGAAGCTAGGCACTGGCGGCGTGAGAAGAGCTGTGCTCATGATGGAATTCTATCAGAAGAGGACTGCCGCGCGTGGAAGCGACGGACGGAGTCACTGGCCGAAGTTGACGCGGACCTTTTGGCCGACGCGGAGCGGCGGGATGCCGGCGGGGCTGGCGTCCGCAACTACGATCAGCGCTTCAAGCACGCGCGTTTCGTTGGGAACGAAGCCGTCGCCGGTGCCGCGCTTGGGGAGGAAGGTGTCGCCGATGCGTTCGACCTTCCCCTTGTAGGTGATCTTGGGATCGGTGTTGTCGAAAATAGTGACATCCTTGCCGATCTTGTCGCGGCCGACGCGGTGGGCGAACTCGGCCTCGATCTCGGCGCGAACGATCCGCGGCCCGGCCGGAACGAGGATCACGGCGGGGGTCCGGGTGCTAATGCCGATGACGTCGCCGGGGCCGACGCTGACGCGCTCGATGGTGCCCGGCAACTTGGTGCGAATGGTGCACATCTCGACGGCGGTCGTGGCTTCGTCCACCAGCGCTTCGCAGCGGCGGATCTCCGCTTCGGCAATCGCCACCGCGGCGCCAATGTCCGCGCTTTCAAGATCCTTCAACACTTTATCTTCATAACGCTTCTCGAGAACGGCCGTTCGGTAAGCCGTTTCGAGCTTGAAAAAATCGGGATCGTTGGCGAGAAGTTCGTCGATCCGCGCGGGGGTTTCGTTCTTTCTCAACTCCGCGAAGTTGGTCTTGTAAAGCTGGTAACCTTTTAGGGTGCGTGCGACTTTGTCCTGAGCCACGTCGATCTTCAGCTTTTGCGAGTCGATTGTCACGCGGTGCTGCACTTCCATCGCCTTGGCCTTGCGAAGGTTGGCGATCGCCACCTGGACGGCTTTTTCCGCATCGACGAGTTTCGCATCGAGCATCCGCGAATTGAACTTGTAAAGCGGATCGCCAATGGAAACAACGGCGCCGAAGAGCCGATGATCGCGGACCTTCACTTCGTCGCCCGCCTTCACGTAAACCTTGTCAATTTCGCCGGATTGCAGCACGGGCGGCAGGCCGAAACTAATGGGAGAGGGGTTGCTGTCGGCGGTGCCGAGGACGACGGGGCCGGAGCCGTTCGCCCCGTTGGTGGGGGCGGTTTTGGGCGCATCGGTCGTGCCGCCGCCGCCGCCGTGCGTGAGCAGTCGCGCCCCGAGCAAGCTGCCAACGAGCAGCAAGCCGCCGAGAATGTAGAGCAGCTTTTGCCGAACCATTCGCAGCCCTGCGAGCGTCATGGGACACCCTTCCTTCGGTGTTATTTGTTATTGGTTATTCGTTATTGGAGTCTGGCCGCTCCAACGACCAATCAGGTGGACCCCATTCGTTGGGCGCGCCTGGGGTGGTTTTTAGTTAGCTTTTCCGGCACCTCGCAGGGCCTCGCGGGGTGGTGTCGCGAAGGCCTTCTCCCTGGTTGAAGGGGTCGTTCGGAGCGAAGGTCGGCGTCGCG
>DATNBQ010000033.1:0-33299 GCA_035571955.1 Urbifossiella sp. | reverse complement strand
GGGCAAGGGCGACTATCTCGGCACAATCGTGATCGAACGCGTCCACCCGAAGAGCGCGGTGGCCCAGTTTATTCCCAAGGAGAACCGGAGTCTCCGGAGCTTGCGGGCCGAGCAGCTCCCGAAGGCGGGGGACGAGGTGGGCCTCGTGGGGAGTTCGATCATCAGCCGCTGAGGCCAGTTGTGGGAACCTCGATTGCCGTTCTCGCACTCGGTCTATCGATTGGCGGAGCGGATGCGCCGAGGGCCGCGGTGGCGCCGCCGCCGCATCAAGTGGATCCGATGGAGCGCGAACACCGTCGGTTCCGCGAGGAAATTGGCCGCAAAATCGCCGAGATGGACGCGCTGCGGCGCGACTTCGAGGAGCGAGAGTCGGAATGGAAACGGCGGCTCGATGAGTTGATCGGGGTGTGGCGCCGCGATGGGGTCTGGGGCGTCAAACGCAAGTGACTGGAAGCCGCACGCGGCTATCCGTGGGAGAATCACCATGGCCAAGAAGAGTAAGCCCGCCAAGACGCCGAAGCCTGCCAGGGCCGCCAAGCCCGCGAAGCCGAAGGGGTCTGGCGAACCGGTTTACAGTGTGATGGCATTCATCACCCTGGTGGCGCTCGCCATTGGTTGCACGCTGCTCTACCTGGATTATGACGAGTACGGCCAGAAGACGGCGCCGGCCGAGAAGGTGCCAGCACTTCCGAAACTCGGCGACGGCACTCCGTAAAACTCCGGTCGCTGACGCTCCCGGCTCGCCGAATCACTTCGCGGGTTTGGCCCGTTCCTTGGTCTCCTTGACGAATTCGAGCGCCTTTTCCGGCGAGTCCAGTTCCGGCGGCAACAGGACCGAGCCGGTCCGCGCCGGCGCGGGCAACTCCACCGGCCGCCCCTTGTGGTATTCCTTCATCTTGCGGACCTTGTCCTGGACCCGCATGAGGCCTTCGAGCAGCGCCTCGGGCCGCGGCGGGCATCCCGGAACGTACACGTCTACCGGCACGACGAGATCGACGCCCTTGGCGACGTTGTAGCCGTACTTGTAATACGGGCCGCCGCCGCAGGTGCACGCCCCCATCGCGATCACGAACTTGGGCTCGGGCATCTGGTTGTAGAGCCGGCGAACGCGGTCGGCCATCTTGAGGTTCACGGTGCCGGCGACAATCATCAGGTCCGCTTGCCGCGGTGTGGCCCGAAACGCCCCGGCCCCGAAGCGGTCGATGTCGTAGCGGCTCGCTCCCGTGGCCATCATCTCGATCGCGCAGCAGGCCAGCCCGAATGTCATCGGCCACAGGCTCGATTCGCGGGCCCAGTTCACGGCCCACTCCAGATTGGTCGCCACGAATCCGTCTTCGAAGTGGCCCTCAAGCATTCCCATATCCGTGATTCTCCATCCCGTCAGGGTGCGACCGCCACGGTCCCGAACTGGCGGAAGTGATGATCGAAGGTAAATGCGGTCGCGATCTTGTGGCGTTCCATCACCACCTTGCTCGTGCAGTCGGTAAAGCTCCAGTCTTTGTCGTCGTAGTCGCGGAATACTTGCCAAGCGGCAGCGATTTCATCGGATGCGATCGAGTGGATTGTGGCCAATCGCTGTTCGAAGGCGTGTGTTCCGAACTCAATGGCGACAGTTCCTTCATCGTGGGATCGCATCAGCGTCAAGGTTTCGTCGATAACGTAATCGGTGGTGAGTAATGGTTGTCGATTCGCCTTCAGCCAAGTCGCCGCCGCGACGTGGTGCAAATCCTTCCAAACGTAGAGGGCGTACCACGCCGAAGTATCAACGAACGTCACCTGGGTCTCCCGGCTTACCATAAAGGAGTTCATCCACTCGTTCGCTCGTGTTCTCGGGGGGGCCGGGTTTCACCTTGCCCCAGGCCTTGCTGATAGTCGCGAGGATTTCCTCGCCGGAGCTCGGCGGTTGTGGTTTCGAGCCGCGTTCTGTTTCCAGCGTCAGCCGGACTTTCGCCCCTTCGGGAAGTTCCGGAGGAACGTCCGGATGGAACGCTCCGTCTCGATAAACCGCGTTGAATTGAGTGGACATGGCGTCGCTCCCTTCGATTTCGTTCATTCTACCGCGGGTGGCGATTCGGTGCCATGTTGGGCCGCGGTGCTGCGGACCCAGGCGAGGTCGCCGCGCCGCCACAGATAGGCGAAGCCGACCAGGAGGACCGCGAAGAAGATCATGATGTCGATGAATGCCAGCCAGGCCAGTTCGTTCATGGCCCCGGCATCGATGGCGGCCGTGGAACTGGCGGCGCCGAGCGGTTGAATCGCCTCGGCGGCGAGCCGCTGCTGTTCGACGCTGACCGTAGCGTCCGCGGCCCGGTGAGCGCTGCCGAACACGACCGCCCAGGGGAAGAAGAACGCCAGTTCCACATCGAAGATCACGAACAGGAGCGCGACCACGTAGAAGCGGAGATCGAACTGAATCCACGCGGAGCCGATGGTCGGTTCGCCGCATTCGTAGACGGTGCCTTTTTCGGCGCTCGGCTGGTGCGGGCGGACGAGTTTGCCCAGGAACAGATGGCCGCCGAGCACGGCCAACCCCGCGGCGAGAAAGATCAGGATGAACAGCACCAGATCGTTCATGATGGCGTCGCGCTCCCGGCGGCCACGGGCGGCGGGGCTTTGGTCCAGACCGGCAGGCTCACGCGCTTCGACTCTTGCACGGCCGTCGGGCTCAAACTGTCCTGCCCCCACGCCACTTCCAGAGGCAACTTCGCATAATCGACCACGCAGCCATCCCGCGAATACGTGCTGATGTCGTAATTCGAGCCCATGAAAATGCAATCGACCGGGCAGGGATCGACGCACAGAGCACAAAACATGCACTTCGTGTAGTCGATGCCGAAGCCGGTGACGACGAACCCCTTGAGGGGCGGGGCAGCCTTTTCCTTGGCGATGTAGATGCAATCGACGGGGCAGGCGCGGGCGCACTTGTCGCAGCCGATGCAGGTGGTGAGATCGTAGCGGTGGAAGCCGCGGTAGCGCGGCCGCACCGGCACCGGCTGCTCCGGATACGCGAAGTGCTCCGTGAACGTCTTCTTCCGAAACGACTGCACGAAGTACCAGAGCGTGATGTACATGCCCCGGGCAATGGTGGATGTCGCCAGGCGCACGTTCCGGAACCAGGTCCGCATGGGAGGGTAGTCGCGGGTTCGGGGTGGGAAGCCTTCTTCTTGGGGAATTATATGGAAGGGCAAATGGGAAGCGTAGCCGCAACGGCCGTAGATCGACGCCGCGAGTTAGGGTACAACATTATCCATCCCCGAATGCGAGCCCAACTTCATGCCCGCGAAAAAGCCCGCCCTCACGCCCGCCGAATGGGTCGCGATACTCAAGACCGGCCCCGAGGGCGTGAAGAAGTGGAATCGCCTCACCGGCGTCGAGCGCGCCAGGATCAAGTTTTCCGGCGCGGACTTGAGCGGTTGCGACCTGGCCGGCATTAACCTGAGCGGCGTCACGGCCAACGGCTCCTCGTTCGCCAAGGCCCATCTTGCCGATGCCCGCCTTCCCAGCCACGGCAACGACGCTTCATTCGCGGGAGCGACCTTGCGGAAGGCTGCACTGAAAGATGGCGCGTATGATGTCGCCGATTTCTCGCAGGCCAACCTAGCCGGCGTCGAATTCTCCGACTGCCGTTTTCACAAGGGGAACTTCGCGGGCGCCGATCTCACCGGCGCGAAGCTGACCAACATTGCACTTCCCGGCGCCGATCTCTCGACCGCTATCCTGACTGACGTTCAGATTGTCGGCGGCTACTTCGACACGGCAACGAAGTGGCCGGCCGGGTTCCTTCCTCCCGGCGACATGGCCTGGAGCGGCCGCGGCACCGATCCGCGACTCGTCGGCAAAGGCAAAAAGGCCGTCGCCGTCGAGATCAACGGCCTCATGGCCCGCCTCCACGCCGTCATCGACCCCGCCCGCATGAAACGCACCATCGACATGCTCAAGAAGGAGAAGCACCAGCTATTCGCGGAGATCGAACCGACGCTCATTCGCGGCATCGTCCGCAGCCAGAAAGAAGCCGACCTCGTCTATTCGTGCGTACTGACGGACGACGGCACTTACGCCTGCTGCACGCCGAATGTCGAACCGTGCCTCGGCCTGCGCGGCGAGCCGTGCAAGCACATCCTGGTGCTCTTGATCGGCCTGGCCCGTGCCGGCCTGCTCGACGTGGCCACGGCGGATCGCTGGGCCACCGCCGGCGCCGGCCGCAACCACCGCTGGAACAAGATCACCAAGAACCACGTCAGCGAGACGCTGCTGAAGTACAAGGGCGTACAGGCCGGCGAAGTCGACTGGCGGCCGACGGAAACCATCCCCGAAGACTTTTACGCGATGTGAGGGCTTCTCATGGCGAAGGGCAAGGCAACCCCACCCGCGGCCGGGAAGCTGGCCGGCAAAACGGTCGCTTTCGTGGGTAAGTTCGGCTACCGCGACTGGAATCGTTCGCTGCTGCAACGGGCCGTTCAGTCCGAAGGAGGCGCCGTCGTCGAGCCGACCGCGACTCCGGATTATCTCGTGTATGGCGAAGGCCGCGGCGGCAATCCGCCCGGCGACGTCGCCAAGATTCAGAAGAAACACCCCGCCGTCCAGGTGCATAGCTTCACCGATTTCGCGCAACTCGTGGCGTTGAGCGCCGACGAATTCGTTCGTATGCTCACCGGCCCGCCGAAGCCATCGGAATGGTGGGAGGACTTCTCGAGGATCGCGGTTCTTGGAGGAATCTCGATTGATCTCCGCGGCGCGGACCTTCGGAAAGCGAACCTCGAGGGCGCTAAGCTGGAACAGATTCGCTTCGATGGCGCGAACTTCAAGGGGGCGCACATCAAGCAGGCGGAGTTTGGGAAAGTTCAGGGTGCGGACTTCGATGGCGCCGGGGGAGAAGGCGCCGGCTTCGATGAACTCAGAGCGTGCACCTTTCGCAAGGCGAACCTTCCCGAACTGCAACTCGGAACAATCGTGGAGGGTTGCGATTTCAGCGGCGCGGCGGTCCCGAAATTGACGGCACATCACATCGCGTTCAAGAACTGTTCGTTCGCGGGGGCGGACCTCAGCGGTGCAGAAATCTACGGCTGCAAGTTCCCTCGCCTCGACCTGAGCGGCGTCAATTTCTCCGGGGCGCGATCCCATTCCGGGGATTTCGACGATGCAATCCTGACGCGGGCCTCGTTCGCCAAAGCCGAACTGCGGAACGCTTCGTTCAAGAAGGCCGATCTTCGCAACGCCGATTTCCGCGGGGCGAACCTCACGGAGGTGAATTTCGCGGGCGCGAACGTCGCCGGAGCGGACTTTGACGGCGCGGTCCTTACGGCTGCCAAGATCGACAAGCTCGACGCTTCGAAGGCCAAGAACTTCAAGCCGCCGGTGGATCGAACGCCCGGCCCGCAACTGGCGGCATTCGCCGCGGCCATCGGCGCCAAGACTTTCACCTCCTCGATTGAAGTCGATACGACCGATGGCGGCCGGGCGACGCTGACCGCAACTTACACCAAAGGCAATTGCTGGGCCAACTCGCGCTACGCCAATGCCGGCACCGATCACTACGATCAGGTTCCCGCGGGGAATCTGACGCAAGGGATGTTCCGGCTTGCGGATCGCTGGCCGGGCGCGACGCCGCGCTTCGACACCGCGCAAGCCAAAGGAAGCGCGAGCGTCCGCGGCAAGGAATTGACGAAGCTGGCGATCGCCGCCTGGGCCGAAGCGTTCGGCGTCGAGACGGCCAGCGAAGAGGAACTCAAGAAACTCAAGCAAGAGCGCGCCGACAAGGATGCCAAAGAGCGCGAAACCCTGATCGCCAAGATTCGCGCCACGGGCACTGCCGCGTGGAACGACCTCTCTTTCGGCGAGCGGCAGCGACTCAACGATTTCAGCAGCGTCGATTTCTCGGGAATCGATCTGAGTGAAATTCAGTTCAACTACCGCATCAAACTGGAGAACGCCAAGTTCGCCGGCTCGAAGCTCGTAGAAGCCATGCTCACTGGCTCGAATTCCTCCGGGGCCAACTTCGACGCCGCCGATCTTCACCATGCGATGTTGCAGTGCGCCACGCTCACCGGGGCCAGCTTCAAGAAAGCCGACCTCACCGATGCCGATCTCAGCAATGCGAAACTGCAAGGCGCGAACTTCACCGGCGCGAAGTTGGCCGGCGCGAAGTTCGACCACGCCGAGTACGACGAAGGGACCAAGTTCCCACCCAAATTCGAGCCGCCCATTTCCATGATCTGGAAGGGCGCGCCGAAGCCGGTCGCGCCGATCGCCGTCGGCAGCCTCGATTTCCCGACGTTCCTCGCCAACCTCGGCCAAAAGGTCGAAGCGGCCCGCATGCAGAAAGCGGGATCGATGCTCAAGGCCGAGCGCTTCCAGCTGTTCGCCGAAGTGAAAGACGATTCCGTCGTCGGCATCGTGAAGAGCCAGTCGAGCAGGGACCTGGTTTATTCGTGCCGGTTGACTTCCAGCGGCGACTTCGGCTGCTGCACGCAAAACTTGATGGCCTGCGGCGGCCTCCGCGGGGCGCTTTGCAAGCACCTGCTCGTGCTCATCGTCGGGCTCACCAAGGCCGGCCAACTCGACCCGGCGACGGTCAACGCCTGGGCCGACGCCAGCCGCGCCAAGAAGCCGGCGATGGACAAGGACATCCAGAGCGAATCGTTCTTGAAGTACAAGGGGGCGGAGGCCGGCGAAGTGGACTGGCGGCCGACCGAGACGATTCCCGAAGATTTCTACGCGATGTGAGGGAAGCGTTGGACGAGATTGCCGAACTGCGCGACGGCCTGGACCGGCTGCATGGGGCGCTCGAGGACCTGGCGGTGCGCGGGTTGCGTTCGGCCGGGGCGCAAGACCTCGCGCGGCTGGCGGCATTGCGCGACGAGTTTTCCGCCGCCGGCGCCGGGCACATTGCCGAGCGTCTCGAGGCGGCCATTGCCGGCGTGAGGGCCGACGACCGCGGCGCCGCCCCGGCACTCCTCCGCGCCATGACCGCCGCCCGCCTCTTCGACCGCATGCTGACCCTGGAAGTAGCCGCGGCAATGCTCGCCAAGACCGATGACGAAGAGGAGGAGGAGCCTTAAACGCTTTCCAACGTCACGCCCACTTCCGTCATCGCTTGTTGCAGCGGTTCCAGGGCTGCGTCCTCGATGGCAATTGCCATGGGGCCGAGGCGTTCACTAACCAGTCGCCGCGTCTCGGGCCACTGCATTACGCCGTCGGCGATTTCCGGCGTCGGGAACTGGATCACGAGCTTGCGGGCCGCGGCGGGCGGCGGAAGTTGCTTGCCGAGCAGGAAGAGACGGCCGGCCGGCGACAGCGGGAAGCCGGTGCGCTCCACGAACCAGGCATCAATCTCGGTGATGCCGAGCCCGAGGTCGGCGGCGCGGCGCAGCGAAGTCGGGCTCAAGCGGAAGCGTCGCACCGTCGGGACATCGCTCGGCAACGGGTCCGCATAGCGGCCGATCTCCGCTTCTAATAGCAAATCGGCCTGGGCGGCGTCCACGGTCAAGGTCACGCCGTCGTCGGCCACGCTCACGCAGCGCTGCGGCTTCCCTTCGTAATCGCGATTGCCGATCAGCCGCAGTTGCGAGAGTGCAGGTTCCTTTCCTTCCGCCGTCATGCCGATGCGATCGGTGACGCGAACGACGACGATGCCGCGACCGATGGCGGCATCCAGGTCCGCGGCCGTGGGAAATTCCACCAGCACCGCCGAACTGAACACGGTGATGCGTTCGCGCTTGTTGGACCAGCGCTGCAGCAGGTCGGCGACGTTCGCCGGCACCGGCCGCGTGCCGTGGCGAGCCAGTACTTGCAGCATCATCGGCAGCGTCAGACCCGATTCCAGGCCGCGGTAAGTTTGCTCGGCATTGAGTTCGAGAGTGCAGGCCGGGCCGATCGCTTTCCAGCGGGCGAACCGCGACAGCGAACCGATGAGCGCGGGAGTCAGCCCTTGCCGATAGGCGAGCACCTCGGCGTTCGGCTGCACGAGCAGCGTTTGCGGGAAGGCCGGCTGCGCCGCGGGTTCCGGGCCGCCCGCAAACAACTGCCGCCCGAGTTCGCCCAGCCGAATGCGGACTCCGTCGCTCGCTTCGACCGCCTCCAGAAGCCCGAGCGGGTACATCACGCCGAGGAGCAAGGCATCCACCCAGGCCCGGCCGTAATCCGCGTGGGACTCCGTCGGCAGCGTGCCCGCCCACGACGGATGGTGATCCCACAGCCAGCGGGCGATGGCCGCCGAAGCGAACCACGATTCCGCGGGCTTGCGGTTGCCGTTCAAAAGCAAGAGGCACAAGAGCGCCGCGCTGGGCAGCGGTGACAGCCCGGTGTCACTGGGCGCATAACCGGCGAGCGGATCCCACGCCTCGACGTGCGGCAAAGCGGCGAACAGATCGGCGAGCACTTCGGCAACCGGTTCGTCCCACGCTTTCGGCAGCGGCCCGGCCCGCAACTCGCCGTCGCTTTCTTGCAATAATCCGGCGGCGCGAGCCCAGAACAAAGCGAGGGCGCCCGGATCGGGAATGGCGGCGAGTTGATCGACGGCCGGGGCGTTGAGCACCTCGTCGGTTTGCAGGCGCGTCTGATCGCGCTTGAACAGTGTGGCGGCCTGCGTAAGGCGGACCGGGCCGGCCTCAACTTGTTGCCAGACGGCGGCGAGCCGCAGCGGCCAATCCAGGCCGTCGGCGGTACGCGCCGCTCCGGCCGCCGCAACCGCCAGGTTCGGCAAGTCGAGCGATTCGCCCCGCGCCCGCCCGGCCACCTGCGGATGCGCGAACACCGAAGCGGCCAGCGTCCCGGATTGACCCAGCCACGCCGCGAAGTCGTCCAGCGGCGGGGCGTTGGAAACGAGGTCCGGAAAGAGCAGCCCGTCTTCGAGTGCCTCTTGCACCGGAGCGAAGCCCTCGGCGTGGCCGAGCGCCGCGAGAAGCGAAATGAGGTGGCCGACCTTCCACCGCGGTTGCCGCGACAGGCCGATCAGGGCGAGTAACTTGCGCGCGGGGGCCGATAAATCCTTGATGCGCCGATCGATGACCGGCGCGTTGCCGAGCGTCGCGGTCGATTTCTCGAGCAGTTCGTCGAGCGGTTGCTGGGTGCGCGGGCGAATCAACTTGCCCGCGACTTGCCTCAGCAGCGGCTCGGAATAGCGCGACAGAGTGTCGCGAACGAGGGCAGACCAGTCGTCGGCGTCGGCAATTGGAGGCATTCAGGTGTTGTATGATCGGGCGGCGCTGATGGCGTCATGGGAACTCATCACTTGTCGCCCTTGAAGCGGAACTCCTTGCCGCCGAGCAACTGGTCCGACGTAATCGTCGGGCAGACGAACTTCTCGATGTGCTCGACGATCAGCCGAGTCCCTTCGAAATGGCTGACCATCGGCGGCATCTTCGGGTTGTACATGGTATCCGTGAGGTCGCGGACAAGCACGACGGTTTTGCCATTCTTGGCCAGTTGCCGCAGGCCGAAGGGGCGGCCCAGCACACACATGTTCGTGTGCACGCCGAGCAGCATCACGCGATCGATGCCGCGGCTTGCCAGCAAGTTCCACACTTCCACGCCGGAATCGCTGATGGCGTCCTCATCGCGAATGGTCAGCCCGGCGTGTTGCTTCTGCCACGGCGCCTTGGGATTGCGGCCCATCGCCTTGAGCTTGACGTGCCAGGCGTCGTGCTCCGCGAGGTCGTCGTCCTCGCCGCCATCCGATTGATCGATCGGATATTTCCCCGCTTCCTCGGCGGGAATTTTGGAGCACCACAGGCCGATGTCCTTGGGCAGGTTCTTTGCGAGCGGCGCCGATTGGGCGCGTTTGCGGCCGGGATGGTTCTTGTAAGCGTCCATGCAACTCGACGGCGCGTGAATGATCAGCGCGCCCCGCTCCCGCGCCTTGATCAGGAACGCGTTCATCCGCGGCACCATCTCTTCTTCCCGGCGAACGGCGTTGAGGCAATGGTGGGCGTCCCACATATCGCAGACGATGACGGCCGTCCGCTTCGCCGGCCATGCTTCGGATCGCGTGCGCAGGTCGAACTTGTCGTTCGCCTTGGCTCGCGACCGCAGGGTGAGTTCGAAGGCGTCGGCCGGCGGGACTTGCGGCGAGAGCATCAGGCCGATGAAACAGACGGCGATCATGGCGGCTCCTCAGTGGATGAGTGAAGGAGATCGTAGCAGGTTTCGGCGGCTACTGGCGACCAGAATATCGAGTTCTTTTCATGACCGGCTCAGTCGGATGGCCGAGGGCGATGGCCACGCAATGAATGCGAGAGCGACTGCGACGGTAGTTGGATCTGACGAAACTATTGCGCGGCGATTTGGCATATCGCCCAAATGCTTCGATCTCGCTGCCGAGGCCGGCGAGTTTCTACTGCGACTGGGACCGAAGCCGCCCGTATTTGTTAATGGCCGCCGTGGAGTCGGGCCTCCGCAACGTCCGGGGCCTCAGTGCATTACTGAGATGTTATGCGACCTGGATCACGCCGAGGAACATCGGATCCATTCTCAAGCTACAAAGTTGACCGACTGGTTTGCAAGAGAAGTGAACGATGCAATTCTATCGGTCAAATTCTGTTGGTTTTTCCCCCGTTACAGGGCTGGCAAAGAAGTTGTAGGTTTGCTACAGAAGTTGCCCCTCCTCGCGTAATGGGAATAATGTGATCAAATTGCAAGTTTTGCTTTGAGTCACATTGAACGCATCGGCCACCGTCACGGCGCCAAACTTCACTCCGCATCGCCTCAGGAATTGGCGTGCGAGTCGTTTGTTCGAACGGAAGAGGAGCAGCCGGTGCTTCAAAAAACACACTACAATCGTGGATGCGAGAAAACCTGAAGTCTAGAATCTCTCCTTTTTTGAGCAACTCGCAAAGTGTTATCCAAAGTTGCACACTTCGTAACGCGGCTTGTGTCCCAGCACTGGCGCGCATTTTCTTTAGGCAATGAATGCATTGATAGTGAATTGATCTGCCGTTAGGGCTTACTCCAAGCAATTGCATGGCGTACTCGTTGCAGCGGAAACATGGCTGAACTAGGAATTGTTGTTGAAGTATCGGAACCAGCTCGCCTTTCGTCTTGCAGATATTCTCTAGTACGAAGGAAGTCTCTTCTCGCATACGCAAATCCTCTATCTCCTTTTGCCGCTTGATCTCCTCTAGATTGCGCTCTTTTTTCAGTTCTTGAAGATACCTCGTGATAGCGATTGGCAGTACTACGATGACGAAGAAAACAGTGAAACAACCCTCCATCAGACTCTCCAAATTGGAATTTAAAGGCCACCAATCGAAGCCTCTTATACCGCTCCGGCAGGAATTTCTCACTCTCTCAATTCAGGCTGAAAAACAGCGGGTATCTAAACAGTAGTTTCCACGATTTTCTGAGCGAAAAACCAGTTGTTTTCGAGTGTTTTGTGATCTCGGAGGCTTTCGCAAAGGTCAATCGGAGGGTAACAGAACTGTCGATTGAGGCCTTCGAAGCAAAACCGTCGGGAAAATAGCTAAATTATAATCTAACGTTCATATAATCGTATCGAAAAATCCTGGAAGCTACTGTCTAAAACCATAGTGTAGAATTCGTGTATCCACAGGTAAAATGAGTGGAATCCGAGTCGGGCAGACGGTGGAACCGTTGCTACGGCCAAAAACTGACATGCTATTTTGCAGTAGCGGGCCATGTCGCCATTGCCGCGGTTCACGGTGTCGATTACCTGTTGACCTGGAACTGCAAGCACTTGGCAAACGCCCAAATCTCGCGGAGAATAGCGGTAGTCTGCGAGCGAGCGGGGTTCACAATGGGCGTAACCGCATTCCCGCACGGCCAAATCCCCCAGAAAAAAGGGGTTCCAGCGGTAGGCAATGTGATGTTTTCTCGCCCAAACTCTATGTTGGTTGATTTTCCTGATCTCATTGCTCCAAACCAAAACGAAGTTCTGTTTATTCGGCATCCGGATTTCAAGGGCTCTCAGACACGTAAGTCGCGTCCATTGCAAGTGTTGCATCGATACAGCGCCTTGAGGCAAATGCGCCGGGAACGCAGTTACACCCGTTCACAATGCCGGCTCTCTGCACGCCCGATGAACTCATGGGAGGCTGAGCGATGTGGGAAGATCCCATCGTTGCGGAAGCCACCGCACCCGCGATAAGCTAGCGGCGAAATTCAACTACGACATCGACGCCTACTTCGCGGATGCAATGCAGCGGCAGACTGCGCTCGGTGACCGACTCGTTCCGCAAAAGAGCCAGTCGAATCTCAGTAAGAATCCCACCGAGCGTTCCGCTCCGCGTCGCGGCTAACCCGAGGGGCCACTGGCCATACAATGGCCGGCATGAACTTCGACGCAACTCGTTTATCCGAGTACCTGGAGGCGGCGACCGCGGCGGCGCGGCGCGCGGCCGAGATTCTCGAATCGTGGCGATCGCGCTTCTCCGTCAAGGAAAAGGCCCGGGCCGATCTCGTCACCGAGGCGGACCAGGCCTCGCAAGACGCCATCAAGGCGCTCCTTCTCGGCCGCTTCCCGGATCACCGCTTCCTCGGCGAAGAAGAATCGACCGGCCTGCCGATCGAATCGCTGCGGCCGCCGGCCGACGCCCCGCCCACCTGGGTCGTCGACCCGCTCGACGGCACCGCCAATTACGTTCACGACGTGCCGGCGTACTGCATTTCCATCGGCCTGTGGGCGGAGCGTCGGCCCGTGCTCGGCGTCATTCTCGATCCGCGGCTCAACGAGTTATTCACGGCCACGGCCGGCGGCGGGGCGTTCCTCAACGGCAAGCCGATGCGCGTCAGCAGTGTGCCGATCGTCCGCGACGGGCTCATCGCGACGGGATTCCCGGCCAATATCGAAAAGCAGCGGCGCAATCTCGGCGTTTGGGCCAAGGTTTCGGACCACGCGCAGGCCTTACGCCGCAACGGTTCCTCCGCCTTGAGCCTGGCGTATGTGGCGGCCGGCCGGTTCGACGGCTACTGGGCATTCGACAACTGGCCGTGGGACGTGGTGGCCGGCTTCACGCTGATCCAGGAAGCGGGCGGCCAGGTCACTTGTTCCGATGGCAGCGCGTGCGATCCGTTTCGCTCGGACAGCCTCACCACTAACGGCGCTCTGCACGCTGAGTTATTGCGGATCCTGCTGGAGTCCGGCGCCAAGATGGATGCGAAGCCCTCCGGTCGCTGACGCTATAGCGGTGGACAGGCATTCCTGCCTGTGCGGGCCTTTGCACAGGCAAGAATGACTGTGCCATCAAGAATGTAGCCGATTGCTTTTCGCCGGGCGATGCGGTTTAATTGAGCACACCTGCCTTTCCCCCGATTCCCGAGGAATACCCATGGATATTTTCAGCCGTCGCGAGTTTTTGGACCGGGCCGCGATCCTGGCGGCCGCCGCCGCGGCCAGCACCGGCGCCGCTGCCGCCGACGATAAACCCGCCTCCACTTCCCGGTCCGCCGGTGATCGCCTGCGCGTCGCCGTCGTTGGCGTCCACGGCCGCGGCATGAGCCATGTCGGCGGCTTCCTCGGCAAGAACAACTGCGAAATCACCACCGTCTGCGATTGCGACGAAGGCGTCATTGGCAAGGCCATGAAGAGCATCGAAGGGAAGCAGGGCAAGCCGCCTGCATACGTCAAGGACATTCGCAAGGTGGTCGAGGACAAGAACATCGACGTGGTGTCGATCGCGACGCCGAACCACTGGCACGCCTTGATGGCCGTCTGGGCGATGCAGAACGGCAAGGACGTGTACGTGGAGAAGCCGGCGACGCACAACGTGAAGGAAGGGGCGATCATGCTGGCGGCGGCCCGGAAGTACGGCCGCATTTGCCAGGTCGGCATGCAGAGCCGTTCGAACCCGGCCATGCGCGATGCGGTCGCTGCCGTGCAGAGCGGCAAGATCGGCAAGGTGGAACTGGCCATCGGCCTCTGCTACAAGCGCCGCGGCAGCATCGGCAAAGTGGAGGGCGACCAGCTTCCCCCCAAGACGATGGATTACAACCTGTGGTGCGGCCCCGCCCCGCTCACCCCGCCGCACCGCAAAACCGGCAACGGCACCGTCCACTACGACTGGCACTGGATCTGGGAGAACGGCAACGGCGACCTCGGCAACCAGGGGGTCCATCAGATGGACGTCGCCCGTTGGGGCCTCAAGCAGGGAATGCCCGAGTCGGTGGTCAGCTTCGGCGGCCGCTTCGGTTACGTCGACGACGGCCAGACCGCCAACACGCAACTCAGCCTCTTCCAGTTCCCCGGCGCCAAGATGCTCTTCGAAGTGCGCGGCCTCAAGACCGACAAGTACAAGGGAGCCGATGTCGGCGTCATCTGGGTCGGCGACAACGGTATGGTCGTTTGCCCGAATTACTACTCCAGCGGCATCGTTTACGACGCGGCCGGCAAGCAGATCGCCAAGTTCACGGGCGGCAACGACCAGAACCACTTCGACAACTTCGTCAAGGCCGTCCGCAGCCGCAAGCACGAAGACCTGAACGCGGACATCTCCGAGGGGCACATCTCGGCGTCGCTGTGCCACCTGGCGAACATCAGTTATCGCCTCGGCCGCGAGGAACCGCTCGACCAGGCCGCGGGCGTGAGCGATAAGGACATGGCCGCGTGCGCCGGCCGCTTGCTGGCCCACTTGAAAGAGAACAAGGTCGATGCGACGGCGGTGAAGGGCCGCTTCGGGCCGCGACTTGCTTTCGATTCGAAGTCGCACACCTTCACGAGCGGCGGCGACCTTGCCAAGGCCAATGCACTGCTCTTCCGCGAATACCGCAAGGGGTTCGAGCTGTCCGAAAGCGTGTGATCCGGAGGCCGCGCCATGCTTCCGAGCACGCCGTTCCGGTTCAGCACCTACTTCACCCTGGGCGTCGCTTGCCTCGGGTTGGGGTATGCGGAATCGGCGATGCTGCCGGAAGCGGGCGCGTTTGCCGTCGTCATCGCGATCGCGATGGCGGTGATCTTCCGCGTCGAGGCGCGAGTGCCGCTCCTTTCGATTCCGGCGGCGAATCGGCTCGGCGCATGGATCGGCTTCATCGCATTAATTTGGGCCGGGTTCCGCGTCTTCCGCGAACTGAAGCGCGGCGAGTTCCAGGCTCTCGGCTGGACCGTCTTCCTCGTCGCGCTCACGGGGCCGCTCCTCATGGCCCTGGTGTGCGCCAAGCTCCTCCGCCGCGAGAAGCACGCCGGCGACTACTGGGTCATGCACGGGATGGCCTTGGCCGCCATCATCCTTGCCGGCGTCATGGCCGAACAGGCCGTCACGGTGCTCGCCACGGCGGCGTACCTGTTCGGCGCCGTCTGGTCGCTGTCGCTGTTCTTCCTGTCGCGATCGAGTGGCGCGGTGGCGGCGATTCCAGGTAAAGAGCCGCCGCTCGGCACGGTCGGCGTGGCCGGCAAGCGCGGTTGGCCGGCGAACTTCCTTCGAGCCGCCATCTGGACGATGGTCGCGGCCGTGATCGCAATACCGATTTACCTGCTCACGCCGCGGTCGCCGGCGGCCAAGTTCAGCTTCGACAATTCGCGGATCGAGATCGGCTATGCCGCCGATCAAATGATCGACCTGAACCGCACCGGCGAACTCCGCGAGAACCCGGAGACGGCGTTCGAAGTCCGCGCCGCGGATTCCCGAGGTCGCCCGAAGGACGACCTCGACCCGGAGCAAAAGTGGTGCGGCGCGTTCTACGTCGGCTATACGCGCGGCGTCTGGCGGCGCGACATCGTCGTGCAACTGCCGACCGTGCCGCAAACGCGGCCGCCGACCGTGCCCTGGGCGCCGCCGGACTTCGGCCCGAACGGCTACACGCTGACGTACACTGTGCCGCGGAAGCTGCGGTCGCGGTTCCTCGCCGAACCGGTGGCGTGGCAGCAGGGCGAACAAGCCTCGGTCGCGGACCTTCCCGAGAACGGGTCGCCGCAACCGTGGCACCCGGCGATCAACGGCGCCGTGTTCACCAATCGGCTCGGCGGCGGCCCGCGCACCATCTCGGCCGGGCCGCCCATGGCGCACTACGTGCAGTACACTCTGCCGCCCGCGGAGATCGGCGTGAGTCAGGCTTATCCGATGGGGGCGAGCGTGCGCAGCGAACTGAAGGATCAACCGCTCGATAGCGTCCGCGTTTACGCCGACAAGGTGATGGACGAGATGGCGGCGGCCGGCCGCCTCCCGGCCGGGGCACTGCGCCGCGAGGTGGTCTACAACCTGCCTTATCCGCAATACCACGAAGCGATCGCCCGCGCCTTCCGCGATCATCTCTCCGAACGCACCGATCTCCTTTACAGCACCGACATCCGCCGCGAAAACGAAGATGTCGATCCGATCGAGGACTTCCTCTTTTATTCGAAGGCGGGGCATTGCGAGCGGTTCGCCACGGCGCTCGTGCTCATGCTGCGGTCCGAGGGAATCCCCGCCGTAATGGTGCTCGGGTTCAAGGGGTGCGAGGCGACCGGCAGCGGCACGTACGCTGTGCGGCAAGAGTTCGCCCATGCCTGGGCGCAAGCCCTGATCCAGCGCCCCGATCCGAGAACGCGCGGCCCGGTCTGGCACTGGTTGACTCTCGATCCGGCGCCGGCGCGGGTGGAAACTCCGAAGGCGCGCCGCAGTGCGATGCTCGACTGGGGGCAGGACGCCTTCGAGCGCTACCTGTTCCATTACACGGCGGAGGAACGCGATCGGGCGCTGCAGGCCGCCTTGAAACGCCTGTGGAATCCGCAGTTTTTGGGGGTCGCCGTGATCGCGGTTCTGCTCGGGCTGGCCTGGCGCATGGCCAAGCGGCCTTCCGAACGAATTGCCGCGGCCGACTCGCATCCATCGGCCGAGTGGTTCCAGCGGTTGGTCGATTTGCTCGGGCAGCACGGATTCACGCCGGCGCCGGGGGCGACGCCGCGCGAGTTCGCCGAGGAAGCGGCGATGGAACTGGGCGAACGCGCCGCCACCGCCCCGCATGCCGCCGTTCCCATCGAATGGGTCAACGCCTATTATCGCAGCCGCTTCGGCGGCACACCGATTGCGTTCGACGAACAGCAAGAACTGGACGCCGGCCTCGACGCCCTGCAAAAGGCTCTGGAACGCGGAAGCCATCCATGACGGGAATCAAACGCCTGCGGCCCGAAACCACGGCCGTCGTGGTCGTCGACATCCAGGACAAACTGCTCGCCAAGATACCGACCGCGGCCGCCCTGGTTCGGAACGCCGGCTTCGTGCTCGATGTCGCGGCGCTGCTGGAGATACCGATTCGCGCCACCGAGCAGTACCCGAAGGGATTGAGCCCGACGACGCCCGAGATCGCGCGCCGCATTCCGCAGGCCCTTTCGAAAACGACATTCAGCTGCTGCGGCGCGGGGACGTTTCTGGAAGAACTGGAGATGCTGCAGCGGCCGAACGTGGTGCTGGTGGGAATGGAAACGCACGTCTGCGTGATGCAGACGGCTCTGGATCTGATGGAAGCGGGACTGCATGTGTTCTTGCCGGCGGATGCCCTGGCGGCGCGGTTCACCACCGATCACGATCTGGCGTTGCGGCGGATGGAAACCGCCGGCGCGGTCGTCACTTCCGCCGAGGCGATCGCCTTCGATTGGGTCCGCGATTCGGCGCATCCGCGGTTCAAGGCCGTGAGCAAGCTGGTGATCGACCGCGCCGGGAAATAGCGAACCCCCGAGCCGCAGGCCTGGGGGTTCTGTTGGGTAGCCGGCTTAACGGACCACCCGTTATGCGGCCGTTAGACCAGCCGGCCCTCGAAATCCTGGTAACAACTACTACTCACAGGATCACCTCCTTTCAGTTAAGCCACGCCTCGAACGTCCGGCGTACCAGTGCCAGACGCCCTCGGCCTTCAACCCGTCGCGCCACGGTCGCACGACATCCACATCCGAATTCTACACGTCTGCCGGGTGCAACTGATAGCGGATTTTCAGGATTATTGAGCGTCATGAAAACAATGGCAAGCTACTACTAACCACAACCTCCCCCCATTGTGGGGGAGGTCGCCGACGAGCGAAGCGAGTCGGCGGGTGGGGGGGTTCCGATTTGCTAGACTGATACCCCCCGCCCGCCGAACGTCGTCTCTGCGAGACGACATTCGTCGACCTCCCCCACCAGGGGGGAGGTGGAAGACGGCTTGCAATAAGTGTCATTACTTTCCTGATCGTCAATAGCCGCAGTGCGGAGTCCGGGGAGCCGAGCGCGCCGCGGGCGGATTCGCTAGAATACTGGGGAATCTTTTCATGGAGCATTCCCATGTTGACCCGCCGCCGCGCGCTGCAAACCTCGGCCGCTTCCCTCGGCTACTTCCTGACCGGCCCGGCACTCTCCGCGGCCCGAGTGCTGGGGGCGGCTGATAAGCTCCGCGTCGCTGGGATCGGCGTCGGCGGCAAAGGCGCC
Organism: Urbifossiella sp.; assembly: GCA_035571955.1. Taxonomy (GTDB): domain Bacteria; phylum Planctomycetota; class Planctomycetia; order Gemmatales; family Gemmataceae; genus Urbifossiella. The sequence continues at coordinate 14,979 of DATNBQ010000033.1, read as the reverse complement.
AGCGACATCGAACAGGCCGGCAGCCTCATGCAGGTCGTCGCATTGTGCGATGTGGACGAACAGCGGTCCGGCGGCTCGGCGGCGAAGTTCCGCGACGCCAGACGCTTCACCGATTACCGCAAGCTGTTCGATGCGATGGGCAGGGAGTTTGACGCGGTCACGGTCTCCACGGCGGACCATTCGCACGCCCCCGCGGCGGTCCTGGCCATGCGGGCCGGCAAGCACGTCTATTGCCAGAAGCCGTTGACGCACACGGTCGCCGAGGCCCGGTTGATGCGCGAAACCGCCGCGAAACATGGCGTTTGCACGCAGATGGGCAACCAGGGTTCGGCCCATAACGGCCTCCGCCGCGCCGTCGAACTCGTGCAATCGGGGCTCATTGGCAACGTAGTCGAAGCCCACGTCTGGACGAACCGGCCGTGGGTCTACTGGAAGCAGGCGCCGGATTACGTGGCCCGGCCGAAAAGCACGCCGCCCGTGCCGCAATACTTGCACTGGAACGAGTGGCTCGGCACGGCGCCGGAACGGCCATACGCCGTGCAGCCGGACAAGAAGCCGGCGTATCACCCGCACGACTGGCGCGGCTGGTGGGATTTCGGCACCGGGGCCCTCGGCGACATGGGCTGCCACACCGCCAACATGCCCTTCCGAGCCATGGGCCTCGATGCCCCGACCGCGGTGCTTGCCGAGTGCGGCCAGATCAACCCGGAGACGTACCCGGCGTGGGCGCACATCCAGTACATGTACCCGGCCCGCGGTAAGCAGCCGGCCGTCACCTTGCACTGGTACGAAGGGAAGAAGGACGGCCAGCGCGTCCTTCCCCCGGCGGACCTGGTCGCCAAGTTGCTCAAGCCCGGCGAGAAGCTTTCGGATAGCGGTTCGATTATCGTGGGCCAAAATGCGACCCTGTTCAGTCCGAACGATTATGGGGCGAGCTTCCGCTTTTTCCCGGACGAGATCGGCAAGGCAGTCCAGACGAAGGTTCCGGAGAAGTTGCCGCTCGGCGTCAACAAGGACGAGGACCATGCGCAGAAGGCCGAGTGGGTGCTTGCCATCAAGGCGGCCAATCCGAAGCTGGCGTATTCGAACTTCGACTTCGCCGCTCGGCTCACCGAGGCGATGTTGCTCGGGAACATCGCGGTGCGGTTCGCCGGCGAGAAACTCGAGTGGGACGCGGCGAAACTGGCGTTCACCAATTCCAGGAAGGCGACGGCGCTCGTGAGCAAGGAATACCGCAAGGGGTGGGAACTTCCGGGGATTTGAGTCGCGCTCGGCTCCGCAGACTCCGCCTCGCGGCTAATCGAACGGAAACATGATCTTTGCCGTGCATCTTTCCGATGGGGCGATCGCGACGCCGTGGTTGATCGGTGGGTTCGTCGGCGCCGCGATCCTCCTGCTGATCGCCTGCTTCAGGCTCACGGAAGAGTGGATCCCCCGGATCGGCGTACTCTCAGCCGCGTTCTTCGTTGCGTCGTCCTTGCGGATTCCATTCGCCATCATTCCCACGAGCGTCCACCCGATCCTCAACGGCCCGGTCGGCGTAATCCTGGGGCGGAGGGCGCCGCTGGCGATTACCATTGGCCTAGTGCTGCAATACTTCCTGGTGGCCCACGGCGGATTGACAACGCTCGGCCTGAACGCCTGCATCATTGGCATCCCGGCTGTCGCCGCGGGGTGGCTTTATCCGGTGCTCCGGAAGGCAGGCATGCCGACATTCCTCCGCGGCGCGATTCTCGGCGGCAGCGCCGTCGCGGCATCGGCCATCATCGACTACTTCGTGCTGCTTGCCGGCGGCAAGGAAGACTGGATCGCGCTGGCCCGGTTGGTGCTCGTCGCCCACGTTCCCATCGTGATCGTTGAAGGGTTGTTGCTCGGGGTCATTGTGCAGTACGTGGAAAAAGTGAAGCCGGAATTGCTCAGGGCACAGTCCGCCACCGCGTCCGCTCCAGGAGATGTGCCGCGAGAAGAAGCGCCAACGCCGCCGCCGCGCACCACGGATAATACTCGAAGTAGCGGCGATACTGGAAGCTCTCCACCGGCGACTTCTCGAGCCCGCTGATTTCCTGGTACGCAGCGAGGAGTTCGCTCCCACTCGTCGCCGCGAACGAGCGGCCGCCCGTCATGGCGGCGACGGCTCGCAGCGCTTCGCGGCCGCTCCGCCGTTGTTCCTGCAACTCGGGCGTGGTCGCCAGGGCCGGTTCGCCGCCGGCATCGATCGTGTAAACGCGGATGCCGAGGTTGGCGGCGAGTTGCGCCGCGGGAAGCGGCTTGAGCGGATCGCTCGCCCCTTCCTTGCTGACGTTGTGCTCGCCGTCGCTTAACAGAATCAGCACCTTGCGGCGGTCGCCGGCCCCTTTCTCCAGGCGAATGAGCCCCTCGGCAATCGCGTCGCCGACGTTGGTGCCGGCATCGAGACCGGCCTTCGGTTCGAGGCCGCTCGCCACTTGCAAGAGGACCGAATGGTTGAGCGTCAGCGGGCACGCCGTTTCCGGCAAGGCGGCAAAGGTGACGAGGCCGATTTGATCCGAGATGCGCGGCTCGAAGACGATTCCGCCCGAGGCCTCGCCGCCGTTCACGAAGAGCGCGAACGAGCGCTTGGCCGCTTCCAGCCGCGAGATGGGCGGGCTTCCCACCGACCAGGCCACGTCCGCTTCGCCCATGCTGCCGCTGACATCGAGGGCGAGCACGATGGCGATCCCCTCGGCGGGCAGCCGGGTTTGCTCATCCGGCGAGCGCGGCCCGGCGCAGGCAATGATCAGGGATAAGCAAGCGAGGCCGCGGAGAAGGGCGCCGCCCCACTTGGCCCGGTCGGCCCGGCCGCGCGGCAAGTCGGCAAAGAGGCGCGTATCCGAGTAGCGGAGGGCCGGCCGCGGCCGACGCAACCACCACCACGGCACGAGCGCCGCAAGCGGCGCGAGCCAAAAGAAGCCCGGATTCGCGAAGGAAAACATGCCCTCTTGATCATAGCCTCGCCGCGACCACACGGGGAGCGCGGCCGTGCATCTGTTCGGTGGCACAGGCATTCTTGCCTGTGCCAAAAGCTCGCACAGGCAAGAATGCCTGTGCCACCAAGATCCAAACGATCACTGCTTCGCGAAGAGTTCCATCACCGGTTGGCCCTTGCCGTCTTCGGTGGCGTAGAACGGCCGTTTTTCCACTTCAAACGCCGTCCGCGGCGACATGCCCATCGCCGTGAAAATGGTCGCGTGCAGGTCCTTGATGCTTACCGGATTCTTCGTCGTGAGCAGCGGCCGTTCCGCGGCGGTTTCGCCGTACAGGAAGCCCTTCTTGATGCCGCCGCCGAACATCAGCACCGAGCCGGAGCCGGTGAAGTGTCGATGCAGGCCGTAGTGCTTCGGCTCCTTGAGAACGTCCGTCTTGGCTCGCGACTGGTCGGAAGCCGTGCTGCCGGGCACGCCTTCGATCATCATGTCGCGGCTGAACTCCGTGGCCAACACGACGAGCGTGCGATCGAGGAGGCCGCGTTTTTCCAGGTCGAGGATGAGTTGCGCGATCGGCCGATCGATCTCCTTCTTCATGCGGTCGTAAGTGGCATGGCCGTTCTCGTGCGTATCCCAGCTGACGAACGGCACGTACTCGGTGGTGACTTCGATGAAGCGGGCACCGCTCTCGGCGAGCCGGCGAGCGAGCAGGCAGCCGAGCCCGAAGCGGCCCGTATTGTACCGGTCGTAGCTTTCTTTCGGTTCCTTGGAGAGGTCGAAGGCGTCGCGTTCCTTGGAGGCCAGAAGCCGGTGCGCGTTGTCCATCGCCTTGAGCATCGATTCGTGATGGTGGTCGCTGGCCATTTCGCCGACGGGGCTGGCCTTGAGCAGTTCGCGGTACTTCTTTTGCCGTTCGGCGAAGCGGCCGGCGGTCATGCCCTTGGGCGGCCGCACGGCACTGGCCGCGTCGTTGGGGAACGGCAAGTTGAACGGCCCGAACTCCGTGCCGAAGAACCCGCCAGTCGTGAACGCCTTCAGTTCCTCCTGTTCGCCGTTGCCTTCGAGGCGTTGGCCAATGTTGATGAACGGCGGGATGACGGGGTTCTTGGGGCCGAGCGTGCGGGCGATCCACGCGCCGATGTGCGGGCAGGCCACCGTTTGCGGCGGAATGTAGCCCGTGTGCCAGTGATATTGGTGCCGCGAGTGGAGAATGTTCCCCAGGTCGGCGACGACGTGGGACCGGATGAGCGTGCCGCGATCGAGAACCTTCGCGGTGTGCTCGAGGCCTTGCGAAACCTTGATGTTATCGACGGCGGTGTCGATGCTCGGGAACGTGCAGAGGATTTTCTGAACGTCGGTGCCGATTTCGAACGGGGTATAGCGTTTGGGATCGAAGGTCTCGGGGGCGGCCATGCCGCCGGCCATCCACAGGAGGATGCAGGTATCGGCGCGGGCCTTGGGGTGCGCAATCGGTTCGGCGAGAAGCTTGGGTGCTCCGCCAGCGAGGGTGGCGACTCCCGCCGCCGACATGGCTTGCAGAAATTCGCGACGGGAGAAGGGCGGTTGAGGCATAGGTCGGGCTCCCGACAATACTGAGGAACGCGGTTTCCTCATTCTAAGGGTGAACTTGGCAATGTTCACCTTCAACTTCATGGGAGTGATTAAGCCGTTCACGGGATGAAGTGGCTTGCTCTTGAGCCTTCGCGGCGAGTCGGGTTACACTTCCGGGGCATGGATGCCCCCGTACGCGTCAATGTGAGTGTCGAGCGGGTCACCGAGCCGTTCTCGGGGATGGCGCTCGTCCGCGTCGCTGGCTTTTGGCAAGGGCCGGAAGGGCACGAGCCGCCGCGAGCGGTGGAAGTGCGCTACGACCAGACCACGGCAACCCGCAGCTTGCTCACACCGGCTTTAGCCGAGGATATGCCGCCGGGAATGCGCCGCTTCAACATCGGTACGCAGTTGCCAGTCGAATCGGACATCGCTGAAGTTGTCGTGGCGCTGATTCACGCAGTTGGCGAGGAGGAAATCTACCGGCGGCCGTGGCGCCAGGTTGGAACGGAAGCCATTCCGGCATCACCCGGCTTCTTCCATCGCGTCGTGCGGTCCGTCGCTTCTGGCCAGGTACTTTCGCCGCGGCGATGGCAAGCGCGGTGGTCGCGGCTCGGCGACAAGCTGCTCGAACTCCGGCAAAAAGTGCGCTATCGCCTGCTCGCCCGCCGCTTTCGCCCGCGTACCAGCCACGATGCCTACGTCGCGAATACCGCGCTGACGCCGCAGCTTCGGCAGGCCACGTCCGACGCCATCGAGAAGTTCCGCTACCGGCCGACCTTCAGCATCCTCGTGCCCGTTTATAACGTCGAGCCGCGCTGGTTGAAAGAAGCCATCGCCTCGGTGCAAGCGCAAATCTATCCGCACTGGGAACTCTGCCTGGCGGATGATTGCTCCACCGACCCTGCCTTAATCCGCTCCTGGAAGGAGTTGCCGGACGATCCGCGGATCAAGAAGGTTCGCCGCGCTGCGAACGGCCACATTTGCCGGGCCACGAACAGCGCCGCCGACCTCGCCACCGGCGACTTCATTGCCCTGCTCGATCACGACGACGCCCTCGCACCGGAAGCACTCTTCGCCATGGCCGAGCGCTTGCAAGAGCAGCCCGATGCGGACGTGCTCTACTCGGATGAGGACAAGATCGACGCGGCCGGGCATCGCTACGATCCGCAGTTCAAGCCCGATTGGTCGCCGGAACTTTTGCTCAGTTACAACTACGTGAACCACTTGACGGCGATTCGCCGCAGCGTGTTTGAAAAGGCGGGGCGGTATCGGCCGGGCTTCGAAGGTTCGCAGGATCACGACCTGCTGCTGCGGGTCGCGGAGTTGACCGATCGCGTGCAGCACGTGCCGCGGATTCTGTATCACTGGCGATCGCTGCCGAGTTCGACGGCGGCCGCGGCGACTGTCAAAAGCTACGTGCACACCGCAGGGCGCAAGGCCGTGGCGGAAGCCCTGGAGCGGCGCGGGCTATTTGGTGGCACAGGCATTCTTGCCCGTGCAAGCGACACGAGCACAGGCAGGAATGCCTGTGCCACCAAGAGAAGAGAAAACCTTTATGTTCCGCCGTTCGCCGAGCGGCTCGGCTTGCCGGTGCTCGCCATCGACGGCCCCGACCATGGCCCCAGCGTGGCCATCATCCTTCACGGCGACGCGAATGCTGTCGAACGCAGCATCGCCGCCATTCGCAACAACACCACCTATCGGAATTACTCGACGCATCATGCCGAGGACTTGAACCGGATTGCTGCGAGCCGAGCCGAGGATTTGCTGCTGTTTTTGGAAGCGGGCTTGGAACCGAGCGAACCGCGGTGGCTGTCGCGATTGGTCGCGAACCTGGCGATTCCCGGCGTCGGCGCTGCGGGCGGCAAGCTGCTCTCCGCGGATGGCTCGGTCCAGGAAGCCGGGCTCGTTCTCGGCCAGCGCGACGGCATCGCGCCTGCGCCGGCCTTCGAATCGCTCGGCCCGGACTCCGTCAGTTATTACTTCTATGCCGAGGTGACGCGGAACGTGTCGGCGGTCAGTGGCCGCTGCTTGTTGACGCGCCGCGAGACCTTCGAACGGCTTGGCGGCCTGGACGTGCACCGCTACCCGCGGCGCCGCTGGGACGTGGACTATTGTCTACGATTGCGCGGCCTCGGGCTCCGCTGCATCTATGTCGCGGGAGCCAGCCTGAAATGTGGAACGCGGAACGCGGAATGCGGATTGGAATCCCCCTCTGAGTTGCTGGCCTTGAAGCGGGCCTTTGGGAGAGCGGTCGATTCGTTCCATAACTCGAACTGCTGCGAGCGCCGCGCCTGGCAGCCGCTCTGTGACGGTCCGCTGTCACTCGTCGAGGCGAATCAGTCGCCGCTGCGAACACTGGTCGCCGCCCATAACTTGAACAATCCGGAAGGGGCACCGCGCTATTTGGCCGAGATCGTGCTCGGTTTGCGCGGCCGCGGCGCAATCGCTCCGACCGTCTATTCGCCGCTCGGCGGACCCGGCAGCCAGGTCTATCGCCGCGCCGGCATCGCTGTCGACGTGCGCGAAACGACGATCTCGCGGCGCTATACCGATGGCTTGTGGTCGTCGCGCGAATACGAAGCCGCCCAGCGGTCCGCGGCCGAGCTTCTTCGCGAACACCGGCCCGAGGTGGTCATCGCCAACACGCTGACCATGTTCCCGCTAGTGGAAGCCGCGGCGCGGGCCGGCATCCCCGCCGTCTGGATCATCCACGAAAGCTATTCGCGCGAACATCGCGAGCGGCTCTTTTCGCCGTTCATCCGCAAGCGCGTGGAACAGGCGTTCGCACTGGCCGCCCGCGTCGTTCCGGCGTCGCACGACACCGCTGCGCTCTTTGAAACCCTCAATATCCGTGGGAATTTCCGGGTAATACATAACGGCCTCGACCCGCGGCCATTCGACGACTTCATTCGCAAGACGCCGCGGCAGCCGAACGAGCGGAAGCATTTAATCGCGGTTGGAACGATTTGCGAACGCAAGGGTCAGCATACACTCGTTGAAGCAGCGGCGCTCCTGGCCCGCGATCACCGCAATTTCACGTGCAGCCTGGTGGGGTGGCGCGACGGCATTCCTTATGCCGATTACGTGAGGGAACTGATCGCGCGGTACGGCCTGGGGGATATCGTTCGCCTCGTGCCGGAGACCGATGCCGTCTGGGCGATTTACCGTTCGGCGGATGCATTTGTGTGCACGTCGCACATGGAGACTTTTAGCCGGGCGGTGCTGGAAGCGGAGGCGTTCGGCCTGCCGATCGTATCGACGCCGGTGTGCGGGGTAAGCGAACAGGTGTTCTGGAATGCGAATGCCTTGCGCTTCGAGTTCGGCGACGCGGCCGGTCTGGCGAAGCAAATGCGCCGTCTGCTCGACGATCACGGGTTAATGCAATCGATGGGGCGCGAGTCGCGGGCCGCCTTCGATTTGCACCTGAACCATGAGGAAATGCTCGATCGGTACGCCGCGGTGATCGCGGCCGCGGCACGCCACGGGCCCCGGGCGCGGGCGCCGCTCGCCGAACGCATCGGGCCGGTTCGCCGCGCGGCTTGAAATGGGGCAGCCGGCGCGCTCCACTTCGGGTCGCGGCTAAACATTCGATATGCCAACGATATTGCCATCTTTGACGTTGCTTCAGAGAGCGCGGCGGCGGCTTGCGCTGTGGCTTCGCGGCGAACATCCGGGACACTACTTCGATCTATACGATTCCGCGCGAATCGCCGGCATCCTCAATGTCCCGTCGTTCGATCGGGAAGAAGTGTTTCGCCACGGCGACCGCATCCGCGGCGAACAACTCTACGAACTTCGCGACGATCTCCGCCGCGAGTTCCCGCTCGCCTTCACCCCCGCCCAGCGCGGCGACTTCTTTCATTGGTTCTGCCGCTATGGCCGCCACGAGACGGAGATCGAACCGCTGGATGTACTGCGACTTCTCATCGAACTGGATGCGTCTCCGGATCGCGGCCTGGCCGCGGCGTACCTCGTGCAACCCGCATGGCAAGCGCGCTATCCGGATGCCTTTATGCCGGCGGGATGGGAGAAGTTCAAACGCGGCCTGGCCGAGGGATACCGCTTGCGTGGGCGGTGGCTGCGTCGGGCGAGATTGCCTCAAGAATATACGTCAGAAAGGCCGCTCAACCCTGGCGAACTCGGCATCAACGCCATTGGTCTCTTCCGCTACACCTCGGGGCTTCAGCAAGCGGCGCAGGCGGCCGTGGATGCCCTGATGGGGGCCGGCGTACAGGTCGCGCTCCGCGATGTGCCTATGGCCCATCACCGCGATGGCCGCGGCCGAGCCGGCTTCCTCGCCCTCGAACGCCATCCCATCACGCTGATCAATACCGGCCTCGATCTGGCCATTCCCGAAGTGTATCGACTGGCCGGGTTGCATCCGCGCACGGGCGTCTATCGCATTGCCCAGTGGTGGTGGGAGCTGGAGCAGCTTCCCGAGGCGTGGCGCGATCGCGGCCGCGATGTCGATGAAATCTGGGCGCCGACCGCATTCATCGCCTCGGCCCTGCGAACGCTCGGCAAACCGGTTTATCCCATGCTCCCCTCGGTGCGCTTGCCGGCATTCACGGCGAAATCGAAAGTGGAATGCGGCCTCGCCGCGGATCGATTCACGTTCCTGTTCATCTTCGACATGAATAGCCGGATGCCTCGGAAGAACCCGCTCGGCTTGATCCGGGCGTTTCGATGCGCGTTCCGGCCGAGCGAACCGGTCGAACTGGCGATCAAGGTGAGCCCGCAAGAGCGCTTTTATCCGGAATGCTGGCGCGACCTGCGGGCGGCCGTTGCCGAGAATGCCGTCACGCTGATCGACCGCAATTTCGATCGGGGCGAGTTGCTGGCGCTCTTAAATGCTGCCGATGCGTACGCGTCGCTACACCGCTCCGAAGGGTTCGGATTGACGATGGCCGAGGCCATGCTGCTCGGCAAGCCGACCATCGCGACGGGTTATTCCGGGAACCTCGACTTCATGACCGAGGCGACGAGCTACCTGGTCCGCCACGAGCGATCCTTCATCGAGGAGGAAGTGCCGCCGTATCCAAAGGGGTGCGTGTGGGCCGAGCCGTCCGTGGAACATGCGGCGGAGCAGATGCGGCGGGTGTTCGACAATCGCGCGGAGGCGGCAGCAATCGCGGCCCGCGGCCAGGCCCACGTGCGGGCGCTGCTGTCGCCGGCCGCCGCCGCGAAACGCATGGTGGCCCGCTTGCGCGAGATCAACGTATGATTGTGGTGGATCGGCCGCAAAAAGCCACAAAAACACAAAAGACAGAGACTAAGACCGGTAAGCATAAGCCGTGATCTTCTTTGAGTGTGTTGTGCCTTTTTGCGGCCCTGAAGTAGGAGCTTAAGGAGCGATGAGCCTGGCATCCCGAATCCGGTTGATCATGGGTGGCGCCGGCTTCCAGCCGGTGTCTTCCGCACCGCACCGGTGCAGGCTCGTCGTGGATGCGGCTTGCGTCTGTCTTCTGCTCCTGGGATCGCATGCGGCCTATCGCGCGTCCACGGGGCATGTCCAGAACTGCGATTCCGTGTACTCGCTCATTGTCGGCGAGAGGCTCCTGGCGACCGGCAGCATGAACCTGGCCGACAGTTTCCAAAACGGTCTGCCGCCGGCCGCCGCCGCGAAGCGGAAGGTGGCTCGCCTGCGAGAGATCAACGCATGACCATCAAGGATCCGCCGCAAAAGGACACAAAAAACACAAAAGAAGAGTCAGTAAAGCTTCCTCGCCCTTCGGCCTGATTTCTTTTGCGTGCTTTGTGCTTTGTTGCGGCCTTGGAATAGGAGCTTAACGAGCGATGAACCTGGCATCGCGAATCTGGGTGAAACTCAAGTTCGAGTCGCCGCGGCAACAGCGGCTCGTCACGGACGCGGCTTGCGTCTGTCTTCTGCTCCTGGGATCGCATGCGGCCTATCGCGCGTCCACCGGCCACGTCCAGAATTGCGATTCCGTTTACTCGCTCATTGTCGGCGAGAAGCTCCTGACTACGGGCAGCGTGAACCTCGGGGACAGCTTTCAGAAAGATCTGCCTTATCAATTAATTCGCCGCGGCGATCCGCCCGCCGTCTATTACGGCTACCCGCTCGGTAGCACGTTCCTGTCGCTGCCGTTTATCGAGTACGCGAAGGTTCGCAGCGGTACGAGCCTCCTCGATGGCGGCGCTCCCGACACGGCCGCGGAAAACGCCCTCCAGTTAAAGATCGCGGCGGTTGTCTGTGCCGCGATCGTCGCGCTCTTTTACATCCTGTGCCGATTTTACTGTTCGCCCCTGGCGAGCTTCTTGATCGCGGCAGGATTCGCGTTGGGTTCGCCGGTCTGGAGCACGCTGGCCCGATCGATGTGGTCGCATACGTGGATGGTCGCGCTCCTCAGCGCCGCGCTGGTTCTGCTGGCCGCTCGTCGGCGCGTGGCACCCGCGACGGCCCGCACTGATATCGCCTGCGGCATCGCCCTCGGCACCCTGCTATTCCTCATGCTCTTCACGCGGATGCACGGCATCTTCTCGGCCGCCGCAATCGGGATCTACCTGCTGCTCCACCATCGCCGCATGCTCGTAGCGACACTGCTGACGGGTGCCGCGTGGTCGGCGTTGTTCGTCGCCATCAGCTGGCACGAATTCGGCACACCGATGCCGCCATCGGTCTACAGCGCCGGCACCATCGATCGCCAGGATGTCGCCTACCGGTTCGCGGCGTTGATGTTGTCGCCATCGCGGGGCTTACTGATCTATTGCCCGTATCTGCTGGTCGTGGCCGGACTACTGTTCGCACTGCGGAAACGGCTCACCGGCGCCGGCCTCTTGCTTCCGGCGGGCATCGCCATCACAGCGCATACGCTGTTGCTATCGTGCTACAACGGCTGGCACATGGGAAGCAGTTACGGGCCGCGTTACTTCGCCGACCTGTTGCCGTGGTTCGTGCTCATAATGGCAGTGGCGGTCCGCGGCATCCAGGACGGAATCGCTTCTCCATGGAAAAGAAAAGCGGCCATCGCGCTCCTGGCGATCGCCTTCGGTTGGGGCATCTTTGTCCACGCGCGCGGCGCCAACGCCGTTCAAGCCTGGCTCTGGAATGCACGGGCGATTGCTGATCCCTATGAGGAAGCGGTCATGGACTGGCGGCACCCGCAGTTCCTTGCCGGAATCACGTTCCGGGTGCGGATGGATGGCCGGATTGTGGAGTGATGTTCGATCGCGCGGCCCAGGCAAGCACGACGGCGCCGACGATCGCGCTGGCCACGGAGCCCATCAGCGTTCCCACTTTTCCCGCCGCCAGATGGATGTCGTCGAGCGCCAGGCCGGCAATAAAGAGCGACATGGTGAAGCCGATGCCGGCGAGGATTCCGGCGCCAATCATCATTTTCCAGGTCGTTCCGGCAGGGAGCCGGGCCAGGCCGCAGCGGACCGCCAGCCGCGAGAAGAGCAACACGCCCACCGGTTTGCCGAGTAAGAGCCCGAGTGCCGCGGCGACGGCGATGGGATCGCCGAACGCCCGGGCGTTCACCGCGACCCCGGCATTCGCCAGCGCGAACACGGGCATAATGACGAAGCCGACCCACGGATGCAGCATCGTCACGAGCCGATCGAGCGGTGAGACCGCTTCCTTGGCTGCGAAGGCGAGCAACTTTAAATCCGCGGCGCTCGCTTCGGCTTCGCCGTCCTCGGTTAACTCCGCAGTCATGTCCACGAGTGCAAGCCGGAGCGACGCGCGCCGCACCCACGACCCGGTCGGCGTCAGGATGCCGAGAATCACTCCGGCAATGGTCGGATGCACACCGGAGCGAGACACGCCGAGCCAGACGAACGCGCCGAGCGCGAAGTAAGCCAGAATCGAGCGGACGCCGAGAATCCGCAACACTATGATCGCGGCGACCCCGGCAGCGGCCAAAATCAGCATGGTTCCGTCGAGCCCCGCATTGTAAAAGACGGCAATCACCACGATGGCCCCGATGTCGTCGGCGATGGCGAGCGTCAGCAACATGATCTTGAGCCCCGGCGGGACGCGGTTGCCCAGCAGCGTCAAGATGCCGACGACGAAGGCGATGTCCGTCGCCATGGGAATGCCCCAACCCCGTTCGCCGGGCTGGCCGTGGCGAAGCGCCAGGTAGATAGCGGCGGGGACGATCATGCCGCCGAGAGCAGCGATGACCGGCAGGGCCGCTTTGCGGGGATCGCGCAACTCCCCGGCCACCAGTTCGCGCTTGATCTCCAGGCCGACCACGAAGAAGAACACCGTCATCAGGACGTCGTTGATGACGAAGTGGCCGAGCGTGCCGCCGATGGCGAAGTTGCCGATTCGGAACGCGACGGGCGTATGCCACATGCGTTCGAAGGCTTCGCCGGCCGGCGAGTTGGCGATCGCGAGCGCCGCGATGGCGCAAGCGAGAAGCACGATGCCGCCCGCCGATTCGATGCGCAAAAACCGGGCCAGTGGCCGAGTGATTCGATCGACCGGCGCTTGAGGTAGCTTTTCGGCAAGGGACATGATGGCGTTGTACAACCAGCGGAGTCTCGCATCGATCCCGGCTTGACGGCCGCTCAGTTATTTGAATATCCTCCGTCGACTCAAAAGGAGGAAGACGATGATACCACGCCTGTCGTTCGTTGCTGCATTCGGGCTTCTAGCGGCGGTTCTTGGAGTGGCGTATTCCCAGCCACCGACGCGGTCACAGCCTCTTGCGGCGCCTCCTCTTCCAATTGAGGTCGCTCCAACTTCCCCTGCCGTTCCGGTCTCGCTCGATCAGATGCTGGATCAATTGCGAGAGCTGCGACGCCAGAAGGCCGAGATTGAGAACAAGGAGACGCAGTTGACCAAGGCGATCCAGGAGAGAGCCAAGGCTCAGGCCGAACGGATGAAGAGGCTCGGAATCATTGTTCCCGAGGTCGTTCCTGCCGAGGAATCGAAACCCCGCGTCGGCCGCATCGTCATCCGCGGCAATGCCGACAAGGATCAGGACAAGATCTGTGAACTACTCGACCTTTCTGCGGGAGGAACGTGGGATTCTTCGATGCTGGACGCGGCTCAATCGCGCCTGACCAAGGCCGGCTTCAAAGCCAAGGTCCATGCTCTGCCCAGCGACACGTCGTTCCACGACATCCTTGTGACGATTGGGAAGTGATACCGGAAAGCAGGTGCGCCAGCCCTTGCTGGCGCTGCGGGCTTTAACGCTCCTTACATTTCCACGGCTTCTGTTCTGCGTCTCGATTTCGCTCCGCTCGCTTGGCGGATGGCGTCAACGATGAAGATGACCACGGCGAGCCAGATGCAGGCAAAGGCCGCGATGCGATCCGGCGAGAGAGCCGGTTCGCCCAGGACGAAGATCGCCAGCAGCATTTGCACCGTCGGTGAGACGAACTGCAAAAAGCTAATCGCCAAAAGCGGCAGACGCCGCAGTGAGATGGTGAACGCCGCCAGGGGAATGACCGTGACGATGCCGCTGAACGCCAGCCACGCATCCAGTTGGCGGTCGATGCCGAAGTGGCTTTTGCCCTCGGCGTTCAGATAAAGCAGATAGCCGACCGAGAGCGGCAGCATCAACAGCGATTCGATGGCCAGGCCGGTGATGCTCTCGACCGGGGCCATCTTTCGCAACAGGCCATAGAGCCCGAACGAAATGGGCAGCATCACCGCGATCCACGTGAAGGAACCGGACGCGATGAACGGAATGGCGACGCCGAGGGCGACAAGGAAAAGCGCGGGGTAGTGCAGGCGGCGGAGTCGTTCGCCGAGGAAGAGCGTGCCGAGGGCCGCGTTCACGAGCGGCATCATGTAGTAGCCGAGGCTGGCTTCCGTGACGCGGCCGGCGACCGTGGCGTAAATGTAGAGCAGCCAGTTCGCGGCGAGAAAGAGCGAAGAGGCCAGCAGCACGAGGACAAGTTTGCGCCTGGCCAGGACGCGGAAGAGATCGTTCCAGGCGCCGCCGCCAATGATGAAGACGAGGAGCACGGGCAGCGACCAGGTGATGCGCTGGGCGAGGATTTCGAGGGCGGGCACGCCGGCGTCTTTAAGCTGGGCGAAGTAGAGCGGCACTGCGCCCCACCACAGGTATGCGATCAGTCCGAATACGAGCCCCGAGCGGTACCGCACTCCCTTCGCTTCGATCACCGCGATGCCTCCGGAGGAAAAGGACAAGATACGGACTTGATACAGTAGCCGCGACTGTCAGGGAGCGCGGCACTTGCTGGCGCCGCTCGCCAACCAAGGGATAGCCTGGTAGGATGCCCGATCTGTCGCGCAGGTTCGCCAGCAACCGCCGGTGATATGGTGCGGCGAGTTCGGCCGCACTCGGATGAGCGAGAGGAGCGGCGGCCGCGTCCATAACCCGCATGGCTTCGCGATTTGCTTGGATTCGATCACAAGAGACTGACGTTCCGCCACAGTGGACGCGGCGAACGACCTACGGACGTGTCCGGCGAGATCATCGAGGATGCGTTAAGTCAGTGATAGACCGGCTGGCGAGCCGGTCATTGGAGTGAGAATCGTCCG
>DATNBQ010000032.1:0-3240 GCA_035571955.1 Urbifossiella sp. | reverse complement strand
ATCATCAAACACGCAACCGCCAGGCCAGGAAATCCCACGAGAAACGGACGCGTCGGTTGTTGCGGGAACGAGGTATCCGATTAACGACGATGGCACGGTGCCAACGGCTGGATTAGCGCTGTAGGTTTAGCCGCGAGGCGGAATCGAGCGCGCCCCAAAAAACCACCTGCGGCGTTGCTATTCCAGCGCAACAAGCGCATGATTGAGGCTGCGTTCCACCCACCGGGCCCCGAACTCTTCGGAACCCACCATGCTTTCCCTCCTCGATTCGACCCGCCTCGGCCGGCGCGAATTCCTCCGTATCGGCGGCCTGGGCCTCGGCGGCCTGTCGCTGTCGTCGCTCTTCGCGCGGGGCGGCGCCCCGCTTGCT
Source organism: Urbifossiella sp. (assembly GCA_035571955.1). Classification (GTDB taxonomy): domain Bacteria; phylum Planctomycetota; class Planctomycetia; order Gemmatales; family Gemmataceae; genus Urbifossiella. The sequence continues at coordinate 2,870 of DATNBQ010000032.1, read as the reverse complement.
TCATCCGCGCGGCCGATCACCGATAAATCGGTCATTTTTCTTTTCCTTCATGGCGGCCCAAGCCAGATCGAAACGTTCGACCCGAAGATGGCCGCCGCCGCCGAGATTCGCTCCGCCACGGGCGAAGTGAAGACCGCCCTCCCCGGCATTACCTTCGGCGGCACTTTTCCCAAGATCGCCGCCCTCGCCGATCGCATTTCCGTGGTGCGTTCGTTCACGACCGGCGACGGCAACCACGACATCAAGCCGGTCGTCGGCAAGGATTCGTTCGGGGCGAACCTGGGTGCGGCTTACGCCTCGGTCGCGGGCGGCAACAACCCCGATACGGGGATGCCGAACAACGTGCTACTATTCCCTCGGGCCGTCGAAGCGACATCGCAGCCGGGGCAAACCGGCTTCGGCAAGTTCGCATCGCATGGTCCGTTCGGAGCTTCCACCAGCCCGTTCCAGCCGGATGGCGACGGCAGCTTGAAGAAGGACATGAAGCTCGCCTTGCCGCTCGAAAAGTTGGACGACCGCAAGCTTCTGCTAGCCCAACTCGATCGCGCCAAACTCGTCGCCGATTCCGCCGACGGCATCGATTCCACGCGCGAAAAAGCTTTCTCGGTGCTGCTCGGCGGCGTCGGCGAAGCCTTCGATCTGGCCAAGGAAGACCCGAAGACCGTTGCGCGTTTCGACACCGAGCCGCACGTCAACATCGCCAAGATCGACAAGAAGTGGAATAACCACAAGTTCTACACGGACAACGCGAGAACGCTCGGCAAGCTGCTCTTGCTCGCCCGGCGGCTGTGCGAGCGCGGGGCTGGCTTCGTTACGGTCACCACCAATTTCGTCTGGGACATGCATGCCGACGTGAACAACGCGACGATGATCGAAGGGATGAGTTACATGGCGCCGCCGCTCGATCACGCCGTCAGTGCGTTTCTGGAAGACGTGCGGCAACGGGGCCTGGACGAGAAGATTCTCCTGGTGGTATGCGGTGAGATGGGGCGGACGCCGAAGATCAATGGCAAGGGCGGCCGCGACCACTGGGGCGGCCTGGCGCCGTTGCTTTTGGCCGGCGGCGGGCTGAAGATGGGCCAGGTGATCGGCCAATCGACGCGCGACGCGGGCCGACCCAGTTCCGACCCGATCGGCAACAAGCACGTCGTCAGCACGGTGCTGCATTCGCTCTTCGACGTGGGACAACTCCGCGTGACCCGGGGCGCCAGCCGCGAGATCTTGCAAATGACCGACCACCCGCCCATCCCCGGCCTACATGGGTAAACCGTTTAGCCGCGACCCAACGGGGAGCGCGTAGCGACCGCGCTCCCCGTTGGGTCGCGGCTAATCCAGCCAGAATCGCTCGCATCGACTACAATTCACTCTGAGCCTCGCGCCGGCACCGGATAGGCTCTTCAAAAACCGGCGCACTGAAAGGATGGCCGACGCCAAGCTTCGCCGAGCGATCGCCTTCGAGGCCGCCCGGCTGATGTACGAACGCCTCGAGTCCGAGTACTTCACCGCGAAACGCAAGGCTGCCACCCGCGTCTGCCGCGGGTCCGTCAAACCGACCGATCTCCCGTCCAACGCCGAAATCCGCGACCTGATCCAGGAATTCGCCCGCACCCACGAGGGTGAATCACGCACCACGAACCTCAAGGAGATGCGCCTCGCCGCCCTCCGCATGATGCGGCTCCTGTGCCGCTTCCGCCCTCGCCTCATCGGCAGCGTCATGACCGGCCACACCCGCAAAGGCTCGGACATCGACCTGCACCTCTTCAGCGACCACCTCGAACCGATCACCTCCGCCCTCGAAGACGAAGGGCTGCAATACGACGTGGAACGCAAGCACATCGATAAGCACGGCGAAGCCCGCGTCTTCACGCACGTGCACGTTTTCGATGCCTTCAGTTTCGAACTGACGATCTATGCCGAGGATAAGGCGCATTACGTCTTCAAGAGCTCGATCACGGGGAAGGCCATCGAGCGAGCCAGCACCCGCGAACTGGAGGAACTCATCGCCCGCGAGCACCCCGAGGTGCAAATCGAGGACGCCCTGCTCGAACGGGAGGAAGCCGTCGACCCGTATCAGATGTTCCGACTGCTGCTCTTGCCCCTGGAGAGCGTGAAGCAGAATCCGAAGTGGCACCCGGAAGGGGACGTGCTCTACCACTCGCTGCAAGTGTTCGAGCGGGCCCGCGACGCGCGGCCCTGGGACGAAGAGTTCCTGCTGGCGGCCCTCTTGCACGACGTGGGTAAAGGGCTCGACCCATACGATCACGTGGCGGCCGGGTTACAGGCCCTCGACGGGTTGCTGACCCCGCGCACCGCATGGCTGATCGAGAACCACATGCTCGCCCAGGACTACAAGGCCGGCACGCTCGGGCATCGCCAGCGGCTGCGCCTGGAGCAGCACGACGATTTCGACGACCTGATGGAACTGCGCGAAGTGGACGACCAGGGCCGCGTCCGGGGCGCCCAGGTCGGAACGGTGGATGAGGCGCTCGATTACCTCAAGGAATTGGAGCGGAACAACCGCGGGAAGTAAGGTGAGGTGCGAGCTGCCGATGGGCGTCCTTGGCGTCATTTTCCGGCCGCACGTTGGCAGCTCCCCACCCGCCCTCCATAATGCATCTCTACAGGCATTACCACGGAGTCGAGCGGTGATCGGCAACGGAAGCACCCACAAGCTGAAGATTTTCAGCGGGCGGGCGAATCGGCCACTCGCCGAGACCATCGCCAAACATCTCGGCGTGCCCCTCGGCAACATCAACCTCGGCAGCTTCCCCGACGGCGAGACCATGGTCCGCATCGATGAAGACGTCCGCGGCCGCGACGTTTTCATCGTTCAGCCAACTTCGCCGCCCGTCAATCAGCACACCATGGAA
>DATNBQ010000031.1:0-12883 GCA_035571955.1 Urbifossiella sp. | reverse complement strand
AACTTCATCGACGGAGGTCGCTGAGGATTTTGTGAATGCCATCCGTGGCACCAGATTGAGGTTAGGGCGATTGGGGAAGGTGGTTTTGTAGCTGGAGTATATCAGAACGACGAGTTGATCTGCAAACCATGTACTACACCCTACTTGTGAGGCGCGAAAAAGAGGGCTTGCGGAGCTCCTCGCGATTTGCCAATAATCCCGGCTTCCATCAACCCGAGCAAGGAGGTTCCGGGTCATGATCGTGACGAACGCATCCGCTTTCGCCCCCGAAGCCCCGACCATCGACGTGCGCGAAGCCCGCTGGGCGTCCGAGGAACTCGAAAACCTGATCGCGAAGCTCGGATTCGATTCGCCGGCCAGCATGGTGCTTCGCCAGGCCCGCCGCGAACTCATCAGCCTGATGCCGAACGGCAACGCCACCGTTGTCGGACCGTTCCGCGTCGCGGCGTGAATCGATGTCGCTCGCACCGGCTGGAAGCCGGTGCCACCCAGAGCCTTTGCATCACTTGAAGTCGTTGACGAGCGGCGCCAGCTTCTGGAACGCCGCGCGAAACTTGGCCGGTTCCAAGGCGTTAAGCAACGTCATCCGTTCCTTCAGCCGATCTTCAACCGGGACCGGCGCTTCGTCGCTGCCGATCTTCTTCGTGGCGAACGGATCGGGCCGGACGCGAATGACGACGATTCCATCGAGTTCGGCGAGTGCGGCTGCCATTCCCGCCGGTTCCACCGAACCGGTTTCCTTGAACTCGTTGCGGAGCGTCACGAGCGCCCAGGCGATGAGTTGCGCCGTCTCCGGGTCGGCGATGCGCTGGTCGGCATCGCGGCCGGCCGCGGCGAGATCGCGCATCAATTCCAGCGCCTTGCCCCGCGTATAGCGGACGCTCCGCACCGTCTTGAGCATGGCGGCGGCCCACGCCTCGAACTTGTCCGCGGCCGCGCGAACCTTCGCCGGGTCGCCGAACGATTGCAGCGCGAATGCCTGTCCCATCTCGGCTTCGATCGCGTCGAGTTCCTTGAGTGGGTCGGCGCTGCTGTCGCTGGCGTTCTTGGCGACGATGCGGACGAGCGCCGTAAGCGACGGGCGAAACGTCGGCCGGCCGGGGATGCCGGCGAAGCCGCGCTTCTGCCGCGGGCTCGGATACTTCAAATCGTGGTGGCAGGCGTAACAATCGAAGGCGGCGAAATCGAGGCCCGTGCCGTTGCTGGCGAGTTGCCCGATGTGCCGGACCGAGGCGCGGAAAGTGGCCACCGTCGATTCAACGAGATGCCGGGCCGCGTACACTTCGCCCGCTTCGCCCTTCTCGCTGCGATAGTGGAAGCCGTTCCAGGCGTCGTTCGGGCGGTCGGCGGCGAGGGCGACGATGAGCGGCATGTCGCGCGGCAAGCCCCAGTGCCGCGGCTCGTCGCGACTGAATGTGGGGCTATCGAATGGCGGCAGCGGCGGATGCCCGGCGGCGAACATCTCGTGAGTGACGAAGCGCCCCTCGGCGGCGCCCCCCACGTGGCACGACGCACAGGTTTCGGCTCGAATCGCCGGGTCGCGGAGATTGGCGAGGCCCCACGCCTGCTTTGCCGATGCCGGCCACTCGCGCCAGGCGTTGCCCAGCTTTCCGTCCGCGCCCTGGCGAATATCCGCGTGCGGCTTGAGCCAACTCGAAGCGTAACCGTGGCACATCTCGCAACTGACGCCCTGGATCGTGTCGAACGAGGCATGCGTTCGCCTGGCCGGCGGCTCCGATTTATCCTTGATCGAGGCGTGGCACGCGAGGCAACTGGCTTCCGCGGTGATCGAGTATCCCGCCGGCCGGGCCTTCGCCAGGTTGTCCTGCATCTGCTTGGCGGTCCTGTTGCGGGCCGGGTCGATGTTCTGAAACGCCCGCGAGTGCAGGTCGTGCGAGACCCAGGTGATGTTCTCGTTGAGGCGGACGAAGCGCGTCGAGCCGGCTTCGATGTAGAGCTTCGCGCCGGGGTTCTTGGCGGCGTTCTCGAAGGAATGGCAGCCGATGCACTGGGTGACGCCGAGGTACTGGTGCGGGGAGCTTGGCGGCGGCAGCGGCGCGGCGGGCGACTGCGGGCCTGCCAGCGCCCCGAGCATCACTGCCAGGGCGAACGCGGCCCACCCGAGACCGTGCGTGAATTGCGGCCGCGTCATCGGTGGGCTCCTGCGGCATCGTGGAGTTGGCGCAACGCGCGATCGAGGCGATTCGGTGCGAGGCGTTTGAAACTGGCTGGCGAGCCGATCATTCGATGCAAATCGTGGATCGGTTCACTCCAGTCGGGCCGCGTTGTCGCGCCGCCGGCCGCGTGGTAGCTGGCGGCGCAACCGAGATAGCGCATCGCTTGGCAGTCCCAATCGCGGTTGCTCGCGATCAGGGCGTCCTGGGTCAAGTCGCGGATTAGCTTGGCGGCCTGTTCTTCGCTGGCCCCGGCAAAGGATGTTCGATCCTCGGCGGCTTGCATGCGGGTCAGCCAGCCATCGAGTTCTTTCAAGGCCGCCGAGGCGTGTTTCGTCACTACCTGGGAAGAAGGATTCGGACCTGCCATTAGCGTTTTCAACTCGCTGAGCGCGCGGAGATCGGGCTTATCCATTGCCAATAAAGTAGCCGAGTGGCTGGCGGCCCTATCGAGCGTCGCGGTGTACCAGGGTTCCCACTGCGGACGTGGTTTACCGCCGGGTCGCGGTTGATCCGCGCTAAGGCTCTGATGGCAAGCGTAGCAACCGTAGCCGGCGAACTCGGGCCACGGGGCTGCATTCCGCGATGCACGCTCCGCCCGGGATTGCAACAGTTGCACCGCGGCGCGGGCCGACACCGCCTGGCCGATTGCCCACAATCCCAGTTCGGTTGCGCGCGGCTCGACCCAGTGCTTGCGGTAGTTCGGTTGAAAGTGGAAGCGGGCCGCTTCGAACGCCAACCGCGGATGCCCGGCCGCGATCAAATTGTGGTTCACTTCGCCATCGCTGCTGCCGACGTGACAGCCGGCGCAGGCCGCGACGCGAGTCGCCAGGTTCTTGGTGGGAACGAAGCCGGTCGACGCCTTTTCGCGATTGCCCTTGGCCTTCCATGTCGGCAAATAATGCTCGGCGAGCCAGGCGTCGCCGCCGCCGTGGCAAGCGGTGCAGCCGACTCCTTCGGCGCGAGCGGCGGGGTTGGCAAGCCCGGCAGGTGCGTGGCACTTCAGGCAGAGGGCGTTCTCATGGGCCGGCCCGCCGCCGAGCAATTTCGCGATGCGCATCGAGTCGTCGTTGAACAGCGCGCGGTAGGCGTGGGAATGCGGATCGCGCGGACCGCTCGCGCCCAACTCCGGGGCCCAAGCGGTGTACTCGCTGCCGGTGCGGCCGAGTTGGTTACCGCCGTGGCAAGCGGCCGCGGAACACGACGAGGCGGAAAGGAATACAGGATGCGGCGCGGCAAGGGAATGCTCCGCCGGCGCGGAGCGGCCGCCCACCGCCCACCCGGCAAGGAGAATTGCAATCAGGATGACCGCCATCGCCCGCACCGGAGTGCCCTTCAAAAAAACCACAATGACACAGAGTTCACAAAAAGAGGCACAGAGAAGAAAAGGAAGATTATCTGATATCATCTTTCTGATTCTGTCTTCTCTGTGGTCTCTGTGCCTCTGTGGTTAGTTTCTTTGATGATCATACCAGGATAACGCTGACTACTTCGCCCTTGACCAGTTCGCGCGGCCCTGAGAGTCTACCGAAACGTTATGGGATTGAATTCAAGGTGCGAGGCACGGAAACTCTCTATCGAGTTGATGCCATTTCTAGAAGAGAAACGGTCTCTCTATTTCTTGGCGACTTGGCGCCCTTGCGTGAGCGCAGGCCTCATCGGTTCCAGACTGGCGCCGGCGAGGAGCCCGTGAGTTGCTTGCGAAGGCGCTCACCGCTTTCCGATTGCTTCACCATCGCTTCCACGCGGTCGAGTTCGTTCGGGTTGAAGCCGGCCCCTTCGAGGAGCTTCCGCGCCAGTTGCACCGGCTCGGAAAGTTCGTGCAGTATCTTCTGCTTGCGGCGGCGTTCCTGGAGCGTCAATTCGGCCAGTTGCACGCTGTTGGCGTCGGGAAGGCCGTTGGGCAGGGCGATGTCCGGGATGGTGTCCGGGAGGCGGCCGGTCGCCTTCGCGACACGCTGCTGGGCCATCATCTTGCCGAGTTCGGAGCAGAGCACCGCCGCCAGTTCCTCCTCCGTCTTGCACTTCGCGACCAATCCCTGGCTGATGTAGAGTTCGCCGTTGCCGCGATGGAACAGCATCGCTTCCGGAAAGCCGATCGTGCGGACGATGGGGTCGATTCCGGTAAAGGTGTTCTGGTCGAGAATGCGGTGGGTGAGTTCGTCAACGCGGCGCGAAGCCTCGACGTGAGCAGCCGGAATTTCGGGCTCCTTGGGTTTGCCGCCGAGAAAGTTCTTGAAGCAGCCGGTGAGAGTCGCAAGCCCGAGCCCGCCGGCGAACAATCGTAGCAGCGCGCGGCGATCCATTCGCGGCAACCCTCCGAACGGCGGGGATAGCGTGCGTTTCGCCGGCTGTCGAGGGCAATACCGCATTGAGGCATGCCGATGCGAAATCCGTAAGACAACCGTGTTGGCTTCGCACACCGAGCGGCAGCTTGCGCCGCTCTCCTTTGGAGATCACCATGCGTTCCCTGCTGGCTTTGGCCATCGCGTGTTCCTTTTCGCTGACGCTTCAGGCCGCCGACCCCGACCCGTGGAAGCTCGACGATAAGCTCAAGATTCTCAATCCGGACGACCTCAAGGATGCCAAGAGCACGCCGCCGCCCGTCGGGGCCATCGTGCTCTTCGACGGCAAGGACCTTTCCAAATGGACCAAGTCGAACGGCAAGGACCCTGTGAAGTGGACGCTCCGCGACGGCGGCGTCATGGAAGGGGTGAAGGGGCACGGCGACATCATCACCAAGGAGAACTTCGGCGGGAAGTTCAAGCTGCACGTCGAATTCCGCGTGCCGTACGAGCCGGCCGGTTCGGGCCAGGGCCGCGGCAACAGCGGCGTGTACGTGCAGGGCCGCTATGAAGTGCAAGTGCTCGACAGCTACGGGCTCAAGAGCAAGAACAACGACTGCGGCGCCATTTATGAAGTGGCCGCCCCGAAGGTGAATGCCTGCAAGGCCCCGACCGTGTGGCAGAGCTACGACATCGAATTCACCGCGCCGAAGTTCGAAAACGGCAAAAAGAGCGAACCTGCCCGCATGACGGTGTATCACAACGGCGTGAAGATCCACGACGACGCGGCGATCCCGGTGGACAACACGCGGGCCGGCCGCGGCGGCGACCCCGCTTCGCCCGGCCCGATCCTGCTGCAAGATCACGGCCATCCCGTGCAGTATCGGAATATCTGGATCGTGAAATAGCGAGTCTCGGGGTTCGTGGATTTCGGGTTTCGGAGGAACGATGTCTCAGGCGACAACCGATCTTTTACAGCCGGTTTCTCAGCCCGAGAGCAACCCTCCGACCGCCGATCCCCGGTCCCCGCAACCCGGTTCCTCGAAGGAACTCATCTCGCTCGCACTGCCGCTGGTCATCAGCCAGAGTTTCATGACGGTACAGGTGCTCGCCGACACCCTGCTGTTGGCGAAGCACAACACGGACGAGATGACCGCGTCGTTCCCCGCGGTGATGTGGTACTGGCTCGGGTTCGGCTTCCTGAGCGTGACCGCGGGCTACACGTCGACATTCGTGGCTCAGTACACCGGGGCGAAGCGGCCGCGGCGCGTCGGCCCCGCCGTGTGGCAAGGGCTTTACTTCTCGCTCTTCGCCGGCTTGCTCTTTTTGCTGGTGGTGCCGGCCGCCCCGTGGCTCATTAGCCTGGCCGGGCACGAACCGCAGTTGCAGCCACTGGAAACCACGTACCTCCGCTGCCTGGCGTTTGCCGCCTTGCCGATGCTCGTCATGGGGGCGGTGAACGGCTTCTTCTCCGGCCGCGGCCACACCTGGACGGTGCTCGGCATCGAGGCCTGCGGCACCGGAGTGAACGTCGGGCTCGCTCTGCTCTTGATCTTCGGCCGCGGCGGCTTCCCCGAAATGGGCATTGCCGGCGCCGGGTGGGCCACGGTCATTGGTTCGTGGGCTTCGGCCTTGCTGGCGCTCGCGCTCTTCTTTCGCCGCAAGTACCGGGATGAGTTCGCCACTCTCTGCGGCTGGCGGTTCGAACGCGATCTCTTCGGCCGGCTGTTGAAGTTCGGCGGGCCCGCCGGGTTGCAAATCTTCCTCGACGTGCTCGTCTTTCATCTGTTCACGCAACTGGTGGGGCGCCTCGGCCCGGCGGCGCTCGGAGCCACCACGCTCACGGTGCGCTTCAACATGGTGGCGTTCTTGCCCATGATGGGAATCGGCCAGGCGGTGAGCATTCTGGTGGGGCAGCGACTCGGCGCCGATCAACCGGACCTGGCCGAACGAAGCGCCTACACCGGCATTAAGTGGAACTTCGGCTACATGTGCGTTGTGGCGGCCGCGTACTTGCTGATTCCCAGCACACTCGTGTCGGCCTTCGAGAATGCGGACGACGCGAAGAAGTTCGGGGAGATCGCCGCGGTGGTGCCAACGCTGCTCGCCTGCGTCGCGATTTACTCGCTGGCCGATGCCGTCAATGTGACCCTGGCGTTCGCGCTCCGCGGCGCCGGCGACACCCGCTTCGTCACCTGGCTCACGTTCGCCTTGGCGTGGCCGCTGATGGTGCTGCCGACCTTCGCGGTCGTGGTTTATCGGGATGCACTGCGCGAAGTCTTCCCCCGCGCTGAGCCGCTCTACTGGGCGTGGGGGTTCGCGACGGCGTTCATCGTCGTGATGGCGGCGGGGTTTGCCTGGCGATTCCGGATGGGAAAGTGGAAGACGATGCGGGTGATCGAACAGCCGCCAGGAGCGTGATCGCTGCGTCCTGTATAATCCCCGCATGGCGCCGACTCGCACGTTCACATTCCTCGGCACCGGCACCTCGGTCGGCGTGCCGATGGCCGGCTGTGCCTGCCCCGTTTGCAAATCGACCAATCCGAAGAATAACCGCTTTCGCTGCTCCGTGCTCATCGGCACACCGGGCGGCAACCTCCTGATCGACAGCGCGCCCGAACTGCGCCTCCAACTGGTCCGCGAAGACGTGCGCATGATCCACGCCGTCGCTTACACGCACTACCACGTCGATCATCTCTTTGGCCTGGACGATCTCCGCATCTTCCCGATGCTCTTGCGCGGACCGCTGCCGATCTTTTGCACCGAAGAAGTGGAAACCGTGATTCGGCGAGCCTTCTCGTATGCCTTCGAAGAGCAGAATGAAGCGTTGCCACTCGGTTGGGTGCCGCGGCTCGAGTTCCGCCGCATCGACGAGACACCGTTCGAGGCTCTGGGGGAACGAGTGACGCCGATTCCGCTCGTACATGGCCGCTTCAATGTGTTCGGGTTCCGCATCGGCGACGTGGCCTATTGCACGGACGTGAGCGGTATCCCGGAGCGGTCGTGGCCGCTGTTGCAAGGGCTGGATGCGTTGGTTCTCGATGCCTTGCGGCCGGGGAAGCCGCACCCTTCGCACTTTTCGATCGAGCAGGCCGTCGAGGTGATCGAGCAGTTGAAGCCGCGCCAGGCGTACCTGACGCACCTGTCGCACAATGTGGATCACGACGTGATTTCGCCGCACCTGCCGGCGAACGTGGCCCTGGCCTACGACGGATTGCGCTTTGAGTTTTGATTCAAGCCCACCCGCGGCCGCGGGTGGGCTTTTATCGGCTTACTTCTTCTTGATCGTCCAGATGTGCAGCAGGTACTCGTCGCCGTCGAGGCCCATAACGGTCTTGGTCGTGTCGGGCTTCCAGTCGCCGAAAACGAACCGGTGCGAGATAATTCGCGCGCCCGGCTTTAGCTGCTTCTCCAAAATCGGCCGGATCAGATCGTTGAACTCGTTGCCCATGTAAATGAAGACGACCGTCGCCTCGCTGTAATCGCGATCCTTGAGGGCGTCGCCTTCGATGATGGTGATCTGCTTTTCGAGCTTGGCCTTCTTGATGTTCTCCCGGGCCTCGGCGATGCGCTTGGGATCGAGTTCGATGCCGACGGCCTTCTTGGCCCCGGCCTTCACCGCCGCGATCAGTACCTTGGCGTCGCCCGGACCCGGCTCGTACACCACGTCGTCCTTGGTGATCTTCGCCATCTTGATCATCTCCTCGACGATGTCGTCGGGCGTCGGCACCCAGCGAATCACGGCCTTATCCGGGTTCTTCTTGTCTTCCTTGGTGAGGTCGACGTTGATGTCCTCGCCGGCCTTGAACTCGACTCGCTTGGTGCGCGTCAGCACGGTGTAGTTGTTGGGCCGCCAGGTGACGCTAAAGTCGTATTCGTACAACTTGGTCGCTTCGAGATCGGGCGTTTCGAACTCGCGGACGGCGCCGGTCGGCTTGGTGTCCTTGTTCTCGATCTTCAGTTCCGCGTCGTCCTGTGGCACGGTGATCTTCAGCTTCGACTTCACCTTCTTGACGTCGCTCTTCTTCTCCTCGGCCTTCTTCTTTTCGTCGGGTTTCTTGGTCTGGCCGACGGCGGCGGGCGCGGCCGAGAACGCGATGGCGAAGGCGAGCGTCGCGAAGGCGGCGAATCGGAGGTAGCGGAACGCAGTCATCGGTCTCCCTTTCTGGGGGCAGCGGGTGGAGAATTGTGCGATTAGTCTCACCGAAAGGAACTACATCGGCAAGCCCCCAACGACAAGGGGTTACGCGGCATCGGATTGGTGGCACAGGCATTCCTGCCCGTGCTCCCCGCGCACAGGCAAGAATGCCTGTGCCACCCATGAACTGACTATCCGACGTAGATGCCGCCGGTGATGCCGGTGAAGGCGGGGAACGACAAGGCCAGCGATGGGACTGGGCTGGAAGTGATCGCGGCGCCAGTGACCAGGGACAGGACGCCCCCCTGCGTGCCGACGAGCACGTCGGCCTTGTTGTCGCCGTCGATGTTGGTGATGCCGACCCGCGCCCCATCGACCTGCTTCGAACTGGCGACGAAGAAATCGGCGATCGCGTGAACGCCCTGCCCCGTGGCCAAATCCTTGCCGTCGATGATGCGCACCTCGGGGCTCGTTCCGATGCCCATGCCGACGACGATGTCCGCGTAGCCGTCGCCGTTGATGTCGCCGGACGCCAGGAACATGCCGTAGCGGCTATTGGGGTCGAAGGCGAAGAAATCGCTGACGATGAGTCGCGGGCCGCCGGCGGAGGTCAGCGATTTGCCGTCGTACAGGGTGATGCGGGGGCCGCCGCCGGCGCCCGGGGCCACGATGAGATCGGCGGTGCCATCGCGATTGACGTCCGCGGAGGCGAGCCGCAACCCGCCCCGGAAGGTCGGGTACGGTAGCCCGAAGAAGTCGGGCATCAGCTTCTGGAGCGTGCCGCCGGCCCAGACTTGCACGCGCGGGCCGCCGCCGGCATCCGGGCCGATAATCACATCCGCCTTGCCGTCGCCGTTCAGGTCGCCGGTCGCCAGGACCACGCCGCCGGTGAAACTCTCGAACGGCGTCACGTCGAAGATCAACTGGTGCGTGGCGCCGTCCCAGATGCGGACGCGGGCCTGGATGCCGCCGCCGGAGCCGACGATGATGTCGGGGACGCCGTCGCCGTTGACGTCGGCGCGGGCCACGCGGGCGCCGCCGGTGTATGTCGGGCCAAAGGGGGTGATCGAGAAATCGAGCGAGCCGTCTGAATTGTAAACCGCCACGGAGGTGGCAATGCCCGCCTGGGAATCCGTGGCCACGGCCATGGCCGCGGGCTTCGGCGCCCCGGCCGTCGGCAATCCCTTGCTCGAATTGACCTGCGTGAGCGTCGGCGGCTGCGGAGTCGGCGGCGAAGCCAGGGTCGAACCGCCCGCGGCCGGCGTCGACGGCCCCGCCGGCGCGTTCACGTCGACCAGCGAGAAACTCGTGCTGGTGATGTTCAGGTTGCCGTCGAGCTGGCTGACGGCCTGAAGGCCGCCGAATGTCGTTTGGCCCTTGTACGTCGCGGCGATTGGGTAGAAGAGTTGATTGTGGATCGGGTCGTTTTGCCGGTAGACCGTTTGCACGCTCCACTTGCCGCCGTTGAACGTGGCCATGCGAATTTGCCCGGCGTATTCGTTCGCGAACGTCACCGGCAAGTGCTGCGACGCTTCGTCCGAAAAGACGATATTCGCCTGCCCCGAAGCGCTGAAGAACAACTGCGGAGTGAAGCCGGTGAAGTGCGGGCCGTCCGCGGCGGAATAGTCGTCCGGCGCGGTCACCACGTCGCTGTTCGTCCAGGTTCCGTTGGCGTTGAGCGTGTGGTACATCAGCTTCGAGGTCTGCGGCGACCCCGTGTTGTACCGATCGACGTAGTAGCTGGCGACGGAGACCTGGCCGTTGGTCGGGTTAATGGCGATCGACGCCCCGAGTCCGGCGTCCGCCGTGCCGTCTTGCGGGGCGTAAATCGTCGACGTTTGCCACGAGCCGCCGCGATTGGTCGCGAAGTTCAACTGGCTGTATACGGTCGAGAACGCGCCGGCGATGTAAAACTCCGGCGTGTACGTCACGTAGGCGTTGTTGTTGGCGTCGATCGCCATCGAGATGAAGCGCGGGGCCCAGTCGCCGCCGGAGAACCAGACATCGACGCGCGGGTCGGCGGTGTCGGCGACCTTGGCGAACTGCCACGATCCGCTCGTGTTGGTGCCGTACCAGAGGATGCCGGTGCCGAAGTTGCCGACGCCGGTGGCCGCGGTGTAGGTCTCGGAGAAGAGGATGTGCAGGGTGTTGCCGGCGCCCGGCTCGGCCACGAGATTGCTCGGGCCCCACGTGCTCAGCCACGGCGCCGAGATCGTCTCGACGTGCTCCCACTGGCCGCCGATCCGTTCGTAATGCTGAACGAGCGTTTGGAAGGCATTGGCCTGGCTGTTCCACGATTCCTGCAGGAAAAGGACGTGCGGCGTGCCGTCGCCGGTGAAGACGAGTTGCGCCGATTCGGCCGCCGACTGGACCTGATTCCGCGTGCTGTACTGGGCCTGCGTGAAGTCGGACGAGACGGCGATCGGCTCTTCGAACCAGGCGTTGGCGGCCCGCGTGCGATAGACGAGCGTCTGCCCTTCCCAGACGAGTTGCGCCAGTTCGCCGGTCGGGCTGTATTGTTCCCAGTTGAACTCGCCGGCCGGGATAGCGGAAGCGTCCGGCGTCAGGCGATCCTCAAGTTGCTCGACGCGCAGCAGGCTGGCGCGAAGCGGAGTGCGGTTCATCCGTGACACCTGACGAGACTTGCCAGCCGGTGCGGCAATCGGCGGGCTTGTAGCGTGAGAGTGTGCTGGAATCAAGCGCGACCTCCGGGGGCGATTTTCGATGGGAAGAAGCAGCTTTGCGGCTCTTCAAAGCGCGAGTGGAATTCAGAAATTCACCACAGAGGCACGGAGGGCACAGAGAAGAAAAATGCAGAATGAAAACCGCAAAGAGCCAAGCTTAATCTCCGATCCTTTCCTCGGTGCCCTCTGTGCCTCTGTGGTGAATAATCGACCTCTGAGATGTCGCCACTTCGCGAGACGAGTAAGAACCATAGCCACATGGCGCTCGTGCGAGTGAGGGCAAACGGCTGCAAAATGCCCGGCGGCATCGCGACTCCGGCGGCAGTTGCCGGGGGACGCGCAGGGCCGCCCGAAGCGGACCCGCCCCCCGAGATTTCCCCGATTACCGGATCGCTACGAGTCGGTCCGAATAGTCCGCACGACCGCGATTCCCGACGATTCGCCGCGAGGCGGAGTCCGCGGGGCCGAGCGCGACGTCGCGAACGGGATATGCCATTAGGTTCAACTCTTGACGTTGCGTTTCGAACTTCTAGCATGATTTTTCCGTTCCACCTCCGAGGAACAGCGCGATCATGGCCGAGAAGAAACCGAAAGCGGATGCGAAGAAGCCGGCCAAGGGGCCCAAGACCTTCTACCTCGGCACCGGCCGGCGCAAGAGCGCGGTGGCCCGCGTCCGCGTCACGGAAGGGAAAGGCGCCGTGACCATCAACGGCCGACCGCTCGACGACTATTTCACGGAAGACAAGGACCGCGCCGCGGTGCTCGGTCCGCTCAAAGTCACAGATCAGATCGGCCGCGTCGACGTGCTGGTTACGGCGAACGGTGGCGGCATCACCGGGCAGGCCGGCGCCGTCAGCCAGGGCTTGGCCCGCGCCATCAAGACCATGTTCTCCCCGGCCGACGAACAGAAGCGCTACGTCTTCCACCAGACCACCCTGATCAAGGCATATCGCGACGAGAAGCTGGCGCGCGAGAGGGCCAAGGCCCCATCGCAGCCGCACGCCGCGGCGACCGCCGAAGCCGCCGACCCTGCGACCGGGTTGATCAAGAAGCTCCGCGACTCTGGGTTCCTGACCCGCGACGCCCGCATGAAGGAACGCAAGAAGTACGGACTCCGGGGCGCCCGCCGCGGCACCCAGTTCTCGAAGCGCTAACGCCGCTGCACGCCCACCCGCCGCGGCGGGTGGGCTTTTCGCCCCTTGACCGCGCTGCTTTTCCCGCTTAGTATTCAACCATCCTGCCGACTGCGGGCGCTGGCCCGCTCCCGCTGTTTCCCCGATAGTTCCGCTTTCGCTGCAATTCCGGAGATCACCCATGCGCCGGATCGTGTTCGGCATCGCCGCCGCCATTGCGTGTGCGCTGGCCGCGGAAGGCACCGCGCAACAGCAAGTTCCCCCGCCGCCGGGGCTGCCGACCCCGCGCATCAATAACGTCTTCCCCTGCGGCGCCAAGAGCGGCACCTCCGTCGAAGTCACGATCACCGGCTACGACCTCGACGAACCGAAGGGGCTGATCTTCTCGCATAGCGGCCTGAAGGCGGAGTATCTTCCCGTTAAGGACGCGGAGCCCAAGCCGGAGCCGAAGAAGGGGAAGAAAGGCGGC
>DATNBQ010000030.1:0-9175 GCA_035571955.1 Urbifossiella sp. | reverse complement strand
ACCGAACGCGTGTTCGAACTGGTGGCCCACCGCTATCGCACCAGCCAGGACGGCGGCTCCGGCGGTTGGGGCTACTTTTACCCCCAGAACGGCTCGACCCCTGCGATGACCTGCGTCGCCCTCCTCGGCCTGGCCATCGGCAACGCGCTCGGCGTCGATCCCGAGGCCGGCCGACCGGAAAAGGACCAAGCCATTCTCAAATCGCTTACGTACCTGAGCAAAAACGTCGGCATGCCGACCGGCAAATTCGTCGACCGGCCCAAGGTGAAGGATGCCGGCGGCCTCTATTACTTCTGGGCTCTGGAACGCATCGCTGTGCTCTACGACATCCACACGTTGGATAAGAAGGACTGGTATCGCTGGGGCGCTGAGATTCTGATCGCCAACCAACTTCCCAACGGCAGTTGGAAGGAGGCGATGGTTCACGGCGACCACGAGGCGGTCGATACCGCCCTGGCGATTCTCTTCCTGAAACGGGCGAACCTGACGCCGGATTTGGGAAAGCGATTGATCTTCGATTCGTCGGCCTTGACGGCGAAGGTGAATGAGCCGAAGCCGTCGCCTCCGCCGCCTCCGCCGTTACCCCCGAAAACCGAGCCAATGCCGGAACCGCCGAAAGCGGTCGAGCCGCCGAAGAACGAGGCGCCGCCTCCGCCGATCGTCCCGGTCTCGGCGCCGGTTGCGCCGCCGAGCGAGCCGGCCCCGCCCCAGCCGCCGCCGGCGCCATTGTGGCCCTGGCTCGCCGGCGGCATTGGCGTGATCCTGCTCATCTGCGGCGGGTTGTTCTTCTTCCTCTGGAAGCGCGACAATCCGGATGACGACGAGGACGAAGACGAAGAGCGGCCCAAGAAGAAGGCCAAGAAGGGCGCGAAGGCCAAGAAACCCCGATAACCTCGTTTAGCCGCGACCCAGCGGGGAGCGCGGCCGCTCAACATTCAGGAGCCGGTCATGACATCGCCTGGAAAGCTGATCGACGCGTATTTGCAAGGAGCCGTGGACCTGCGCGCCGTCACCGCGGGTATGACCCGCGAGCAACAGATCGCGCGGCCCATCGCCGGCCGCTGGAGCACCCTGGAAGTGCTCTGCCACCTCGCCGACTTTGAAGCGGTGATGGCCGAGCGGATGAAGCGGATCATTGCCTTGCCGCACGCGCTCCTGCTCGCCGCCGACGAAAACGATTTCCTCAAAGAACTTCGCTACCACGACCGCGACGCCGAGGACGAACTGGCTCTGATCGTGGCGACGCGCAAGCAAATGTCCCACATCCTTCGCGGGCTGGCTCTTGAACGCTTTCAACGCACCGGCGTGCACAGCGTCAAGGGGCTGGTCACCCTCGAGGCCGCGGTGCAAGGGGCCATCAACCACGTCAACCACCACTTGCCGTTCGTCCACGAGAAGCGCAAGGCTCTCGGCCTGTCCCCGGTCTGACGGCACATCTTGTGCACTCCATTCCCGTGGACGCCTCACGGGAATGGAGGTCGGATCATGAAAGTCATTACGCTAACTCCGAAACACGAGACATCGCTCAAGGACGGGGAAAGCCACGTCATGGGCGTGGCGGCGGATTTGCGCACCTTGGCGGACGCCACCGAGCGCTGGGAGGAACTCGGCGTTCCCTTCGTCGAGGTGATCAAGGGCGAGCCCGGCGAGGAATTGCTCCATCAGCGAGAACATTCCTTCCGCGGGTTTATCCAATCCATTTACAACGATCTGGCCCCGGAGATGCGGCATCAGTACATGCAGGATGTCGCGGACGGCCGAATTGTCTTCAACGTGCCTGTGAACCGGGATAACTCGGAAGCCGTGGTGCGCGTGGCCCAGAGCGTGGGGGCCCGGCACATCGCCCGCTACGGCGTCGCCGAGGAAAGCTACGAATCGCCCCCCGCGGTTTACTCCGGCCACCCGCGAATCTGATTTCGCAGACTGTTGGCACGATAGCTGCGACTCTTCTTCCGTGGGCACTCGAAGATACCGCCCATTTTCAAAACTGGAGAAAGCCATGGACGACGTCAAGAACAACGTGAAGAGCGGGATCGACAACGCAGCCTCGGCGGCAAAGAAGGGCGTGGATCGAGCCGCCGGCATGAATGTCCGCGATACGGGGCAAGCGGTCATGGACAAGGCGAGCGACTACGCTCACCAGGCGCGCGAGAAGATCGGCGAGTGGGCCGGCGAAGCGCGGGAAGCGGTTGGCGGCTTCGCCGAACGGGCGGAAGAACGGGCCGAACGCTGGGCTGGCGATGCCTACCACACGGCCAGCGAGAACGCGTCTTACTTTAGCCGCGAAGTGATGACCCTGGTTCGCAATCATCCGCTGCCGGCCCTGGCGATCGGCTTCGGCCTCGGCGTGCTGCTCGGCCGCGTGGCCCGGTCCGTCTAGTGTTGGAACATCACCACAAAGACACAAAGCGAGCACGAAGACCATCAAGGAAAGAAAGCAGTGAGACGAAATCGGTCGACCGAGAAAACCGACGCTTTCCGTCTCTCCAAGAATGCCTTCTTTCCGTTCTCTGTGCGATCTTTGTGGCTTTGTGGTGAAGTCTTTTCTTGGGAGTCTCACCCGTGGAACATGCCACTTCTCAGATTGTCGCCGAATCGGAAAAAAGCCCCGAGGAGCTGGAGCGGGACATGGAACGGACGCGCGAATCGATCACCGAAAAAGTCGCGGCTCTGGAAAACCAGGTCATCGGCACGGTGCAGAACGCCACCGATTCGGTGAGCCATACGGTTGAAGCTGTTCGCGAAGCCGTGGCGGCGGCGCCGTCGGCGTTCCGCGATACCGTCCGCGAGATGGTCGACACCGTGAAAGAAGCGATCAACTCCTTCAGCACCGTCGAGTGCATCCGGAGTTTCCCCGCAGCGGCGTTGTGCACGACGACCACGGCTGGGTTCCTCGCGGGTTATTTTATCGGTGGCAAGTCGAAGCAATCGTCGGCGATTCCGCCGCCGTTGCCGCGGCCTCAAGCCGCTCCGTCGCATCCAACGTCGCCGAGCTTGTTAACGGATTTGCTCCATCGTTGCGGCGGTGAAATGCAACGGCTCGCCAGCGATTCCCTCGCCACCGGTATTGCCGCGCTCAAGAGTAAAGTCGAACGGCAGCTTCCCCTGGTCATCGATTCGATCGTCGACCGCGCCATGAATTTCGGCAGCCAGGACCATACGGGACGCAACGGCAGCCACCGCGAGTACGGCGTGCGCGCCCCCATTTAAAGGACTCATCGAGCCCTGGCCAGAAACGTCAAGCTAGCGCTCGGCGACGAGCCGAGCCGGCACAGTTGGTTGAACTGATAGTGCTTCACGAGAAGGATTGCCGCCTCTCCTTCTTCGGCGCTTCTCACATCGAACAAATGCCGGCCGTGATCGGTGACGGCCCAGTGGTTTCCTAGCGGGGCAACCTTGAGATGAGCGGCGTCGAAGCGGCGGCCGTGCAACGCGAGCGGCACGCGGCTCGGCGTCTGCCCGTTCGCCAAAAAGAACGTCAGCCCCGGCGGTCCGGGCCGGCAGAATTCCGAATATTGACCGTCCTGAATGAAGCGCACTGTGTCGCGAGCGGCACTCTGATCGCGGCCGAAGCGGGCGATCAATTCGTTGCCGGCTGCCACCACCCAGTCGTAACCATCGCGGCGAACCTCGACCTGGCGCGGGTCAATCTTGACCATTTCGCCCATGTAGCCGACGCCGGGTACGGCGATTCCAGTACGGTTGAGCGAGATTTCCTGGGCGGCGAGCGCGAGCGGATTCGCCGGAATCGGCCGGGCGCCGTCGGCTTCGGCCGCCACGTAAAAGTACTTCAAGGCCGGCAGGCGAATGTCGCCGCCGACCTGGCCAACGCGATTGAAACCGTACTTGCGAATCACGGCGAGCGCTTGATCCGCGTCCGCTTTATTCACGCCGAAGTTGAACAGAATGTTCGCGGCATCCTTGAGGCACCAGACGCCTTGCAGCGCCTCGACGCGGACGCTCCGCAGGTCGATTGGCGTCGCGACTTTCGGGGCACCGAGTCCCGCGGTCGGGCGGCCGTCGGTTAGACCGTATTCCACGACCGGCCGCGGCGAACCGATCGCGACCCATTCGTTCGGATGCAGCGCCCGGACCACGCGCGCCACGTCGTTGGCGCCGACTTCATCCATGCCGAGATTGCGGAACGGCCGCGGCCCCATCCAGACTTGCCACGAGCCGCCGATCTTCTTTACGGTCACTGTGCCGGCATCTATCGGTATCTTTTGCTCGGGGTGCGGCAGCGGCATCTCGACCCGTTTGACGGGCAGAACGCTGCCGTCGCGGAGCATGGACGGGGGAAGTAAGGAAGGTTGAGGAAGAGCGGTCGCGCCGGGAAGGCTGGTGGAACGCGGCATGGCAGTTGCCGGCCGCGAGATGGGCATGGAGGGACCGCGACTGGCCGGCAAGGCGCTTGCGCCGGGCAACCCATTCGCCGCCGGCTGCCCGCTCGACGACGGCAGCGGCGCGGGCGGCGGAAACTGGGCCAAGGAAGTCGACGCGCCCAACAATAAGCCCGCTCCGGCCAACCACAACCGTCCGCGCATGAGATGCCTCCGAACGACCGCGAAACAAGACGCGTCGGGTTATATCGGTCGTTCGGGTTATGCCGGATGCGGAAATCTACCGAGCCGCGACCGTCAGAGAGCGACGGGATTTGGTCGCTCCCTGACGCTCGCGGCTCGGATTACAAAAAATCAGCCACCGAGGTGACGCGGTGTTCCGTGGCCGCCGCGAAGACCGCCTCGCAAAGCGCGATCGTTTCCAGGTTATCCCGGCCGCCGATCTCCGGCTCCGTGCCGCTTTCAATCGCCACCAGAAGTTGGGCCATAGTCCCCACGAACGCATCGGGGAACCAAACGGCGTCCCACTTTGGCCGGAACCACATCCCCGGCTGACGGCGCGTGCTGTACTCGATGGTGCTCGGCTCTCGCGCCGGATACTTGGGCCAGCCGATGGTCCCTTGCATCAGGCCGTCGGTCCCTTCGATGCGCCAGCGGATGCCGATGTCGCCGGCGACGCCTTCCTTGCACGGCCCGGCCCACACGTCGTCCCACGAACTGGCGCGAGCCCCGTTCTCGTATTCCAGGATGTACAGGTTGATGCCGTCGCAATGGGGAAACTGGGTGCGCGGATCCGGCCGCGTACTCGCCAACACCCGGTCCGGCGTGCCGAGCCAGTAGCGAAACGTGTCGAGGTGGTGGATGCTCATGACGAACGTGGACAGCGACGGCAGGCCCTGGGCCCACGGCATCCAGTGCGGGACCGCCCGCATGTCGATGGTCGCCAGTACCGGCTCGCCCAGCCAGCCGCGGTTGAGAATGTCCTTGGCGGCGCGAACCGATTGATCGAAGCGCATGTTCTGGTTGACGGCGAGTGCGATGCCCGCGTCGGCACAGCGAGTGACGAGATCGCGGGCTTCTTTCACCGACAGCGCGAGCGGTTTCTGGGCGAGGATGCCGCGGAGGCGGTTTTTGCCGAGCGCCACCGCCTTGCGGATCAAATCGGGCTGGGCGTCCGGCGGCACGGCAACATCGAGGACTTCAATCGAGGCATCGGCGAGCAGGTCGTCGATGGAATCGTGCACTTTGGGGATGCCGTGCAATTCGGCGACAGCCTGAGCGGTTTCACGCTTCCGGGATACAATGGCCACGGGATTGAACCCGGCATTGCGATAGGCCACGAGATGGCAATCGCGAACGATGAACCCGGCCCCTGCGACGCCGATTCGCCAGTCTTTGCGTTGCGGCAACTTCGGCAGATAGCCCAGTTCGAAAGCGTCCATGCGACTAAAGTACGAACACCCTGGCCAAAAACAGGACGCTTCGCACATCCACTCCTTCGTTCGTTGTGATTTATCGAAACGGGCGGAACGACGGGACCTGCGAGCCGAACGGCGCGGACGCGGCAATGAGGTCGCGCATGTCCCGGTTGCTACTCTAGTTGTGATGCCCTGGCTTGATTCGCTCGCGGCGCGTCGCTAGAATTCCGCAGGTTTGAACGAACTTCATCGAATTCGCGCCGCGGAATCCTTCCTGGAAGTGCACCATCCAATTCAATGGTTGGGCGAAGCGGAGCGAAGGCCGCGGGGCGGTTGGTGCCATCGGCGGGGTTGCATATGATGACTCAGGGGAATCAGTCCCGGGGAGACGGCCTCGATGTATGAACGCTTTACCGACCGGGCCCGGAAGGTCATGCAACTGGCCAACCAGGAAGCCCAGCGGTTCAACCACGAGTACATCGGGACCGAGCATATTTTGCTCGGCCTCGTCAAGGAAGGCTCGGGGGTGGCCGCCAACGTCTTGAAGAACCTCGACATCGATCTGCGGAAGATCCGGTTGGAGGTGGAGAAGATCGTCCAGCACGGCCCCGGCGGCGATCAGGTCGTCATGGGCCGACTTCCCCACACGCCGCGGGCCAAGAAGGTCATCGAGTATTCCGTCGAGGAAGCCCGCAACCTCTCCCACAATTACGTCGGCACCGAACACCTGCTCCTCGGGTTGCTCCGGGAACAGGAAGGGGTCGCCGCCCAAGTTCTGATGAACCTGGGGCTCAAGCTCGAAGATGTTCGCGAAGAAGTCCTGAACCTGCTGGGGCACAACATGCCGAACGAAAGCGAATCCGGCGGCGGCAGCGGCGAGGGGCGCGGCGGCGGCACCGAACGGGCCGGACGCTCCAAGTCCAAGACGCCCGCTCTCGATAGCTTTGGCCGCGACCTCACCGATCTCGCCCGCCAGGGCAAGCTCGATCCGGTCATCGGCCGGGCCAACGAAATCGAACGCGTCATTCAAATCCTGTCGCGCCGGCAAAAGAACAACCCGGTGCTTCTGGGCGAAGCCGGCGTCGGCAAGACCGCCATCGTCGAAGGGCTCGCGCAGCTCGTCGTCGATCAGAACGTCCCCGAACTGCTCCGCGACAAGCGGATTGTCGTGCTCGATCTGGCCATGATGGTCGCCGGCACCAAGTACCGCGGCCAGTTCGAAGAGCGCATCAAAGCCGTGATGAACGAGGTTCGCCGCGCCAAGAACACCATGTTGTTCATCGACGAGCTGCACACGTTGGTCGGGGCCGGCGGGGCCGAAGGCGCAATAGACGCTAGCAACGTACTCAAGCCCGCTCTGGCTCGCGGCGAAATCCAGTGCATCGGCGCCACCACCCTTGACGAATATCGCAAGTACATCGAGAAGGATGCCGCCCTAGCGCGCCGCTTCCAGGCGATCATCGTCAACCCGCCGAGCATGGCCGAAACGGTCGAAATCCTGAAGGGACTCCGCGACCGCTACGAAGCCCACCACCGCGTGCAGATCACCGATGCGGCCCTCAAGTCCGCCGTGGAATTGTCGGAGCGCTACATCTCCGGACACTGCCTGCCGGATAAGGCCATCGACGTGATCGACGAGGCCGGGGCCCGCGTGCGTCTCAAGGCCATGACCCGGCCGCCCGATTTGAAGGAACTCGACGAACAAATCGAGAAGCTGAACCAGGAAAAAGAATCCGCCGTGATGGAGCAGGATTTCGAGAAGGCCGCGCACCTCCGCGACCAGGCCGAGAAACTGCGCAAGCGCAAGGAAGCGACCACCAAGGAATGGCGCGAGAAGGCCAAGGAAACCGACGGCGTGGTGGATGAAGAAGTGATCGCCGAGGTGGTTTCCAAGATGACGGGCGTGCCGCTCAAGAAGGTGGGCGAGGACGAAACGCGCCGGCTCCTGAATATGGAAGCGGAACTGCACGGCACCGTTATCAGCCAGGACGAGGCGATCAAGGCGATCGCCAAGGCGGTGCGGAAGAGCCGCTCCGGCATGAAGGATCCGAAGCGGCCGATCGGCAGTTTCATCTTCGCCGGCCCCACCGGCGTCGGCAAAACGCTGCTCGCCAAACAGGTCGCCAAGTTCATGTTCGGCGACGAGAACAACATCGTGCAACTCGACATGTCGGAGTACATGGAGAAGCACAACGTCAGCCGCCTGGTCGGCGCCCCGCCGGGCTACATTGGCTACGAAGAAGGTGGACAACTCACCGAGAAGATCCGTCGCAAACCGTATTCCGTCGTGCTGCTCGACGAAATCGAGAAGGCCCACCCCGATGTCTGGAACATGCTGCTCCAGATCATGGAAGAGGGCCGACTCACGGACAACGTCGGCCGCACCATCGACTTCAAGAACGCCATTTTGATCATGACCACCAACATCGGCGCCGGAGAAATCATCGCCAAGGAAGGATTCGGCCTCGAACGCATGATTAAACGCGATAGCGAGGCCAGCTATGAGGACATGAAGCGGAAGTTGAAGGGGGCGATGGAGAAGGAGTTCCGCCCCGAATTCCTCAACCGCCTCGACGACATCATCGTCTTCCGTTCGCTGACCAAGAACGACCTGAAGGCGATCGTGGATATGGAACTGGCGAAAGTCGAGAAGCGGCTCAAGGACAAGGATCTGCAATTGGTCGTGACGGAGGAGGCCAAGGACTTCCTGATCGAGAAGGGTTCGAGCCTGGAGTTCGGGGCGCGGCCGCTGCGCCGGGCCATCGAGCAGCACCTCGAGGACATGCTCGCCGAGGAACTGCTCCGCGGCACCTTCCACGGACACGACACCATCACGGTGCGCGTGGGAGAGGGCGAAGGCGAGAAGAAGTTGACCTTCGACGCGACCAAGACTGCCGTCGAGGAGGCGCCGCAACTTCCCGAACCCGTCGCCGTCGGCGAAGGGAAGTAAAGCCGATTCTTTGGCGGCACGGGCATTCTTGCCTGTGCCCCGTCGCTTTCACAGGCAGGAATGCCTGTGCCACCAAGCTCCACGGCCGTCGGGGAGAGCGCCCGTGTCCGCGATTCCCAAAACGAAGCTCTCCGAAGCCGATTACCTCGCCATCGAGCGGGCCGCACGATTCAAAAGCGAATACTACGATGGCGAAATGTTCGCCATGGCGGGCACCTCGGTTCCCCACAACTACATCATCGATAATCTCCACGGCGAGCTCTACGCTTGCTTGAAGGGCAAACCGTGTCGCGCTCTCGTCAGCGACATGAAAGTGAAGTCGGCGCGGGCCCGTTCCTACGGCTATCCCGATATCGTCATCGTTTGCGGCGAACCCGAAGCGGAGGACGATCGCAAGGACGTGCTGCTCAACCCCACGGCCATCATCGAGGTACTCTCGCCGAGCACGCAAGAGTTCGATCGTGGCG
>DATNBQ010000029.1:0-8645 GCA_035571955.1 Urbifossiella sp. | reverse complement strand
ACCGCTTCGTTTTGGGTACAATAGGCACCGCGCCCACTTCGAGGAACATCGCGATGGCCGCTCACCGCTTTCTCATCGCCGCTCTACTTCTGACTGGTCTTAACGGATCGATCCACGGGAAGCCCATCGCCGATTTCACTCTCGCGGATTCCTCCGGCAAGGCCTGGAAGTTGCACGAACAGAAGGCCAAGGCCACGGTGATCGTTTTTCTCGCGACCGAATGCCCGATGTCCAACGGCTACTTGCCGGCCCTTGCCGAGCTGGCGAAGAAGCACGCCGACAAAGGCGTCGCGGTGGTCGGGGTCTATCCCGATCCTGAAACGACCGCGGCCCAACTTGCCGCCCACGCCAAGCAATACAAGCTTTCGTTCCCGTTACTCCGCGATCCGAACCACGCCGCGGTGGCGGCCCTCGGCGCCAAGGCCACGCCTGAAGCGTTTGTCCTCGATGATAAGTTTGCCGTCCGCTATCGCGGCCGCATCGACGACGGCTACTCGGGCCGCCTCAAGGCGCGGCCCATCGTGCAGCGTCAGGATTTGCTGATCGCCGTGGACGAGTTGCTCGCCGGCAAGGCGGTCGCGGTCGCCGAGACCAAGGCGTTCGGCTGCCCCATCGGCGAGCCAGCCAAAGCACTTCCCGCGGCCAACTCGACAGTCTCGTTCTACAAGGACGTGCTACCGGTGCTGCAGGCGCACTGCCAGAGTTGCCATCGGCCGGGCCAAGTTGGGCCGTTCTCGCTCACGAATTACAAGCAAGCGTCGAAGTGGGCGGAGGCATGCCTGGAGGAAGTGCAAGCCAAGAAGATGCCGCCGTGGAAGGCGGAGAAGAACGACCTGCTGCGCGGCAGCCGCGAAGTGCCGCCAGACGCCGTCGCGGTGCTGGCCAAGTGGGTCGAGCAAGGGACGCCGGCCGGCGACCCGAAGGACGCCCCGCCGCCGCCGAAGTTCGTCGAGGGATGGGCGCTCGGCGAACCCGACTTGATCCTCGAATCGTCCGAGGAAGTGATCGTCGGACCGAACGGCAAGGACTTGTTCCGGGTGCTGGTCTTTCCCACCAACTTACCCGAAGACAGGTACATCACGGCGATGGAAGTGAAGCCGGGGAACGCCCGCGTCGTGCACCACACGTTGCAGATGATCGACACGGGCGGCACGGCGCGGCGGCTGCAGGCCGATTTCCACAAGAAGGCCAAGGCCACGGACTCCGATCGCGGCCCCGGCTACACGGTTTCGATGGGATGGGGCTTTTTGCCGAGCCCCGGCAGCATGCTCGGCGGCTGGGCACCCGGCCTCTTGCCCAAACGGCTCCCCGAAGGGATCGGCCAGACGCTCCCCAAAGGAGCGGACATTTGCGTGCAGATCCACTTCCACCGCACCGGCAAGGAAGAAAAGGACCGCACCAAGATCGGCATCTACTTCGCCAAGGGGCCGATCCAGCAAAGATATCGCTCTATGGGCGCGACCGGATTGTTCCGCTCCATTCCCGCGGGCGATAAGGCCTTCAAGGTCGAATCGAACTGGAAACTGCTCGACGAGGTGACCGTATACCGGCTGATCCCGCACATGCACTTGCTCGGCAAGGAGATCGAATTGCGGGCGACATTGCCGGGCGAGAAGGAACGCGTGCTCATCCGCATTCCGGAGTGGGATTACAACTGGCAAGAACAGTACGAATTGAAGGAGCCTTTGAAGCTTCCGAAGGGTACGATCTTAAGCGTGCGGGCGACGTTCGATAACTCGGCGGCGAATCCGAACAACCCGACGAGCCCGCCGAAGAACGTCCGCTTCGGGGAGCAAACCACCGATGAGATGTGTTTCGTTTTCCTCGGTTTGGCGAGCAAAAGCCCCATCTGGCGGCTGCTTGTTCCCGGCGGGTGAATGGGTTGCTGGTGGCACAGGCATTCTTGCCTGTGCTGCGTAACTCGCACAGGCAAGAATGCCTGTGACACCAGGAATGCAGGTCGCGACGGCGAGAAAGTTATGGAGATCGTCGGCCTTGGCACGCAGATCGTCGAATGCACGCGCGTGGCGAAGCTCATCGATCGCCACGGCGAAACCTTTCTCGCCCAGGTTTATACCGATGGCGAGATTCAGTTCTGCAATGGGCGGACTCACGTCAACGAGCATTACACGGCAATCTGGGCGGCAAAGGAAGCGGTGCTCCGCAGCCTCGGCGCAAAGTGGCACCGCGGTCTGAACTGGACGGAAATCGAGATCGCTTGCGAAAAAGGCCAGGCACCCGTTGTGGGCGTCGCGGGGGCGACCGACGAGTTGATGGTGGAGCGCGGCGCCGGCCGCTTTCTGCTGTCGATGGCCCATTGCCGCGCCTTCGCGACGGCAACGTGCTTGGCCCTACGGTAATGCATCGTCAACCTCCGCCGTGTGCGGTTCGTTCCAGCTCTTCAATTGCCTGACGAACGCTCTCCGGGATCGGGCACTTCTGACCTGCCCTGTAGTCGTAGCTCACAACAACGGCCTCGCCGTCGGCCGCCAGCGCGTTCAACTTGCCGCTGACGATCCGATATTCGATGGTGACGCGGTCTTGCTGAACGGCCAAGGCCCGAACGCCGATCGCAATTCGATCCGGATAGCTCAGCGGTCGGCGATAGCGGGCGCTCGTGCTGGCAATGATCGGTCCCAGCCCTTCTTCGTCGCGCAGTTTCATCCAGCCGATGCGATCGAGCCATAGAATTCGGGCGTTTTCGAAATAGCGGAAGTAGGCGACGTTGTTGACGTGCTGGTAGGGGTCCATCTCGCCCCAGGCAATGTCTTGCTCGACGACGACGGGGAAGCCGGCCAAGTCGGGGTGGTTCATGTGGGCAGTATAACGAAAAAAAACCGACCCGCTAACCACCTCTCCCTTGGTTAGCAGGCCGGAATTGGCTTTCGCCTGACCATGAATTTGCATGCGGCGTACCAACGGCGAAGGTCGCGAACAAAAACCTCGAATTAATGCCTAAGACGTTTCTGCATCGACTATTGCGCATTGGTATCTCAGCGGTTCGAGCCATCCGCGATGCGCCTATATGCTCATTAATTAGGCAAGTAAGATTAAAAACTGTGCAGTGCCACAGAATGCCAAATCGGTGTGTTGGCAATGTGGCATTCTTGGCATCCTGTGGCATTTCCTTTGGCCCAGGCCGAAAAAACCAAAAAATCTCCGCCGACCGCCTTCGAATAGCTCTTATCGGCCTATTCAAAGGTGCCAGGCCGACTTCCAACGGAGATCGGACATGATCAAGAAGTTGCTGGTAGTGGCCGTGGTCGGCGGCCTGGCGGTCGTCGCGATTCGCGGAACGAAGTGGGCCTCCTATATGAAGGCCGAGGTGCAATCGTGGCGCGAGGCTGCCGAGGACTCGGTGCCGCCGGAAACCGAGATCGCCCGACTCCGCGGTGAAGTCAAAATGCTCGATGAAGACACCATCAAGATCGTCAAACAACTGGCCCGTCTGCAATCGGATCAGGGCGACCTCGGCAATCGCGAGAAGGCCCTGGAAAACAAGAAGAGCCAGGTCAGCGAGGTGCTGCATAGCCGCGAGACGGCGGTTCGCGACGCCGAGCAGCGCGCCAAGTCCGGCGAATCGAACGTCCGCGTTTCCTTCGGCGAACAGAACTTCTCTCTCTCTGTCGGCAAGGCCCGCCTCAAGGAAACCGTCCGCGATTACACCGACATCGAGAAGGAACTCTCCCACATTCGTTTGAAGCAGGAAACCCAACAACGGATCGTCGACAAACTCGAGAAGCAACGGCTCGAGATGAACCGCCTCAAGACCGATCTCGATTCGGCCATCGACGCCCTCGAGGCCCAGGTGCAGGCGCTGAAGCTCCAGCAGATGGAGAGCAAGTACCAGACGGACGACACCCGCGTGGCCCAGATCAAGGAATCGATCGCCAAGGTGACCAAGCGACTGGACATCCAGCGGCGGGAACTGGCGATGCTGCAGGATACGCCGGCGCCGAGCGTCGCGGCCCCGAGCGAATCGGTGGACGAGATCATGGCTCCGGTCAACGGCAAGTCCGCCAAGAAGACCCTTCCCAAGTCCGGCGACTGATCCTCGCAAGCCCACCCGTTGCGACGGGTGGGCTTTCCTGTTCTATAATTCCCACGGGCACTGCCGCCCGTGCTTTTCCGCGCGCCGGGGCTTCGTGGGAACTCCCATTTCCGAGACCATGATCCGCCTGGCGGGGTTGCGCGTCCTCTACGGAAGCTTCGCTGCCGTCGATGGCCTCGATCTCCAAATCCATAGTGGCGAACTCTTCGGCCTCCTCGGCCCCAACGGCGCCGGCAAATCGACCACCATCCGCGTCCTCATCGGCCAGCGCCGACCGAGCGCCGGCACCGTGACCATTGCCGGCTACGATGTCGTTCGCGACTGGGCCGAGATCAAGCCGCGGTTCGGCTACGTCCCCGACCGCGAGAATCACTTCGAGGAATTCACCGGCCGCAAGAACCTGGAGTTCTTCGGGCAGTTGTACGGCGTGCCGCGCCGCCGCGCCCAGGACGTGCTCGAATTGGTCGAGTTAGAAGAAGCCGCCGACCTTCCCGTCCGCGGCTACTCACTTGGCATGAGAAAGAAACTCCTTCTCGCTCGCGCTCTTCTCCACGAACCGCCGATCCTTTACCTCGACGAACCGACGGCCAACCTCGACATCCATTCGGCCGAGGTCGTGCACCGAATCTTGCGCGAACGCGTCAAGTGCGGGGCCACGATCATCATGACCACGCACGATATGGACGAAGTCGAGAAGATTTGCGACCGGGTCGGCATCGTCTGCCGCGGGAAGTTGGTGGCGCTCGATTCGCCGCTGGCGCTCAAACAAGAGCATACGGAGCGCAAGGTGGATGCTATTCGCATGGATGGCGAACGGTTGGTGTTCGATCTGGATCGGGAGCCGGAGCGGCGGCAACTAGCGTCGCTCATCGAATCCGGAGCGGCGGCCAGCGTGCGCACCCGCGAGTTCGATTTCCACGCGACGTTTTTGAAGTTAACGGGCCAAACGTTCGATTAGCCGCGACGCGGAGCGGAGCGCGCAACAATACCTATGCGCTTGTATATTCTGAAAGCCCTGGTGCACAAGGAATTCGCGCGGCATCTCGCCAATCGCGGCGGCATCGCCCTCGCGCTGCTGCTCGTCGCCGCCGCCGTCTTGCTCTCCGTATTCGCGCCAGAAGAAGCCGCCGCCGGCACCGGCATGGTCGGCGGCGTCCACCATTGCTTCGTCGATTTCGATCGCGCCTCGCCGCTCGTCAAGCACCTGCGGGAGAACGTGCCGCGCGAACTCAAGGAACAGATCCAGTTCCGCGAGATCGGCAACGCCGACGCCCTCAATGGCCTCATCGAATATCCCGTCGGCACGGGGGCGATCAAGCTTCGCCAGGTGCTCGAAGCCGGCAAGCCGGCGACCATTCACGTTTACATCTGGCATCCAAAAGATGACCCGACGGCGCTTGCGCCGTATGAAGCGTGGTTCTGGCGGGAATCGCGGCGGGCCATGCACAGCGCGGCCGAGAAGAAGCTCGGCCCCGGCAAACTCGGCCCGGAACCCACCTTCGATCCAGGCACCGACTGGACGATCCTCGAAGCGCACGACGACTTCACGCGCCGCGTTCAGGCGGCCGCCGGCACCGAGGCGTTCCCCATTCCGAAACTGGAGATCAACCGCAAGGGGCTCGGCGGCAAGGTGCTCGATTTCCGTGCCGCCATCGCGACTGGCATGGTCGTGTTCGCGCTCTATTTCGCTTGCGTTTACTTGCTGCCGACATTGAATTGCGAGGAGCGCGAGCGCGGCGTACTCCTGGCGCAGGCTCTCTCCCCGGCGTCGCCGCTCGAAATCCTCGCCGCCAAGTTTCTCTTCTATCCGCTGTTGGGAATGGGCTTGGCGGCGGCCCTGGCGGGCATCTATCGGCCGGCCGTGCTATCGAGTTTGTTCTTTTGGCTATCGCTGGCCGCGGTGGCTGGTGGCTTCCTCGGAATCGGCATGACCGTGGCGACCCTCGCCAAAACGCAACGGGCCGCCTTCCTCGGCGCCATGTGCTACTTGCTCTCGGTGTCGATGGTGCTGCTCATCTGCTCCACGAACGGCATCCCGTTCATTCCCTATCTCGCATTGGAATACCACGGCCCGCGCATCCTTCACGCCGCGCTATCCGACGGCGTACAGTCGTCCCACTGGCTACACCTGATCGGCGCGATCGGCCTGGCGACCGCGTGGCTCTTCTCCGCGGCCTGGCTCTTCCGCCGCCGCGGCTGGCAGTGATTCTCAACAATGCGCCGATAGCTGCGCCGCGGCCGTCTCGGCCGATACCGACGTCAGGAAACACCCCGAACCCCATTCGAAACCCGCCGGGCGAGCCGTCCGCGGGATTAGTTCCAGATGCCAGTGATAATGCGGCATCTCGGCCGATCGGAGCGGCGCCGCGTGCAAGTACCAGTTGTAGGCCGGCTCCCCGAGCACGCGGTCAAAGGCACGCAGCAATCGCTTCATCAACTCGGCCAATTCAGCGGCCTGCGAATCGCTTAACGTTTCAAACCGGCTTGCATGTTGCTTCGGCAACACCCACGTCTCGTGGTTGAAGCGGCCGGCATAGGCCGCGATCGCCGCGAACCCGGGTGTCTCGGCAACCACCCGCACACCCGCCGCCAGTTCCGCTTTCACCAGATCGCAAAAGACGCAGCGACCGGTGCCGTGCAGGTAATTCGACGAACCGCGGAGTTCCCGCCCGATCTGCTCCGGGACGAGCGGCAAGGCGATGATCTGCGAATGACAGTGGCCCAACGAAGCGCCCGCTTCGGCGCCGACATTCTTGAAGATCGACACAGATTGCAAGGCGGGATCGGCCGCATGGGCGAGCAACCGCTCACGGTAAGCAATGAAGATGTCGCGGAACTGGTCGTCCGACAGGAGTACCGGGTTAACGATGTGCTCGGCCGCTTCGATGACGACTTCATGCCGCCCGGTTGCGGAAAGGGCCTGGAACAGGCCTTCGCCGGAAGCGTTCGCGGCCGCTGGGCGAACCGCCGGGAACATGTTGGGAACGACGCGGAGTTGCCAGCCGGGCGCGTTCGGCGCTATGCCGGCTTCGCGAATGGCGAATGTTTCGCCGGGCGTGGACGCTTCTCGCCCTTGGCAAAACGGGCACGTTTCGCGATCCGTTTCGGCCCGGTGCCGGGGCGACGAGCCTTCCAACGATAGCGGCCGCAGGGATCGCTCTGGGGCCACGATCACCCACCAACCGCTGACCGGATCGCGGCGAAACTCGGGAGCCGACGGCTGGGTCATGGCTTCGCGGGCACAGCGGTGGGAGGCGAGGACAAATTGGCTGGCAACGGCGTGGTCTTAATATACGTGATGCGGAACTCCTTTTCCGGATCCGTCTTCGTTTCGCTCTTGGCCACCTGCTTCGTGCCGGTGAACCACGATTCGAACCGCGTCAGCAGCGAACCTGAGCCGGCGACGACGGTCGTCTTCGTATCCGATCCGACAACGACTTCCTTCTCGTCCGTGATGTGATAATTCGGGCCGACTTCGCGGTGGATCAGCGCGATGGCCTGTTCGCGATGGGAATAGTCGGGAACGGCGACGATGCCGCCGCTATCGGTGCGATCGACGAACCGGGCGGGCGAAGTACACCCCGCCATCGCGACCATCGAGCCGAGCAGAAGCAGGAAAGTGAATCGGCGCATGGAGCCGCCCCTTGCTTAGGAATGCAAGGGTCATAGCGATGCGCCCGCTAAATGCAATCCCGACTGAAGCTGGGAAGCTTGCGGAGAAGGGGCCTTCAATTAAGAGCGGGTGATGGGACTTGAACCCACGACAACCTCGTTGGCAATTCGACTAAAAAACAGCAAAAATAGGCCATTTTCACCTTGTTTTATGCATTTTCCGGCTGTTCTTGTATTCTGAAAGGCGATGTAAATAGTGCGCAAATTATCGTGAATTATGAGCGCCAGCGGGAAGTATTGTGCGCATGCGCACGAAACTCGGTTGTATCGTACGAAACAATTCACGGCGGCGAGCAACGCGGAGCGGTGGCCCACTTTCTGGCCGCCGGAGGCATGCAGTTCCACGAATCGCCGATCTCGAAGAATCAATTCGTCGAACACGTCCAATCCAACCCATCCAGGTGAAAAGCAAAGATGCCGAAAAACAGTACCCGCGAATTGCAACTCGCGCGACGAGCGCCCGCCGAAACGATCCGCCAATTGGCCGATAAGGTCAGCGCTGAGAAACGAGACTTCACCACCGAAGAGCGAAAAGCGTGGGACAGGGCGAACGACGAATTCAACCGGCTGACGATGGAAATTGAAATGGCCCGCGATGGCCTCGATGACTTTGACGGCCCGGCCGGGATTCCCCGGTTCACCCGCGATGATGCGAACTCGCACGTTCCGGCCGAAGTGCCGCAGGGCCGCGACGAGCGGGCCGTGCGCCGCGATGCGGAGGATGAGTGTTTGTCTTTGCAGGCATGGTGCCTGTCCATGCATAGCCGCACGTTCAGCGAGCGTCACGCGAGGGCGTGTAAGCGGACCGGCATCAATCCCTATTGGAACGAGATTAGTCTAACTCTCCGAAACGATCAGCGTCATTTCGGCATCCAGAAGCGGACCACGAACGGCGGCCTGAGCGCGGTAACCGGCAACCTTG
>DATNBQ010000028.1:0-7638 GCA_035571955.1 Urbifossiella sp. | reverse complement strand
CGAACAGGAACAGGCTGTCGCAGATCATCCGCATGTTGATGAGGCAGGCGAGCACCCGCTTGCGGTCCAGGTCCGTGAGGTAATTGTTTTGCAAGAGGCGGGCAAGAGCCGTTCGCTGTTCCTCGTAAGGGCGGCGCTGGCCGTCCGCGAGTTCCACGAAAATGGTGCTATCGGTGCGTTCGGGAAGCTGCCCGAGCACTTCAGCGCGGGTGCGGCGGAGGAAGATCGGCGCCAGCTTTTCGCGGATCGCTTCGAGATTGCGGTAACCCGTGAGGTTCCCCGCTTCGTCCAGCACGCGGTGTTCGTGCAAGAACTGAAACGCCGGGCCGAAGCGGCGTTCATCCACGAATTGCACGATGCTGTAAAGTTCCTCGAGTTTGTTCTCCAGCGGCGTGCCGGTCAGCACCATCGCGTAGCGGCTCTTCAATTTCTTCACTTCGCGCGAAGTTTTCGATTCCCAGTTCTTGATGCGCTGGGCCTCATCGAGGATCACGACATCGGGGTGCCAGGCGTTGATCGCGTCGCGATCGCGGACGACCTGTTCGTAGTTGACGAGGCGGAAGAAGGTTGCCTCGGCGTACTGTTCCTGGCGCGTTTCCTTGCCTCCTTCGATGACCTGGACGGGCCGCGCGGTGAACTTGCGAATCTCGGTTTCCCACTGGTACTTCACGGAGGCGGGGGCGATGACGAGGGCTTTCTTCAGGTTGCGTTCGCGGGCGAGCAGTTCGACGGCGGCGAGTGTTTGCACGGTTTTGCCGAGACCCATGTCGTCGCCAAGGATGGCGCGGCCGCGGCAGGCCAGAAAGAGCGCCCCGCGGACCTGGTAATCGTAGAGCGGCACACTGAGCAGATTCGCCGCGAACGAGCCGTTCGCCAGCTGGTCCAGCCACTCTTGCTCGCGGGCCAGCATCTCCGAGCGCTCGACCTCGTGGTCGATGAAATCGAGCGCATCCGACAGGACCGTGACCTCCTCGGGCACGGCATCGATGTCCACCACGAGCTCCGCGTATTTGCCGCGGCCGGTCCAGAGGCCTTTTTCGTCGAAGTAAGTGAGGTTCAGCTTCGCGAGTTTGTCCGAGTGGCGAGCGGGAAGGTGGATGCCGAGTTGCAACTGTTCGCCGTAGTGCAGGAAGACTTCCGGCCGGCTGATGATGGCCTTTTTCTTCTGAAGGTGCGGCGGCAGTTCGTCCTTGAGCGTCTCCAGCACCGCCTCGATGTGCTTGCAGGTGCCGAGGGTATTGGCTTTGAAATCGGGGCAAGTGCAGGTATTGTCGCCGACATCGAAGCCGCGGATGTGGACTTCGTATTGTCCCTGGGTTTCAGGGTTGGCGACGCGGAACTCGGAATAGACGCGGTTCTTGCCGAAGTTTTCAATGGTGAACTTGCCGGCTTTCGCCCGCTGCCGGCGCAGGTCGATCTGTTCTTCGCGGAGCATTCGCGCCCTCGCGGCTCAGGCGAGTATCAGACGTTGACGTTGGCGGCATCGGCCGGCTGCACGTTGACGCGCTTGCCGCCCTGGTCGAAGTAGACTTTGCCGTCGGCGATGGCGAAAAGGTGGTCGTTCTTGGCGCGGCGAACGTAGCGGCCGGGGGCGTACTTGGTGCCGCACTGGACGACGATGATGCCGCCGACGCCGACGGTTTCCCCGGCGTAGAGCTTGATGCCGCGCCGCTTCGGCAGCGAGTCGCGGCCGTTCTTGACCGAGCCCTGTCCCTTTTTATGCGCCATGACGCCTGCCCTCGTGGACGAACCGATTTCCCGATGGAAGGTGTATTGTAGCGGGCGCGGCAACACTGGCAACCGCGTAAAATGAGACAAACTACCCGCGCTCCCCGCTGGGTCGCGGCTACGCAAAAAGGCATCCATCATGACCGCACCTCGCATTCTCATGTGCCCGCCAGACCATTACGGCATCGAATACGAGATCAACCCCTGGATGAATCGTTCGCTCGGGGCGGTGCGGGCCCTCGCGTTCCGGCAGTGGCAAGAACTGCACGACACTTTGGTTTCGCTCGGCGTGGACGTGCAGACAATGGCCCCGCAGCCGCACTTGCCAGATTTGGTGTTCACGGCGAATGCCGGGCTCGTTTTTCGCAATCGGTTCTTGAGCAGCCGGTTCAAGCACGAGGTGCGGGCGCGGGAATCGCCATTCTTCGACGCCTGGTTTAAGGATCACCGGTTCGTCGTGGAACACCTGCCGGAGGGGCTGTTTCACGAAGGGGCCGGCGACGCCCTGTTCTGCGGCGATTCGCTCTTCGCCGGCTACCGAACGCGCTCCGATGCCAGTGCTCATCAGTGGGTCGGCGCCGCCCTCGGCGTCCGCGTCTTGCCGCTCGAACTCGTGAACCCGCGCTTCTACCACCTCGATACCTGCTTCTGCCCACTCGCGCCGGGGCTGGCCCTTTACTACCCCGATGCCTTCGACGACTACGGCCGCAAGGTGCTGGCCAACTACGTGCCGCGGCTGATTCCCGTGAAGGATGAGGAGGCGTTTCGCTTCGGCTGCAACGCCGTGGTGGTCGGCACTACGGTGGTCCACAACAGCGGTTGCCCGCAGCTGGCGGCGGATCTCACGGCGGCCGGGTTCCGGTCGATCGCGGTGGAACTGGACGAGTTTTTGAAGGCCGGCGGCAGCGCCAAATGCCTGACGCTTCGCCTCGACGGCGAGGAAGCCGCAAGCTGGAAGGAAACTTAGGACCGCAAATCGAGCAAGCTTTCGAGGTACGGCGCCACGCCCCAGAACTGCTTCATTTCCCGGTACTCCTTGAGGAATGCCAGGTCGCCCGGCGGCAGGCCGACGACGGCGCGGATCATCAGGTTTCGCGCCGTGTGCTCCGGACTCACGAACTCCACCACGTCCGTGCGATAGCCCGAAATGCGCAGGATCAGAGCGCGAAATGCATCCGTCACGAGGTCGGCCTGGCGCTGCCGCAAGATACCATGTCGCAACAGCGGGCGCAAAGGTTCGGCCGGCCCGTCCACCCGGATTGCGTCGTTCAAATGGTGGTGGCAGCACGGCACGCTGAGGAGCAACTTGGCCCTACTCCGCACCGTCAAGGCGATGGCGTCGTCCGTGGCGGTATCGCAGGCGTGCAGGGCGAACACGATGTCCGGCTTGGCGGCGACGGCGGCAATCGGGTCGCAGGCGAAATTCACCTCGGCCGCTCCCACCTTCTCCGCGCGGATCACGCTCTTGCGGATCAATTCTTCATTGACATCGACGCCAATAATGCGGGCGGGAATGGCGAGCACGTCGTTGAGATAATGGTGGGCAGCAAGCGTGAGATAGCTGGAACCGCAGCCGCAATCGAGGATTTCGAGCGGCCGCCCCAGTTCGCGAAGCCCGGCATCGCCAAGGACGTGCGTCAAGTGCTTGAGGAACTCGTTGATCTGGGTGAACTTGGCCCGCATGGTCGGCCGCACTCGGCCGTCCGCCGTCGCGATGCCCAAGGCTTCCAGGAGCCAACTGGCCCGCCCTTCCGGTAGCGGCAGATCCTTGACCCGATCGTGCGACTCAGCGACCGGGGCGTTGCGGAGTGGCTTGCGGCCGACGAACACTTTCCCTTTTTTGGACGCGCGAATGTCGATGGCTTCGTCGGCGGATTCCAGGTGGATGCCGGAGAAGCCGATGCCGATTAGTTCGTTCAATGGCGCTTCGGCGTCGCCGCGCGGGAAGTTCCGGGCGATTTCCTTTTTGCCGTCCGAATAAGTGAATTGGATGTGCTCATGGCCGCGAAGCGAGATCGTTCGCAAACCGACGCGCACCCATGGCGCTCCGGTCGTTCCACGGATCGCACCGGCGAACGAACCGCGGCGAAACCCCGGCGCGAGCACCACCTCGTGAATGAGTTCCCGAATGGCATTGGGGGAAAGCGACATGCCCTACAACCGCTTGCTGAAAATGATGAGTCCGTCGTCTTCGGCGTAGTAATCGGGGATATGGGCGGCGGCCGAGTAGCCGTTGCGTACGTAGAACTGGCGCGTCGCTTCGTAGCGCGGCAAGGTGGACGTATCGATCAAAAGCAATCGCCCGCGCCGTTCGCGCGCCTCCACTTCCACGAACTCCAGGAGCTTCCGGCCCAGGCCGCGGCCCTGCTGTTCCGGTTCCACCGCGATCCAGTATAGGGACCAGGTTCCCTCGGTCATAGGAATGGGAGCGAAGTAAACGTAGCCGCGCGGCCGCTCCCGTTCCACCCAGAGGAACGACCGATGACCGAGGGCCCGATTCTCCGTGTAATAGTCGTCGAACACCTCGCGCAGCGCGGCTAATTCCAACGGCTTAAATACCCCGGTCCGGGCCGTCAGTTCGACCAGCGGAATCGTATCCGCGGGAGTAATCGGGCGGAACATCGCAGCTTCCCAGCTTGTAGGATTGTCTCCGTTGACTGAATCATATCGCGCGGCGCGGGTGAACGGGCAAGGCACTAGCTGGCAATCGCGGCACTTCTCGGGCGGAGTGCGGCGGATTCCGTGCGGGGCGATTTCGAGGCCGGCGCCGCCAAAACCGACATTGCCCCGCCCGCCGGATGCGCCGTGTGCGGCTCTTCGTCGAAGGGCGAGCACGCCTTCGGGGGACTGGACTTTAGCCTGCGAACCGATTTCGCTATGTTACCCTCCAAGGAAGTGGCCCTTTATTTCAAGGATTCCGCGATGAACCCCGATCTGCGTCGCCGCACCGACGACCTCTGCTCCCGGTTGGCCCAGCTACGGGACTCTCTTTGACATCCCGGGAAAAGTCGCGGCCCGCGATCAACTCGAGGCCAAGCAATCGGAGCCGGGGTTCTGGACCAACCAGGAAGCGGCCCGCGGCGTCATTCAGCAATTGAAAGTCGCAAACGCGCTCGTCAAGCCGTACGAGGAACTGTCGCGGGCGGCCGTGGATTTGACGGCCATGGCCGAACTCGCCGAGGAGGACGCCGACTTCGAGGCGGAACTGGAACCGGCCCTCGCCAAGGCCGAGGGGCAATATGAAGCCTTTGAACTGCAAGCGATGATGGGCGGCAAGCAGGATTCCGCCAACGCGATCGTTTCGATTAAGCCCGGCGCCGGCGGAACGGACGCCTGCGACTTTGCCGAGATGCTCTACCGCATGTACGGCCGCTGGGCGCAGAATCATGGCTTCGCCGTCGAGGAGCAGGATCTCGAACCGAACCTCGAAGCCGGCATTCAGAGCGTGACGTTTCGGGTGGTCGGGCCGTACGCCTACGGCTACCTGCAAAGTGAGATCGGCGTGCATCGCCTGGTCCGCATCAGTCCGTTCGGTTCCGGCGACACCCGGCAAACTTCCTTCGCCGCCATCGACGTGGTGCCCGAACTCGACGAGACCATCGAGATCGAAATCAAGGACGACGACTACATCAAGCAGACGTTCTCGGCGGGCGGTCCCGGCGGCCAGCACCAGAATAAAACGCAATCGGGCGTGCGCCTGGTCCACAAATCCGGGGTTCGCGCCGAGAGCCGCACCGAACGCAGCCAGCACAAGAACTTCGACAACTGCTTGAAGATGCTGAAATCGCGCCTGTATGCGATCGAGGAGAACAAGCGGCTCGGCGACGTGGCCCAGCGCTACGATTCCAAGGGTGAAATCGCCTTCGGCTCGCAGATTCGCAGTTACGTGCTGCAGCCTTACACCCTGGTCCGCGACGAGCGCGACGGCATTGAAGTGAAGACGCCGGCCGTCATGCAGGTGCTCGACGGCAAACTGGACGAGTTCATGCAGGCGTTCCTGCGCTGGAAGACCGCCAAGCAGAACCGCAAGAAATAGAAAAATGCCATTATCCAGGGAGGGAGGTCATGTCGCCGCGATTGCCGGAAGCGATCGGCGTTTACGGTGTTTCCGGCCACACGCTCAACCTTCTGGAACTCTGTTCGCGGCTTGGCGTCCAGGTCGAGTTCGTAGTCGACGATGAGCCGGACGACCGTCGGGAAGCGCACACCCAAGGATGGTCTGCCTTCAACATCCGCTGCGGCGTGGAGAATCGGCGGATTCCACTTTGGTCGCGCGAAGCCTTCTTCCGAGCGGCCAAGTGGGGGACGGTGAACGTGCCGTTGTTCGCGGCATGCATCGGCAGCGAGATCGGTCGAACGCCGGACGACGATCCCTTTCTGAACGCCGCGGCGGAACTCCGCCGAGAATGCGGCCCCAGCCTACCCCTGTGGCATCCGGCGTCGCTCGGCGCGGCGGCCCGGTTGCCGAAATGCCCGGGCCGCGTCGCCTTCTTCGGCTTCCGCGGTTGCGGCAACGTCCTCGCGCAAGCGCTCGCCGGCACACTCCTCCAGGCCGCTCCCGCCGACATTCACCCCAATGTCTCCTGGATGGCGAACTTCGTCGAACATCTATTCGCGACCTGCTTCAACCTCATTCGCACGCGGCTGTCCGAACGCATCGCCATCGCCAAGATTGATTGCACGCCCGAAGAATACCCCACCATGTTCGTGACGCTGACGACCGAGGCCGGCGACATGGCCGCGGTGCTCAACATCCCCAGCAATCGCCACTTCGCTCAGTACTTCTACTGGACGCATTCCACGCTATCGGATGAGGTGGTGGCCGAGTTTAGCCGGTTGCACATCCCGCTCATCGCGATCGTCCGCCATCCGTTCGAAACGATCCTCGCGCTGGCTTCCAAGTGCAACCGCCCGCCGGATGAAATCATTAACGATCCGGAGTGGCTCGATCATCACGCCGAAGGGCTGGCGATATGGCTGCGCCGCTTGCGGGCTCACCGCGATCGCGCGCTGGTGATCCGGTATGAGGATTTGATCGCGCGCGATCCCGGTGTGCTGGAACGAATGGCGGGGGCGATCGGCGTTCCGTTCGCCAGGGACGATGCCGATCGCCTGTACGACCAGCATCTGTTTCGAGACTTATTGCCCGGCACAGCGCCGGGGCACTTTAACCGCGGTGGGCAGGATAAGTGGAAGCGCTATTTCGGCAGCCGCCACCGCGATGCGTTCCTTCGACATGGCTTCCGCGAGCTGTTCGCCGAGTTCGGCTACGAAGGCATTGATGAACCGGGGGAGCCGACCCCGGCGCCGGTCACGGAACCGAGTAAGCCGTTTCAGGTGCAGTATTCCGGGGCCGTCACCCATCGCTTCTTTTCGGAACCGGAGTGGGAACGGTTGCCGGGCGAGGTTCCCTACCTTCTCAAGGCGACTTCGCCGTCGTTGGGCCGATCGGTGGCTGAAGTGATGCTTTCGGAGGAGCTGGCGGCGGTGTTCCACGCGGGCGGCATGGGGCTCGAGACGCCGCCGTGGGTCAAGCCGTTCGACTGGTCGGAAGTGCGCGCGACAGTCAGATGAGCTCGACCACGCGTGCGCGCCGACAAAGCGGATACTCCGCCATGTGATCGGCGATGAGAGACTTCATTTCCTCTGTGGAACGGCCGTACAAGTACAGCGCGGTCTCGGTTGGGCCGACCCAGTGCCCTTGGATCGAGCCGCGCTTCCCCAACAATCGGTTGAGATCGGCATACAGTTCATTCACGTCGCATTCTTTGTACACCTTCTTCGGCAAGTCGGTCCCGTTCAGGTAAATTGCCAGCCCTTCGTACTTTCCGAACGGCTCTTCGATCTTCTTGCGGCGCACTTCGTACTGCAGCTTCGAGCCCCTGGGGGCGCCCCGTTTCGTGAGGAAAT
>DATNBQ010000027.1:0-11313 GCA_035571955.1 Urbifossiella sp. | reverse complement strand
CTCGACCCCAACTACGCTCGCGCTTACTACAACCGCGGGGTCGTGTGGGACAAGCTGGGCGAGTTCGACAAGGCGATCAAAGACTTCGATCAATCAATCCGGATCAACCCAAAATACGCAATTGCATTCAACAACCGTGGGTCTGCATGGGCTGGGAAGGGCGAGATTGATAAGGCCATCAAGGACTTCGACGAAGCGATCCGGCTCAACCGCAAAGATGCAGACGCATTCTACAACCGTGGGGAGATGTGGAAGGCGAAGGGAGAAAAAGAGAAGGCTGCCAAGGATTACGCGGAGGCCAAGCGGTTGCGGGAAACCCGTCGGTCCGAGCCGCGACCGTAAGGGAGCGGTTATTCTTCAGACGCTCCCTGACTGACGGTTGCGGCTCGGTAGGAATCGTTATTTCTTCGGCGTGATCTTGATGTTCCGGAACGCGACCGCGCCATGGTCGCCCTGGAACATCAGCGGCCCGGTGGCGGCTTCCTTGCCCGTCAAGCCGCCCGGCGTCACCCCCTTCGTCAGTTCCACGTTCTCGTGAATCACCTTGTCGTTGAACGTCACCTTCACGAACTTGCCGTTGGCCACCTTCTTGTCGCCCTCGAACTTCGGCGCGTCGAAATCGATGACGAACTTCTGCCACTCGCCCGGTTTCTTGCAGGCATCGACCTTCGGAGCGGCATAAGTGTAGATGCTGCCCATGTCGCCGACCTTCAGTTCCTTCTTGCCGTACGTGTCGTAAATCTGCACCTCGTACTCGCCCATGAGGTAAACGCCGGAGTTCGAGCCCTTGGGGATCATGAATTCGAGTTCGAGGATCATGCTGCCGAACTTCTCGTCGGTGTAGACATCGACGCTGCCGGGCTTGGCATTGATCATGTCGGTTTTGCCGGTGCTGTCGGCGATCGGGGCGATGCTCAGTTCGGAATTCTTGTCCTTGTTCATCGAAGCGACGCCGACCGTCCACTTGCTCCGCTTGGCGTCGCCCTTGAACCGCCAGCCTTTCAGGTCCTTGCCATCGAACGGCTGGATGGAAAGGGTTGAGTCGTCGGATTGGGCCGCCGGCAACGCCAGAACAGCGGCGAAGATGGCGAGCGCAAGCATGCGAATCATGGCAAACTCCGGAAGTGGAGAATCGGGCGGGAAACCGCGTGGGAATGCTATTCCCAGCACGCAGCGCCAGCAAGTGCCGTGCTTACTCGCGGGCGAACTGAGACTCTTCTGCGACTTGGTAGTGCACGAAAAAATCGAGGAAGTTGGTTTGCAGTTGAGCCACGGCTTCGTTAATCTGGCGGGCACCCATGCGCCGCCTAAGTACAATACCGTAAGGACCAGCCGTCCATGTTCCTTCTCGGAGAAGGTTTCTGGAGTTTCAGGAATGCGGTCGATTGGATCGCGGTGGTCGGATTGGTTCTCGCGCTGTTCTCGATTTGGTTGACGTGGTGGCTCGCGAAACAAGACTTAGAAAAACGGATTCGCTCGGCCCAGCGAGATTTGGTGGAACGTCTTTCTGGAATGGTATTGCAGAATGATATTGTGGAAGCGAGTCGATATCTTCAGGAAGCGCGAGAGCTATGCCGAAGATCGCAATGGGAGCGGGCGCTGGATCGCTGCGAGCAAGCGATGCATCGGGTGCCGCGATTTCGGTTTCTCCCGGGTTTGCATCCCGATGATCTGCCGCGGCTGGACGAACTCGTGGATAAACTTCTCTCGCTGGCCCGCCAGGTCGGCGACATCATGCAAGCTCGAAATAAACGAACGGAATTGTCGCCATCAAAGTGGAAAGATCTCGACGAAATGATTCTGGTTGTTGCGGCAATCGAAGGAAAAATCCGGGCGCTTTCGCTGAGGTGAAACATGGCTACCCAACAATTCGTCCAACTGCTCTCCGCACTCAAAAAAGGGACGGACGAACGGCGCGTCCACTGGGAAGACCTTGCGGATGAGGATATGTTCCGGACTCGCCAGGGCGGCGGTTTGATCCGGATTGGCCAGTCTTCCTTGGCCTCGACCACTCGAAAAGGGTACACACTGTGGGTAATCGGACCCGCGGGCGAGATCGTCGCGGAAATCGATTTCTTCCCGGAAGACGCAGGTTATGACCTCATCGAAGACCTGTATCACTCCGCCCGGCTTCAGGCCCGCGGGGGACAGCAAATCGTGGAAAACATTATCCGGACACTCAATCCCGCCGGTGCATAATCGTTCGTCTCACTCCCGGGCGAACTGCGACTCAGCTGCGACTTGGTAGTGCACATCCAGATGCGGCGTCTCCAGTCGCTTGCCATTCTCGGCCAGCGATTGCAAGCCGGCCGCCGTCAGGCCGCTCGTCAACAGCGTCCGCTCG
The DNA here is from genome assembly GCA_035571955.1 of Urbifossiella sp. Taxonomy (GTDB): domain Bacteria; phylum Planctomycetota; class Planctomycetia; order Gemmatales; family Gemmataceae; genus Urbifossiella. Next base: position 8,969 of record DATNBQ010000027.1, on the reverse strand, counting down.
ATCGGCGTCGGCGACTTGTTCGACAGGAACGTCTCCTCGGCCTTCGCCATCAGCGCCGCGGAGTAGGCCACGTTCGGGTTCGGCGGCAGGTAAAACAGCGTGGAAAGCGGCTCGCGCCTTCCCTTCAGCCGCGCCGCGAACGTGAAGTCCTGCACCAGGCCGTTCAGGAGCAGCATGGTCGCCCGCAGTCCGTCCGCATACTCGATGCGGTACGCGACCGGGTCTTTCACCCACTGCTTCATCTGGGCAAGCGTCGGATAGCGATGGCTCAAGGTGGGGGCTTGCGCGAGCGTCTGGCTGCGGGCCAGGCACGTTTCGAAAAGCCCCTTGCCCCAGCGGCCGTCCGCGATGGCCTTCCATACCGCTTCGCCGCGAAATGCCTGCACGGCCGCAACGCCCGTTTCACCGCCGCGGCGCCGTTCCACCATGCACTGGATCGTTTCCAACGCGTGGAAGTCGTAGACGTCGAGCCCGCCGAAGGCGACGCACATCGCCTCTTCGACCTCGGCGCCAAAGGGCAGGTCGATGGCCGGCATCCGCCACGTCGCCGGCAACGACGACCCGGCGCAGAAGCCGAACCTCAGGTCGCGCGAACGCGCCACCATCTCCTTCGCCCACGCGAATTTCCACGACAGGTGCTTGTCGTTGAATACGGGAACGGCGCGGCCATCCTTCTTGTAAACGTCGGTGATCTTTTCGAAATACTGATAGCGCGGATACTGGATTTGGCCGAACTCGTTGCGGGGATAAGTACCGTGTTCGCCGATGATGAGGACGGCATCGACAGAGAGTTTCTTGCCGCCGCGGCGAATCGCCTCTTCGACCGTGGGATAAATGGTGAAGCCGAATTCCCTGGCGCGGTCGGCGCTCAGATCGCCCTTCGGCTTCTGATCGACGTAGGCCGCGACCACTTCGAACGGTGGGTGATGCCAGCGGCCGCGGATCGGGTAGCCGTGAAGGAACCGCTCCGCCATGTGCCAGGCGTGGCTGCGGTAAGTCCAGACATTGGTGATGACGGCGAGTTTCTTGCGGCCCGGCTCGGCGGCTTGGATTTGGGCCCCAACCGACGCGGCAGCCGAGGAAGCGAGAAACGTTCGCCGGGATGGCATGGGATCGACTCCGGATTGTAGCAATCACTCGCCATTCTTTTTAGTGGCGGATCGAACGGTTTGCCGATGCGCTGGCTCGCGAAGTCGGCTACAGTAGGGACATTCCGACAAGCCGCAGCGAGCCCCAGCAACCTTCGTGGAGGCACCGTGATATCCATTCGCCGCATCCTGGCGCCGACCGACTTCAGCGACAACTCCACGCGGGCGGTGCGCTACGCCGCCGAACTGGCCGCGAAGTTCGAGGCGGAACTGGTGTTGCTCCACGTGGTGCAAGACCTGGCGCTCGTGCTGCCGGACGCGGTGATGCCGACCCCGGTGGCGACGCCGAATCTCGATGACATGATCGCGGCCGCCAAGACAGGAATCGCCAATTTGGTCGGCTCGCTCAATCTCGGCGGGCTGAACCCGAAGGCGGAAGTGCGGGTCGGTTCGCCGGCTACGGAGATCGTGGCAGCGGCGGCGGACCTGAAGGCCGATTTGCTCTGCGTCAGCACTCATGGCCGCACCGGTCTCGCGCATTTCCTCCTCGGCAGCGTCGCCGAGAAGATCGTTCGCCATTCTCCCTGCCCGGTTCTCAGCGTGCGGCCCAAATGCAAACAACTCACGGGGAATGGCTAATTCTGGAGCGCTCGGCTTCGCCTCGCGGCTAGTCCTGGTGGGTTAGCGTGCCATCGTTCATTTCCAGGCGGCGAGCGAACATTTTCGCCAAGTCGGCGCTGTGAGTCACCACGACCAGGATCGTGTTCTCCTGGCGGTGCAGTTCCAATAGCAGTTCTCCGACGGCGTGAGCATTGGTGCGATCGAGGTTGCCGGTCGGCTCGTCGGCGAGCAACAGCGTCGGGCGCAGGACGAGTGCCCGGGCCACCGCGACACGCTGCCGCTCGCCGCCGGAAAGTTCCGCCGGTCGATGATCCAGCCGGCCGCCCAACCCGACGCGTTCCAGCAACTTGCGGGCGTATGCCTCCGTCTCCGCCGGTTTCGTCGTTCGGTTGACCAGCGTCGGGATCAAGGCATTCTCCAGTACCGAGCACTGCGGCAACAAGTGGTGGTCCTGGAAGACGAAGCCGATGCGGTTATTGCGGAAGGCCGCCAGTTCCGGTTCAGGCAGGGCGAACGGATCGGTTCCTTCAATGACTACCTTGCCGGCCGTCGGCGTGTCGAGGGTGCCGAGAATGTGCAGCAGCGTGCTTTTGCCGGAGCCGGAAGGCCCGGTGACGGCGAGCGATTCGCCGCGTTCCATGGTGAAATTGATGCCGTGGAGGACGGGCAGCGGCCCGGAGCGGGTCGGGTAGTCCTTGGCGAGATTCTGAACGGAAAGCATAGTGGTACGGGTGATTGTATCGTCGGCCCGCAACGGGAAATGGGATATTCCGCACAGACGGCGCGATCCTTACACGAAATCGCTCGTCTCGCTAAGCTTTTCTTGGGAATTCGGCGCAAGAGCCGCTGCCGCCGCCGTTCCGCCACTGAACCCGGCAGGGGACGCCGGATCGCGAGGGACGAACTCATGACCCGGACTGCTTCCCGCCACCCGAATGGCCAACCGACTCTGACGGACCTGATGGTTCGTTTTTTGGCGACCCGCTCAGACGCTGCCGCGGCAGCAGTCGAGCCTGCGCCGGGGGAAGTTGAGCCGTACGAAGTGGCCGCGGGGTTCCGGGTGGATCCGCGGGCAGCCTGGAATGACGCCGTTTTTGCCGTACAACCTGCCGCGGCCCCCGTTCCCAGTGAGTGGTCTTCGTGGGTGAATCAGCCGAGTGCGGCGTTCGCCGTGGCCTTGGCGGTCGGCAACTTCCCGCAACGCGTGAAGGACCTGCAACCGCTTCTGGCGAAGTTCAATGCCCGGGAACTCCGGCCCTCGGCGACTGCCGCCGCGACGCCGGGGCTTTCCGGGCTGCGCCACGCCATCGAGACCGAAGCCAAGAAGGGAACCGCTGAGTCGCTGCTCCTGGCTGCGGGGCTGTTCCGCTCGCTGGGCGACTTCGACCGCGCCGAGCAACTGCTCACCGCCGCCCGGAAGCACTGTACCGGCAACGTGCAGGCGGCCTGGGAAAATGAGCAGGCGGCGCTGCTCTGGCATCGCGGCGAATGCGATGCGGCCCTCGCGGCCTGGCTCGCCTTGCCCGACTCGCCTACGGTTGCCTTCAACCGCGGCATGGCCCTCTTGTTCCTGGGCCGCTCGGCCGAAGCTCGCGAACACCTAAGCCAGGCGATCGCCGGCCTGCCGGAAACCAGTTCCTGGAACGCCCTGGCCCACCTTTACCAGGCCATCGCCGAGATGCAGGGATAGGAAGTTCTCGACAGTCAGGTAACGAATGGCATCGAATCGGCCGCCTTTTCTGACCCTCTCTCCGCTGGGGAGAGGCGAGGGGCTGACTGGATCGATGTCATTACTTTCGTGACAGACAGTAGCCAAACCGAGCCGTGACCCTGAGGGCGACTTTTCTGAACGCTCCCTTACGGTCGCGGCTCAGATCGAGCCCTTACACTTCCTTGACCACGCGCTTGACCAGCACGCGCATCCGTTTCTCCGCCTCGTTCGCCGTCGCGATGATGTCCGCCAAACTGATGGGTTCCAGGGAGTGGCCGAGCCCCAGGTCCGTAATCACCGAGATGCCCAGGATTCGCATCCTGGCGTGGACGCCGACGATCACTTCGGGAACGGTGGACATGCCGACGACATCGGCGCCGATGGCGCGGAGGTAGCGGTACTCGGCGCGAGTTTCCAGGTTCGGCCCGGGCACCGCCACGAACACCCCTTGATGGCAGACGATCTTCTCTTCCAGTGCGATGCGGCGGCCGAGCTTCAGCAACTCGCGGTCGTAAGGCTGGCACATATCCGGGAAACGCTCGCCGAGACGGTCGTCGTTCGGGCCGATGAGCGGGTTGGCGCCGAGAAGGTTGATGTGGTCCTCGATGAGCATCAGGTCGCCCTTGGCGTACTGCGGATTCATGCCGCCGCAGGCGTTCGACACGATGAGGATGCCGCAGCCGAGGGCCTTCATCACGCGCACGGGGAACGTGACCTGCTCCAGCGACCACCCTTCGTAAAAGTGAAAGCGCCCTTCCATGGCGACGACCGGTTTGCCTTCCAGCGTGCCGCACACCAGTTGCCCCTTATGGCTCGGAGCCGTGGAACGCGGCATGTGCGGGATGGATTCGTAGGGAAGCACCGCCTCGGCCTGGATTTCCTCGGTGAGGTTGCCGAGGCCGGTGCCGAGGATGATGCCGACGGCGGGCGTGGCGTCCCACTTCTGGCGAATCGCGGCGGCGGCTTCTTGAATCTGGTCGAACAGCGGCGCTGGTTTCATGGTAATGGCTCAAGAACTAACCACAGAGGCACAGAGACACAGAGAAGAAAAATCAACGATCTTCATTCTTCATTTCTTCTCTGTGTCTCTGTAACTACTGAGAAGCAATAGCTCATGCCTATTGCCAGTCGCTGCCGAGCGGTGTGCCGTCATTGGGCGTGCAAGCATTCGTCCACGTCATGACGCTCATGCTCTGGCTGACCCCTTTGACGCTGCCGTCGCCGAGGCCGACCTGCATGGTGCTCGGGTGGCCGCCCTGGGTTACGTACCAGTTGGCGGTTTGAACCGTGGGGCCGGCCTGGAAGCCGATGCCGCCGCTGTTGAACAGGGCGCCGCCGGGGTTCATGTTGCCCAGACCGTCGTTCTGGGCCCCGAACGTGGGGCTGGAGAAGCCGTCGCTCGTATTGACCTGTGTGTTCCACGCCCACGCCGGGAGCGTGCAGCCGCCGCTCGACGGCGAATTGTTCTTGTAGCGCTCGGCCATCATGACGGTGTTCGCCGTGCCGTCGGGCATGGCCACTTCCACCGACCGCGTGCCGCGCGGCTCGAACACCATCACATTCGCGGCATAGCAGCTCGAGCCGTAGTTGTCGCGCTGGATGTTGTCGCCATTCATCACCCCGCAGCCGCCGTACGTGCTGGCATTCTGCACGGAGGGGTCGGAGGGACAGATGAAGTTCTTCACCACGATAGCCGGGATGCTCATCGAGTTGCCGTTCAGCTGAAGGTACAGCGGGTTTTGCTCCATGTACGGCAGCAGGTAATAGAAGATGCTGCCCGCGGTTCCGGTGGGGTTTTGCACGGTTCCGTAATTGGTGGTGACACCGTTGGCGGTGCTCTCGACGAGCGGCACCTTGCCGTACGTGACCTGGAAATTGTGGACCGCGACGCCGATCTGCTTGAGGTTGTTCTGGCAGGTGCTCCGCGCCGCGGCGGCCCGGACTTTTTGTACGGCCGGCAGCAAGAGCCCGATGAGAATGGCGATGATCGCGATGACAACCAGCAGTTCGATGAGCGTAAAACCCGAGGTCTTTCGACGCGTTCGTTGCATGGGATTCCAATCCGGATGAGGAAAATCGGCAGGCAGGCTTGGCAGGTACAGGCGATTCTAGCTGACGAGCACAGAAATGCAATCTGGGACGTGCAACGGTTGTTAGCTCTCACTTCTTGTTAAGCACAATGCGCTGGTCGGCCTTCGCGCCGGGGAATTGCTGCGTCTTGCCGTCGGGCCAAAGCACTTCAATGCCATCGACTTGGGTCGCATCGCCGAGACCGAAGTGGGCCACGCATTCGCTGCTGCCGAGGTAGCTCTCGGCCGGGTGCAGCCAGGCGGCGCGGGTGCGGTCGCCAACGCGAATGCGGATTTCGGCGCCGTAGGCATCGCGTTTGAGCGCGGGATCGACGGCGCGGACTTCGAGCCAGTGGCCGCGATTGGGGGCGACGTTGCGGTAAAGCCGCGCCGGGCTCGCCACCGAGTTGAACAACAAATCGGGCGCACCGTCGCCGTCGATGTCGCCGCGGATCACGCACCGTGAGATCGTCAGTCGTTTGGAGATATCCGGATTGCGCCGCGAGAAGTCGGTGAACTTGCCGAGGCCGTCGCCCCGGTAAATCTGGTTGTGGTCGCCGTAATCGCTCCAGAACGAGCCGAGCGATTGGTCCCCGCTCGGCATGCGGAAGCGGACGTGGCCATTGGCGATGGCCAGGTCGAGAGCGCCGTCGTGATCGAAGTCGGCAAGGAGGGTTCCGAAACCGGTCCCGCGGCCGGTCGGGGCGATGAGCCCGGCGGCCGCCGTCACGTCCGTGAATAGCCCCCGCGGCCCCTGCTTCCACAGCGTGTGCGTTTCTTCCGTTAAATGCGTCACAAAGATGTCGAAGAGCCCGTCGCCGTCCACGTCGCCCAGGGCGATGCCCATGCCGGCTTGCGCGATGCCCATGACGTTGAGGGCGATGCCGCGCTGAACGGCTTCTTCCTTGAACGTGCCGTTCTTCTTGTTCATCCAAAGGCGGTTCGGGGCGCCGTCGTTGGCGATGAAAACGTCGGGCCACCCGTCGCCGTCGAAATCCGCACAGACCACGCCGAGCCCCGGCCCCGGAACCTGGCTGAACCCGGACGATTCCGTGACGTCCGCGAAGCGAAGTTTGCCGTCCGCGCACTCGTTGTGGAACAGGCGGCTGACGCGCCCCTTGAAGGTTTTCGGCGCGCAGTAATCGCGCCGATTGGCCATGCCGAAGCAATTCCACGTCGGATCGTAATCGACGTAGCTGACGACAACGAGATCGAGGCGGCCGTCGCGATCGTAGTCGAAGAATGCCGCCGAGGTGCTCCAGGCCGGGTTGTGCAACCCCGATTCCTTCGTGGCATCGACGAACTTACCGCCTCCCTGGTTCAGGAAAAACTTGACGCCGATGTACTGGGTGACGACGACGTCCGGTTTGCCGTCGTTGTTGACGTCGCCGATTGCCACGCCCATGTTGTAGCCGGGAATATCGAGGCCCGAACCGGCGCTGCCATCTTCGAAGCTATGGTCTTCTTTCTGCAAGTAGAGAGCGTTCTTTGGTCCGTTCGGCCCGCCGTTTTGAAGCAGGTAGATATCGAGGCGGCCGTCGCCGTTGGCGTCGAAGAACGCCGCCCCGGAGCCGACTTGCTGCGGCATGAAGTAGGAGCCGGTCGGCCCCGCGTCGTGGGTGAACTTGATCCCGGACTTGTCGGTGATGTCCTGGAACCAGGGCGGCCCGTCGGGTTTTGTCGCGGTGTCCGCGGGCGTGCCGCCGCAACCGAGAACCCCCGCGCACAGTAGCGCCGCCAGGCAGCGAAGCGGGAGCCGACTCACTGGAACCTCGGTATCTGCGAGCGATCGATTGGTGGCGCAATCCTACGCCCGGCGGCTCGATTTCACAAGTGGCGTCGATCACAGCTGTTCCACGAGGGCGTCGTGGAATTCCTTCCACGCCTTCTCCTTCACGGCGCGCTTCTTCGCCACGAGCGCAGCGTATTCCTTGAGCGAGTCGCGGTCTTCCTGATCTTCCTTGACGACGACGCCGACCATGTTGCGGGCGATATCCGCGGGGCCGATGTCGCCGCCGCCGAAGAACTGCGAATGCAGCGCCGCATCCAGGGCCACGCCGATCGCCTCGGCGGTGGAAAGCGTCGTCCCCGGCTTCTTCAAACTCACGCCGTCGGTGGTCTTGCCGCTGCGAATCTCGCGGAAGACCGTGGCCAGCAATTCGATCACCGGCAGGCTTAACTTTACGGGAAGGTTGTAGCGTTCGAGCAGTTCCGCCGACCGCTGCTGCACGATCTTGACCTCGGTTTTCTGGTCGCCGACGATCGGAATGTAAACGTAATTGAAGCGGCGCTTGAGGGCCGCCGAGAGTTCGTTCACGCCCTGGTCGCGGGTATTCGCCGTGGCGATCACGTTGAAGCCCGGCCGCGCCCAGATCATGTTGTTGTCCGGAAGTTCCGGGACCGCGATCGCCTTGTCCGAAAGGATCGAGACCAGGGCGTCTTGCACGTCCGGCACGCACCGCGTCAGTTCCTCGAAGCGCAACAGGCCGCCGGAACGCATGGCGACCATCGTCGGCGAGGGGATCAGGTTATCCGGCCGCGGCCCCTCGGCGATCACCCGCGCGATGTTCCACGAATACTTGATGTGCTCTTCCGTGGTTCCCGCCGTGCCCTGGATCGTCAAGATGGAGGTGCCCGAGATGGCCGCGGCGAGGTGCTCGGAAAGCCAGCTTTTCCCCGTCCCCGGTTCGCCGATCAGTAGTAAGGCCCGTTCGGAAGCGAGCGTGACAATGGCCCGTTCGACGATGCCGTCGTCGCCGAAGAACTTGCGGGTGATGGGAACCTCGACGGCCTTGCCATCGATCTTGGCCTTGAGCGGTTGCCCGCCGGCGACGTAGGCGAGAACGCTCCGCGGCGACAGTTTCCAGTTGGGCGGCGGCTTCTCCGCGTCGTTCTGTCGCAGCGCTTCGAGTTGGTCCGCGTAGCGCACTTCGGCCGGTTCGCGGAGCACCTCGGCCGGCGCGGCTGGGGCGGGATCGGGCTTCTTGGCCATAACATGCCTCGTTTCAAGGGGAGCAGCTCATGTATCTTCGGGGGAAATCCAGGCATTAAAGGAGCTTACTGTGCGACATTCTTGCATCACGATTGCGCCCGATATTGTTCAAGCAAACACCGGCTGGAAGCCGGTGCCACCCAAGATTTCATTGTTATCGCATTGCGGATTCCCCAGGCCGATTTTGGGTGGCACCGGCTTCCAGCCGGTGTCAAGCTCGGCGGTTACGCCGCGATTCTTCTTCACCAGAGCCCGAAGAGCTTCCATCACGTAAACGACATCGCCTTGAGCAATGCCGCCTTGTTCACATTTTCCTTCGAGGTCGTCAGGTAATCCCCTGCCGCAAGTGATTCATCACGAGTGCGCCCGACGTTGTGCAAGCAAACACCGGCTGGAAGCCGGTGCCACCCAAGATTCCATTGTTATCGCATTGCGGATTCCCCAGGCCGATTTTGGGTGGCACCGGCTTCCAGCCGGTGTCAAGCTCG
>DATNBQ010000026.1:0-5494 GCA_035571955.1 Urbifossiella sp. | reverse complement strand
CATCACTTTCTCTTCGGACCATCCACCATCGAATTTCCGCGGCGGCCCCAGGAAGCCGAGCTCGACGTTTCCAAAGTGAAGCCGGCCACCAAGCAAGCCGTGGCGCAATTCATTGAAGAGAAGATCAAGCGGCCGCTCGATGCCAGTGAGAATGCGGCAGCCACCACCTTCGCGCAACTTGGCATGGACAGCCTCGACGCCATGGAAGTCTCGCTGCAAGTGGAACAGCGGTTCGGGTTCAGCGGGGAATCGGTGCCGACAACGATCGGCCAGTTGTGGGCGTTGGCCGAGGGAATCGGGGAGAAGGCCGCCCCACAGCCGCCACCCCTCGGCTGGTTCGATCCTCCGTCGGACCTGAGCCCGCTGGTCATCGATGGCGCCACGATTCCCGCGGCGATCTTGAACCGCGCCCGCCATCAACTGCGCGATCTGATCGTCGCCGACGACCGGGCCGGCGGCGTCACTTACGAAAAAGCCATCGTGGGGGCATGGGCCATGACCCCTCGCTTCCGCGCCATCGCGGCCCCGAATGTCGGGCTCATGATGCCGGCCTCCGTCGCCGGCGATCTTGCCCTGCTCGGCCTCTTCCTCGCCGGCAAACTGCCCGTGCTTCTCAACTGGACGACAGGCCCAGCCAACCTCGCCCACGCCGCCAAGATCATGGGCCTCACGCATGTCGTTACTTCCAAGGTGTTCGTCGATCGCATCCAGGTCGAGGTGCCAGGAACGGAGTTCCTCTTCCTGGAAACCGTGCGCGCCGGCGTTGGCAAACTCGCGCTCGCGCGCCGGTTGCTCGCCCTGCGGCTCTGTCCTGGCGCCACGTTAAACACACTCCTCCGCGACCTGGGGAGCGATCCGCATGCACCGGCCGTCGTGCTGTTCACGAGCGGCAGCGAGAAGTCGCCGAAGGCCGTGCCGCTCACCCACGCCAACATTCTCGCCAACCACACCGGCGCCGTCGCCACGTTGAGGCTTACTCGAAAGAACTCGCTCATCGGCTTCCTGCCCATGTTCCACAGCTTCGGCATGACGGTAACCTCGCTGTTGCCGCTGACCAACGGCGTGCGGGTGGTGCACCATCCGGATCCGACGGATGCCGGCGCCTTGGTGCGAAAGATCGCGGCATACAAGCCGACGCTGATCGCCGGGACGCCGACTTTCCTGGGGTACATTCTCGATCGCGCGAAGCCCGGCGACCTCGACTCGCTACAACTCATCGTGCTCGGGGCCGAGAAGCCGCCGCAATCGCTCTTTGACCGGGTCGAACAAATCGCCCCGAATGCGGAGGTTATCGAGGGATACGGAATCACGGAATGTTCGCCGGCGATTTCCTTGACCCTTCCCGGCGCGAACATGCACGGCACGGTCGGGTTGCCGCTGCCCGAGGTGCACGTCTGCGTGACCGATTTGGAGACGGGCGCCGTGCTGCCGGCGGGGCAAACCGGAATGCTGAACGTGAGCGGGCCGAACGTCTTCCCCGGCTACATTGCCCACGACGGTCCGAGCCCGTTCCGCGAGTTCGATGGCCGCCGCTGGTACGTGACCGGCGACCTCGGCCGCATCGACCCGGCCGCGGGCGTCATTTCCTTCACCGGCCGGCTTAAGCGTTTCATCAAGGCCGGCGGCGAGATGATCTCGCTTCCCGCACTGGAGGAACCGTTCACGCGCCGTTTTCCGCCGACGGATGCCGGGCCGCGGGCCGCCGTCGAGGGAATCGAAACCCCCGAAGGCCGCAAGATTGTGCTCTTTACCACCGAGGAGATTTCGCTGCGCGACGCCAATGCGCTCCTGCAAAGCGAAGGATTCCGCGGCGTGATGCGCCTGGACGAAGTGTGCAAGGTCGACGCGCTGCCGCAGCTCGGCACCGGCAAAACGGATTACAAGGTGCTAAGGGCGAGAATTGAAGCGGATTAGCCGCGACCCAGCGGGGAGCGCGCAGTTGCCCCAGTTTAAGAAATCTCGCCGGAATTACAGTTTTTGCCGCCGCGAGCCGATAAAGATTGCGGGTTATTCCGCCGGGATCGCGAGGCGCGGCCGTGGCTACTGTTTCCGAATCGTCCGAAATCGTCGAAATCGCGGACGACTATTCCGCCGAGGAATCGCAACTGGCCGAGCATTTCGATGCCCGCGAGCGGGAGTTGACCGCGCTCGGGGAAGGCATGGCATCCGCCGAGGCTTCGCTTCGCCAGGAACGCCTCGACCTCGCCGACGAACGCATCCGCTGCGAGGCCCAGCAAAAGGCTTTCGAACAAGCCCGGTCCCAATTTGCCGCGGATGCGGTGCGGTTCCAGACATTGCGCGGTGAATTTCAAACCGCGGCTGCGGAACAGAAGGAACGCCTGCGTGAAGCCTGGGCCGAATTCGAGAACCATCGGCAACGGGTGGCCGCGGAACGGGCGGAACTTCGCGATTTCCACGCCAAGCAAGAATTCGCACAGGCGGCTCGCGCCGCCGACCTGCACCAGCGCGAGAAGGCCGTCGCCAGCCTGAAAGCCAAGCTGGAAACGGAGACGACGGCCCTTCGCCTGGAAACGGCCGGCCTGGAAGCGCGAGCGGTCCACGCCCGGGCGATCGTGGAGGAACTGGAGCGGAAGCGCGACGATCTGCGCGCCGAGTTACTGGCCGCGGCGCCGAAGCCCGAGGCCGATGCAGCCGCCGAGATGCGGGTGCCGCTCGATCGCCGCGCCGATCGCGACCTCGTCAAGTGGGTCGCGGAACTCGATGCCCAGGATCGTCACCTTTCCCAGGAGAAAGCCTACCTGACCCGCTTGAAAACGTCGCTCGAATGGGAGGCGGCCAGCCTCGCCGATCAGCGGAAAGTGCTGGCGGAGCAGTTCGCCATGCTGGCAGCGGCTCGATCCGACTGGCAGGACGCCGAAGGCCGCACGGTGGCCGAGATGGAAGAACTGGCCGGCAGCCTGGGCTTGCGGGAAGGGGAAATGGCGGCGCGCGAAGAAATGCTTGTCAAGGCCGAGACGCGTCACCGCAACGAGGTCCGGGACTTGGATCAGCTGCGCGGCCGGCTCGAAGCGTGGCAAACGAAGCTGGCGTCGGTGTCGAGTTTGTGGCACGCCGAGCGCGAACGCCGCGAGCGGGAACTGGCCGAACGCGAGACGGGCCTGAACCCGTTCGCAACCAAGCCGCATGAAAGCGGGGACATTTCGGCCGGGCTGGCAACGCTTCGCGGCGACTTCGAACGAACGACCCATCACGAAACGGCTTCCTCGGAAGAAGAACTGCCGTGGGCTTCAGAGGAAGTGGCGGAAGCGGAGCCTGAGCCCGAGCCGAACGTGTTCCAATTCACGTTGCCGACGACATCTCGTTCGCGGGCCGCATGAGTCGCCTTGGACGACGCCCTTCGAAATCATAAAACGGGTTCCATTCTCGGGCTGCTTTCCATGCGAGGCTTGGACCCATGCTTCCGATCGATTTTTCCGGCAAGACGGCTCTCGTGACGGGGGTCGGCGACAACCTCAGTTTCGCCTGGTACATCGCCAAGGGGCTGCAAGCGGCCGGCGCCCGCATCGTGCTCGCCTGCCATCCGCGGATGGTGGGAATCGTCGAAGGGTTGCTCCGCAGCACGCAGGCGGAAGACGTGGAATCGCGGAAGTTGCCCAGCGGCGGCGAATTCGCCCCGGCCAAGATTTACCCCTGCGACGCCAGCTACGACACGATGGCCGACGTGCCCGATGAAATAAAGAATGACCGCCGCTTCGCCAAGTTCGCCGAGTATTCGATCCAGGGAACCGTCGATGCGGCCGGCAAGGAATTCGGCGGCTTCGATATTCTCGTGCACTCGATCGCCTTCTCGCGCGAGATCACCAAATCGCTGATCGATACGAGCCGCAAGGCGTATCACGAGGCGATGGGCGTCTCGGCGTACTCGTTGGTGAGTCTGACGCGGGCGGCGGCGCCGTACATGGCCAACCGCCCCGGCGGGGCCAGCATCGTTGGGCTTACCTACGTGGCCGCGGAGAAAGTGGTGCCGCATTACGGGGGCGGCATGGGCACCTGCAAGGCGGCCCTGCAGATGGACGCGAAGCAACTCGCCTGGTTCGTGGGAGATAAGAACATCCGCGTGAACTTGATCTCGGCGGGGCCATATGCAAGCCGGGCGGCGCGGGCCATCAATAAAGACTTCGACAAGTTGATCGAGCACGCCGCCGAGCATTCGCCGCTGCGCCGACCCATCGGCCCGGAGGAAGTGGCCAACGCGGCCGTCTATTTGTGCAGCCCGCTGGCTTCCGCCGTCACCGGGCAAGTGCTCTACGTCGACTGCGGCTACAACATCATGGGCACGTGAACCGGCGCGAGATCGGCATGGATTCGCACTCGGCCGGACGCCGCCGGATCATCGTCAAGTACGCCAAGACGCTCTTCGCGCTCGTCATCATCGGGCTGGTCGCCCGGCACTTCATAATTCTCCTGTCGCGGCCGGAACTCAATCCTTATCCATTCGAATTGCGAATCGAATACCTGCTTGCGGCCGGGTTGCTTTATCTTGGCGCGCATACGTGCTGGGCGTGGTTCTGGGTGCGGCTGATGCGCAGCCAGGGAGTAGAAGTCCGGCTCTTCGACGGATTGCGGGCCTACTTCGTCAGCCAGTTCGGCAAATACGTACCGGGCAAGGCGATGGTAATCCTGATTCGGGTGGCGTTGTTGCGGGATGCCGTGGGAAGCCGGCCGCTGGTTGTTGGCGTCACGGCGACGTATGAAACGCTGACAAGCATGGGCGCCGGGGCGCTCGTTGGATTGCTCCTTTTGCCGCGGCTCGGTGTGCTGCCGCCGCAGGTCTCGGAGAACACGGAGGTCATCGCCGTGCTGGCGGCGATGCCGCTCGTCCTCGGGGTGTTGAATAAACTGGCGGCGCGACGCATCGACCGCATGCGCGGCCCGAATGCGCCGCCGCTGCCCAGCCCCTCACTGTTCCTGTTGCTGCAAGGATTGGTGCACGGCGCCTGCGGTTGGTGCCTGCTCGGCGTCAGCCTGGGGTTGGCGATTCGAGCGGTGGCGCCGGAACCGCCCGCCATTACGCCGGGAATTTTCCTCGACGATCTCGGCAGCATTGCACTCGCCTATACGGCCGGATTCTTCGTGCTCGTGGCCCCCGGCGGACTCGGCGTCCGCGAATTGATCCTGCAATACGCGCTGACGCCGCGATTTGATCCAGAACTTGCCGCGGCCCAAGCCGCCGTGATCGCCCTCGTACTCCGCTTGACCTGGACCATCGCCGAGTTGCTATTTATCGCGGCTCTGTACACAATGCCTCGGCCGCAAAAAGGCACAAAAGACACACTAAAAAGAGAAGAGGGTCCTTGATTTTCTCCTCATATTCTTGTCTTGTTTTTTTTTATGCTTCTTTGCGGCCTGTGATCGTTGCTGCGGTTTTTTGCGGCCTCGCATGAAGGCGCGCTTGCGTTCGATCCGTTTGCGAACAGGCCCAAGAATCCTGCTCGTTCCATCCATTCCGCTCTGGCGACCTCCCCCTGTCGGC
>DATNBQ010000025.1:0-3391 GCA_035571955.1 Urbifossiella sp. | reverse complement strand
TAAGAGTAGAACGCAATTGAGGTGCCGGTTCGAGGCTTTTTGCGGCTCGATCTTCAAATGCCTGGAAAAGCAGCGATTTCGAACGCATGAAATGTTGGTAACGCTTACAACCCGACCCGCGACGTACAAAAATGCAACATGGGAAACCGGGTTTGCCGCGTATCGCTACGGCCGAGTCTCGACGTTCACCGTAGCGCCTTTTGCGTTCGGATTCTTGGGGGCGATGTCGATCTTGGCGCGCGGCGTTCGGATGTGAACGCCCTGTTCCTGAGTCGGTGTCGGCGGCGGGGAGTTGTTCGCGCAACCGAAGAAGTTGCCCACGAGGAGAGCGACTGCGAGGGATCGCGGTTTCATGGAGGCTCCGTAATCAGTTTGCCCGACTTCCGCAAACGAGCCAGTTAGTGCAATCGGAATGCCGTCCGCAGCTTATCTCCATTCAATCGCGCGGATAGCTTTCCGCAGCGGGCGATTCTTGCCGGGTTGGTATAATTCGCGCATGAGCCATTCGCCGCCTCCCGACGGACCGACCTTAATTCGCCGGGCTCATACCTATACGCGCCGCGGCGAATATGCCCGCGCCGTCGCGACCTTCACCGGGGCAATCGACCTCGATCCCGTCGATCCCGATCTCTACTTCCACCGCGGCAATAGCCACGCTGCGGCCGGCAACCACACGGAGGCCATCGACGACTTCTCGCGGGCGATCGACCTCCGCCCGGATTTCGCCGCGGCGTTTCACAATCGCGCGACGGCGTTGGTCGATTCGGGGGAACTGGACGCGGCGCTCGCCGACTACACGCAGGCCATTGAACTTTCGCCCGATGATCCGGATCCGCTGCACGGGCGGGCCGCCGTTCACAGCCGGCAAAAGAATTACGACGCGGCCTTTGCCGACTACGCCGCCGCCATCAAGCTCGATCCCACGTTATTCCGCGGTTACTTCAACCGCGGCAACGCCCTGTCGGCGCTCGGCCGCCACGAGGAAGCGATCGCCGACTACACCGCGGCTCTCAAGATCAGCCCGCGCCACGCCCGAACGTACATCTATCGGGCTCTTTCGTTCGAAAGCCTCGAGCGCATCGAGGAAGCGCTCGCGGATCTGACCACGGCGGCGCGCGTGCAGAGCGGTTCGGCCGAGGCGTTCTGGCATCGGGCTCGCTTGCACAACGATGCCGGCGACCACGCCAAGGCTCTCGCCGACTTCACCTGGGTCATTCGCTTCGAGCCCAACCATGGGGCGGCATATAACCTCCGCGGCGTCTGCCATGCCGAGGCCGGGCAGCAGGCGAAGGCCATCGCGGACTTTACCAAGTCGCTCGAATGCGACCCGGATGACGCGGCGCCGCGGTTCAATCGCGGGCTTTCGCACGTGCGGGATCGCAACTTCGAGGCGGCCGTCGCCGACTTTTCCGAGGCGATTCGCCAGTCGCCGGACGATCCGGCGGGGCTCGTTCAACGCGGCTACGCCTACCACGAACTCCACGAAGCAGAGCGGGCGATTGCCGATTTCACGGCGGCGATCGCGCTCGATCCGCACAGCCCGCGCGGCTACTTCGCCCGAGCCATCGCCCGCCGCCGCGCCGGCAATCTCGATGCCGCTCTCATCGACGCCGACTCCGCCGTCGAACGCGATCCCGACGCCGGCTCGTCGTTCAACCTTCGCGGTTCGATCCTTTATCAACGCGGCGACTATCGCGCCGCTCTCGACGATTACCTGCGGGCGCGCGACCTCGACCCGGACAACGCCGGCACCTTGAACTTCCTCGCCTGGATTCGGGCCACTTGCCCGGACGATGCACTCCGCAACGGCAAGCAAGCGGTCCACGACGCAACGCGGGCGTGCGAACTCACGGAATTCGGTTCGCCGGGTTTCTTGGATACGCTGGCGGCGGCGTATGCCGAAGCGGGTCAATTCGAAGATGCGGTTCGCTGGCAGGAGAAGGCGATGGGGCTGGTGGCGGCATCGCAACAGGCGGACTTCGCCGACCGCAAGTTGCTGTATGAATGCGGCAAGGCCTATCGCGACGCGGGCGACAATCCAAACGGATGAACGGGTGCACATCTATCCGATTAGCGCGACCCAACGGGGAGCGCGAACCTTCGCGCTCCCCGTTGGGTCGCGCTAAACATGCAGGATACCGCGGCGAGGCACGCCATACGAATCACCGCCACAACAATCCAAGGAGTGGGATTCCGGCCGCTCGCGCCTTCCCGGACAAGATCGTCTTGGGGCTCTTGCCGTCCGCATCGGCGATGGATAAATGTGTTTCCGCTTCCTCGTTCCTCTTCGCCGGATCGACGGGCTTCCCAGAGAGGTCAAGGGCGACAACCTTGCCATTCTTATCGATCGCGAAATTCATGACGGCGCCAGGTTCCATGCGCTTCCAAAGGTATGCCACTTTCTTGGAATCCGGCGACCACGCGGTCTCCGTCACGAAGGCATTCAAAGGCACTTCGGCGAGTTTCTCCCGCCTCTTCGCTTTCAAATCGTAGGTGTAGAGGCGAGGAAGGCGCGGGATGCCCTTTGTGAGTTCTTCCGTCGTGTCCGTGTCGAAAAAGAGGAGCCGCAAGCCGTCGGGCGACATTTGCACGCGCGCGAACGGAGAAACCGTGCGAAATGAAGCCGAGTGACTCGTCAGTCGGGTGACCTTCTGCTCCGCCGTTCGGTCGATGGAAGCAATGTGCATTTTCTTCTCGGTCGCATCGTAAATCGAGGCAATGAATGCCTTGCCGTCCGGAGTTGCCGCTTCGAGCCTCGTTTGCTCCGGCATTTTCAATTCAACCTTTTCCTTGGTTTTGAGATCGACCAGCCAGTGGGTGAATGTCCCGGCCAGAATCTCCTTGCTGCTGGCCGCTTCGACAACCAGCAGCGTGCCGTCCGGAGCCCAGGCCAAATGCTGAGCGATGATCTCCACCAGGAAGCCTTGGGCCTTTTTCACATCCCAGACATAAACGCTCCGGTGGTAAGCCAAATCGCGGTCCAGGTCGATGGGAAAATCGGGTGCGATGAAAGCGATGTACTTGCCGTCCGGCGACACGGATGCGTCGGTCAGTCTTTTCTTCTCCGGGAATTGGACTTCCAGCGGCTTCCCTTCCGGCAGAAGCACGACGAACTTATCGCGGTAGGGAAGCTCGCGGGTCTTGCCGCCGACGGTGACCTGTCGTTTGCCGAGCTTGGGCGTCAATTCATCGAGTTGCTTGCCGGCGGGGTCCAGGACGAGGTATTTGCCGTCTTTTTGCACCAGGATGCGGCCAGGTTTCGCGGGCTCGGCGGCCGTTAGCGACGGGGCCAGCGCAAGAAGCAGAATCAGACCACAGGTCTTGAACATGGGACGGATCTCCGCGGTGCATGGCCTCCCGATAATACCCGAATCGGCCGGTGACTTGCGCC
>DATNBQ010000024.1:0-11168 GCA_035571955.1 Urbifossiella sp. | reverse complement strand
GCGGAGTCATCGAACCCGGCCAACCGGCCGACAGCGAACTGTATCGCCGTGTTTCATCGACCGATGCCAAGACGCGGATGCCGCCGGAAGGGCATGCGCTCTCCGCCGAGCAAATCGCCAAGATCAAGGCATGGATCGAGCAAGGGGCCAAGGCGCCGGCGAACGATAAGCCGGAAGAGGATCCGCGCGATCACTGGTCGTTCCGCACTCCGATTCGGCCCAAGGTGCCCAAGGCGAACTTCGCCAACCCGATCGATGCCTTCGTTGCCGCGAAGTGGGCGGAACAAGGCCTGCCCCCGGTTCCCCCCGCGGACAAGCGCATCCTGCTGCGCCGCGTCTCCCTCGACCTGGTCGGCGTGCCGCCGTCGCCGGGCGAGACCGCGGCGTTCCTCAAGGACGCGTCGCCGGATGCTTATGAAAAACTCGTCGATCGGCTGCTCGCGTCGCCGCAATACGGCGAACGGTGGGGCCGGCACTTCCTGGATATCTGGCGCTATTCCGACTGGTGGGGCCTCGGCGCCGAGCTCCGCAATAGCCAGAAGCACATCTGGCACTGGCGCGATTGGACCGTCGAGAGTTTCAACGCCGATCTCGGCTACGACGAGATGATCCGCCAGATGCTGGCCGCGGACGAACTGTACCCGACCGACGCGAAGAAACTCCGGGCCACCGGCTTCCTCGCCCGCTCGTACTTCCTCTTCAATCGCTCGACGTGGCTTGAGGACACCGTCGAACATACGAGCAAGGGGTTCCTCGGCCTGACGTTCAATTGCGCGAAGTGCCACGACCACAAGTACGATCCAACCTCGCAAGTCAATTATTACCAATTCCGGGCCTTCTTCGAGCCTTACCAGGTGCGCACGGATTTCGTGAACGGCGAAGTGGACGTCGAAAAGGCGGGCTTGCCGCGGGCCTTCGATTGCAACCTGGACGCCAGGACGTTTCTGTTCATTCGCGGCGACGAACGTAATCCGGATAAGGCTCGGGCAATCGTTCCCGCATTGCCGGTGTACCTGGCGCCGAACGGTTTGAAGATCGCAGCGGTCAAGTTGCCCGTCGAAGCGTACACGCCGGGTCTGCGTCCCGACATCATCGCGGCGCATCGCAAGCAGGCCGAGGCCAAACTCGCCGCGGCCGAGAGAGGAACGGCGAGCCTCCGGGGCCTGATGGCGCTTGCGCCGCCGGCCGCCGGCTGGCCGGGTTCGGAGCGTCAAGCCAAAGCGCTGGCCGTCGCCAGGGCCGAACTCGACAAGGTGAGTCAGGCCGCCGCCCATCCCGGCGACCCCAAGTTCGCTCTCCGCGGCAGCGTCAAGAGCCGCGAGAACAACCTCGAAAGCGATGCGTCGCGCGCCAAGCCGTTCCCCACCACGAGCAGCGGCCGCCGCACCGCACTGGCCAACTGGATCGCCGATCGCACCAATCCGCTGACGGCTCGCGTCGCGGTGAATCACCTGTGGATGCGGCACTTCGGCCAGCCGCTCGTCGCCACGGTGTTCGATTTTGGCCGCAAGGGGACACCGCCCACCCATCCCGAACTGCTCGATTGGCTCGCCGTCGAACTCATGGAACACCGCTGGAGCCTCAAGCACCTGCACAGGCTCATGGTCACTTCGCGGGTCTATCGGCTCTCTTCGTCAACGAAGGATGCCGAGACGAACGTGAGCCGCGACGAGGCCAACCGCTGGCAGTGGCGGATGAACCCGCAGCGGATGCAAGCCCACACCGTTCGCGATAGCCTGCTGCATCTCGCTGGGGAACTGGATGCAACGATCGGCGGCCCGCCAGTGCCGCTCGCCCAACAAGAAACCTCGCGGCGGCGGGCCATGTACTTCTTCCATTCCCACAACGACCACCACAAGTTCCTCGACCTCTTCGACGACGCCAACGTGCTCGAGTGTTACCGGCGTTCGGAAAGCATCGTGCCGCAACAGGGGCTCGCCTTGTGGAACAGCGGTTTCGCGCTCCGCATGGCCGGGAAGATCACCGAACGATTGCAAAAGCAACTGGGGTCCGCGCACGACGCGGCGTTTGCCAGGGGCGCTTTTGAACTGGTGCTCGGAACTTCACCAACGCCCGAGGAATTGACAATCAGCCTGGAAGCGCTGGAGGAATTGCGGACGGCATTAAAGAGCCTGCCGGAGGCGGAGCGGACGCGCCGCGCCCGCGTGCAACTCGTACAGGCGCTCGTCAACCACAACGACTTCGTAACGGTCCGCTGAAGGAAGGCCGCCGCGCGCTTCCCGTCGCGGCCGGTACAATTGCGTTAAGTCGACCCATTTGAAATGCCTCTTTGGTTAACCGCGACATCGCTTGTCCGGCCGCTTGAATACCATCGAACCGAGCATTAATTTAAGACAGCGGACGTTCGCATAGAATCGCCGGGACCGGTTGCCATGCCGTTAACGCTCGAACAATACGTCGAACGGCTGGGCGAGCGCACCGACTTGCCGTGGCCGGCGCCGCCGAAAATCGACCGCCCCAAGGCCAAGCCGCACCTCGAACGGTTTCCCGTCAAGGCCGTGATGTGGACGGTGTACGGCACTCTCGTCGCCGTGCCGCAGGGCGAACTCCTCTTCGAACACCCGCAGGATTTCGTCACGGAAGCGGCCCTGGATAAGGTCATCAAGGAGTTCAAGCTGTGGAACTCCATGAGCCGCAAACCGGGCGCACCGGCCATTCATCTGAGGGAAGCGCTGCTCAAGGCCATCACGACGCTCCGCATGACCGGCAGCGGCGGCGAGAAGCATCCGGAAGTGGCCGTGGAACGCGCCTGGGACGACGTGCTCAAGAAACTCCGCGATTACAACTTCGACGTGGTGACGTACGGCTCGATGAACGAACTGGCCAAGAAGATGGCTTATTTTTATCAGGCGAGCATCCAGGGGGCGGGATGTTACCCCGGCGCCGCCGAGATCGTTCGCGCCCTGGCTGGCGGCAATAAGCCGCAAGGCCTCCTGGCCGACGGTCAGTGCTTTACCTTCGGCCAGTTGCAGCGCTGCCTGCACCAGCAAGACGCGGACCTCGATGCGAATGCCGCGTTCCCCGCGAATCTGCGAATCGTCTCCGCGGATCGCAAGGCGAAGAAGCCTTCCGATACAATCTTCAAGGCGGCGATTCAGGCACTCGGCGAGCGCGGCATTCGCCCCGGCGAAACACTGCACGTGGGCTCCAGTTTGCCGCGCGACATCGGCCCAGCCAAGAAGCACGGCTTCCGCACCGCCCTCTTCGCCGGCGACAAGAACTCCCTGGCGGCCACCGCCGAACAGCTCAAAGACCCCGCTTTCCGGCCCGATGTCATGCTCACCGAATTGAGCCAGGTGCTGGAAGTGATGGGCTGAGTTCTCCTGGGCGTGGACTGCCGGGCTTTAGCGATTTGGAAATGCACATGGACGCGGCGGAATCGTTCGACCTCAACCAGTTGGATTTCTCGCGGCCCGTCGCCGGAATCGAGGAGATTCGCGCCATTCTGCCGCACCGCTTCGAAATGGAAATGCTCACTGGCATCGTCCTCATCGACCCGGCGAAGCAATTGATTGTCGGCTATAAGGACTTCAGCACGGATGAATTCTGGGCGCGCGGCCACATGCCCGGCTTCCCGCTCTTGCCCGGCGTGCTCATGTGCGAGGCCGCCGCCCAACTCTGCTGCTTCTACAACATCATGCAGAAAGTGAACAGCACCGAAACGCTGATGGGGCTCGGCGGCATCGAGGAGACGCGCTTCCTGCGCCCCGTGCGGCCCGGCAGCCGCCTCATCATCGTCGGCCACGGTCTCCGCGTCCATCGCCGCCTTACCCGCTTCCACGCCATCGGCCACGTCGACGCCGAGAAGGTCTTCGAAACCACGGTCATCGGCGTGCCCATCGGCAAGTGGGAGGACTTGAAGGGTGCGTAAGCCGCGGCGGCTGCCGGCCGAAGAACTCGCCCCGTATTGCTGGGAATGCCCCAAGGGGAAGCAGCCTTCCCTCCTGCCCAAACTCCACTGGGAATCGCTCTTCGGCAACGATCTTCCCGTCGAAATTGAAGTCGGCATGGGCAAGGGGCTCTTCCTCTTGACCGAGGCGATGAACCGGCCGAACGTCAACTTCTTCGGCATCGAGATCGTTCGCAAGTACCAACTCTATGCCGCGACGCGCTACGCGATCCGCAAGCTTCCCAACGTGAAAACCTGCTGCGGCGACGCCGGTGCGATCTTGCGCGAAAGCGTGCCGCCGGCCAGTGCCCAGGCGGTGCACGTCCTGTTTCCCGATCCGTGGTGGAAGGCGCGGCACAAGAAGCGGCGCGTCTTCACCGCCGAGTTCGCGGCCAGCGTGGAACGGGCACTCGCGCCCGGCGGCCTCTTGCAGTTCGCTTCGGATGTCGAGGAGTATTTCGGCGTGATGAGAGAAATCGTCGATGCGCTGCCGGCGTTCCGGGAAGAGCCGAGCGAACCGATGGACGCCGCGGGTTTCCGGACGAACTTCGAGCGCAAGGCCCGCGAGCAGGGAACGCCCGTATGGCGATCGCGCTACCGGTTGGTTTGATGGTTTAAGCCGCGAGGCGGAGCAGGCACGCACGTTTAGCCGCGAGGCGGAGTCCGCGGAGCCGAGCGCGCGAACTCAGCCCAATAGCGCTTCGATCGGCGCCGACTTGGAAAGTTGGATCGGCCGGCCGCCCACGTCCGTTACCTCGGTGTGATGATCAAGGCCGAGGCAGTGGTAAATCGTCGAAACGAACTCGGCGGGCGTGGTCGGGTTGCTCACCGGGCGGCCGGCGATCTTATCCGATTGGCCGTACACCTGGCCCCCCTGGATGCCGCCGCCGGCGAACAGCACGCTGAAGCAATCGGGCCAGTGTTCGCGGCCGCCGTTCGAACGCGTGATCTTCGGGGACCGGCCAAACTCCGCCGCGACGACGACCAGCGTTTCGTCCAGCTTGCCGCTGCGGTCCAGGTCCGTCATGAGGGCGTCGAAGGCCTTTTCATAGGGCGGCACCAGGTCGTCCTTGTGGGCGGTGAAGTTGTTCCAGTGCGTGTCCCAGGCGAAACCGTTGATGCCCTGCGTGCGCTGCCAGTTGCACTGCACGAGGCGCACGCCGGCATCCAGCAGGCGAGAACCGAGCAGCACCGACTGGCCGAACAGGTTGCGGCCATAACGTTCGCGTTCCTTCGCCGCGACCGCCGAGAGATCGACGGCTTTGCGAACTGCATCGGAAGAAATTACTTCCACGGCCTTGGCCTGACTGTCGCGAATGGTGCCGCTGAGCGCGAGATCGTTCAGCGGCTTGATCTCGGCGTTCAACTGATCGACGAGGCCAAGGCGGCGCTTGACGACGCTCGGCGACTCGTTGGCGACGAGCGGCAGATTGTCGAGCTTGAAGTGATCGTCGTTGGGATTGCCGCCGGTGAGGAGTGGGTCGTATTTCGGCCCGAGCGAGCCGGCGAATTGCCCGGCCCGGCGGCCGCCCGCCACGTCCATGCGGTGCGGCACTATCGCCCACGCCGGCAGCGGGCTCTTCCCCGGCGCCAGCTTCGCCACCACCGCCCCCATGTGCGGCAAATCCTGCCGCGTCATGTTGTTCACGTCCGGCACCGAGCCGAGATACGCTTGCCCCGTGAACATCCAGTACGAACCGCGGCCGTGGTCGTTGTGGTCGTGGTACATGGTGCGGACGAGGGCCGCCTTGTGCATCCACGAAGCGGTTCGCGGCACCAGTTCCGAAAAGCGAACGCCCGGCAACCTGGTGGGAATGGTGGAGAACGGCCCACGAATGTCGTCCGGTGCATCCGGCTTGGGGTCGAAGGTATCGAGTTGGGCGGGACCGCCGGACAGGTAAAGGATGATGCAGCGCTTGGCCTGGCCGAAGCTCTTGCTTTTCTTGGAAGCCGTCGGCGAGGCAGTGGCTTGCCGCGCGAGGAGCATCGGCAAGGAAAGCCCACCGAGCGCGAGCCCGCCAACGCGCAGCAACTCCCGGCGATCCAAGGGCGACGATCCCCACAAGTTGAGCATGTTCGTTTCCCTGGCGAGCCGAAGGACGTGAGTCCTCGGTTCTCGGGTTCTGGCGGGAGTTCCGGCGTGCAATCAGGAGTTTACCATAACCGCAAGGGAGCTCGCCAGCGAGAATGTCGAGGAAAATCGCGGCTCCGCGACTCTTCATACGGGAGCCGTTTCTTGAGCCTTGTGCTTGAACCCGGCCGCATCATCGGGTACTGTTTGAAATCTGCTGTCGATTGAGTGAACCGATGTTTGACCAAATTGACACGGGGAGGAGACCATGGCAAGTAGAGTCCATTGTAGGTTCATCGCCCTATCAGTCTCACTCCTCGCCCCGCTCGCCAGGGGTAGGCATGATCATTCCAATAATCAAGAACGATGGGTATCGATGGCCCGACTGGTCGCGTTGTTGCTGCTGGCAATGCTGCCCCAGGGATCCGTTTGCGCTCAAGACGGGAAGACGATCGCCATCCCGGGCGTGAACAGAAAAATCGCCCTCGACGCAAAAACCCTCGACCTCTCCGGCACCTTCTTACCGGACGACAGTCTCAAGGAACTCAATAATCTCAAGCAGCTCACCACGCTCACCCTCGCCGGTACGCTGGTGACGGACGCCGGGATGAAGAAAATCGCGGAACTCAAACAACTCACCACGCTCAGCCTCCAGGGCACACTGGTGACGGAAGCCGGGCTGAAGGAACTCACGAATCTAAAGCACCTCACCGCGCTCGACCTCAGCTTCATGCAAGTGACGGGCGCCGGACTAAATGAATTCAAACTCACCTCGCTCGACCTTACCGGATCGAAGGCGTCGGATGCAGGGCTGGCGGATGTCAAGCAACTCTTGGGGCTCACCAAACTCCAACTCGGCGAGACGAAAGTAACGGACGCCGGAATGAAGGAACTCAAGGGACTCAAACATCTCACCACGCTCGACCTCTCCGGCACACAGGTGACGGACGCCGGAATGAAGGAACTCACGAACCTCAAACAGCTCACCTCGCTCGACCTGAATGGCACTCAGGTGACGGACACCGGGATCAAGGAACTCAAGAATCTCAAACAAGTCACCGGAATTGGCCTCAATGAAACTCAAGTGACGGACGCCGGGCTCAAGGAACTCAAGGAATTCAAACTCACCAGGCTCAACCTTGTCAGTACGAAGGTGACGGACGCCGGGCTCAAGGAACTCAAGAAATTCAAAGAACTCAAGGAACTCGAGCTTGACGACACGCAATTGACGGACGCCGGTCTCAAGGAACTCAAGGAACTCAAACAACTCGCCTCGCTCGGCCTCGCCGTGACAAAGGTCACGGATGTCGGCATGAAGGAACTCAAGGGACTCAAACAACTCAGCAACCTCAGCCTCCATAACACGAGGGTGACGGACTCCGGGCTAAAGGAACTCAAGGAACTCAAACAACTCAGAGTACTCTGGATCGGAGGCTCGCAGGTGCAGGTGACGGACGCTGGGTTGAAGGAACTCAAGGAACTTAAACAACTCTCGGAGCTCAACCTCAACGACGGGAAGGTGACGGATGCCGGGCTCAAGGAACTCAAGGAACTCAAGGAACTCACCGTACTCTACCTCCTCGGCACGCAAGTGACGGACGCCGGGCTCAAGGAACTCAAGGGGTTCAAACAACTTACTAGACTCGATCTCAGCGGAACGAAGGTGACGGATGCCGGAGTGAAGGAACTCAAGAAAGCTCTTCCGAAGTGCGAAATCAGCAAGACAATGGTGATCCGCTGAGAAGATTAAACGATCTGTTAATCGTTTGTTTCAAGAGGGGCGGCAGATGCCGATGGCGTTCGCCGTCCCGGCGGGAAGCGGACTGTTGATGGTGTAATACCAGCGGGCCAAGTGAAATCCGTATCCTGGCAAGAGAAACACTGCGGTGATCGTGATCTGCCATGCGGTTCATATCCCTGATTCTGCTCTTGATTGCATTGCCGCCGGCATTCGCAGCCGATCCGCGGGTGGGCTTGCGGCCGGCCCACGGCGTCGCCATCGATAACCGCATCGAGAGCATCGCGCCGCCAGTGATCGAGCGCGGCAAGACGACGCGGGTCAGTTTCATCGGAACCGATCTCGGAGCCGCACTCGATTTGTGGCACTCGCTGCCGCCGGGCGCCCTCAAAGCCGTGCCAGTCCAGAGCAGCCCGAACCGCATCGTCATGGACATCACGGCCAGCACCGCGGCGCCCGTTGGCGTCTGCGGTGTCAGACTCGCCACGAAGGACGGCCTGACCAACGCTTGCTTTCTCATGGTGGATGATCTGCCGGTTCGTTCGCCGACGCTCGAAACTCCGCTGCCCGCGACGGTGTGGGGCACCTTCCTTGAAGGAACTGTCGATCGCTATGCGATCGATGTAAAAGCGGGTGAGCGGATCAGTTTCGAAGTCATTGCGAATCGCCTCGGCAAGAATGCCGACCCGC
This sequence comes from Urbifossiella sp., assembly GCA_035571955.1. Taxonomy (GTDB): domain Bacteria; phylum Planctomycetota; class Planctomycetia; order Gemmatales; family Gemmataceae; genus Urbifossiella. Next base: position 2,759 of record DATNBQ010000024.1, on the reverse strand, counting down.
TGCTGACGATCCGCGATTCGTCCGGCCGCCGCGTCGCTGAGCGCGACAATGATCCAGGGCTTTACTTCGACATCCGTTTTGAACATTGCTTCGAAGTTGCGGGGCGTTACACGGTGGAAGTGCGCGATGCCCGGTTCAAAGCTTCCGAGCACCATCATTATGTGTTAAGAATGGGTCGTTTCCCGGCAGGTCGCGTCGCTGTGCCCTCTGCCTTCGAAGGCGGTTTCACGGGTGAAACGCTCTTACCGGGAACGCCCGAACATCGCTTCTCACTGGGCATGCCCCGTACACAATTGGGGCCGCTCTTCGCCAACTTGAAGCGGCCGGGCGACCACGGTTCCACCTGGGTTCCCGTCGCGCCGACACTCGGCCGCGGACCGGTGACGGTCGCCGAGGAGTTCGACGCCGCGCGTGACAGTGGGCTGTCACTGGCAACATCTGGGCCCGCCACGCTGGCGTTCATGCTGTCGACGGGGGTCCGCAATCCGTTCTTGCTCCTCGATCGCCACTTCATGCTCGGCCGGTTGCAAGCCACGCGGGCCATCGTTCCCGGCACAGTGTGCGGCGTTCTGAGAACGCCCGGCGAGGGCGACGCCTTCCAGGTGCACCTGAACAAGGGCGAACGCATCTTCGTTCGCGGCGAAGCCAGGGCGCTCAATTCGCCGGTCGACCTGGAACTGATCCTCCTGGATAAAACCGGCCGAGTGCAGCGCCGCGCCGGCGAGAACCCCCAGAACCCCGAAGAAGCGTCCTTCGACTTCACCGCTCCAATCACCGGCGAATATGCCCTCGTCGTCCGCGATGCGATCCGCGACGGCGGCGACTCGTTCGCCTATCGCGTCACCGTTCGCGACACGCCGTTCCCGCCGCAACTGACTGCCGAAGTCGAAGGATTGACCATCCCGCAAGGGAATTATCAACCGATCCCGATCGCCGTGGTACGCAATGGCTACTCGGGGCCGATCAAGCTGCATCTCATCGGCTCCGATGGCCTGAAACTGATTCCCGACGAAATTGGCGAAAAGGAAACGTCGATTGTCTGCCGGTTGGAAGCGAGCGGCACCGCGGCGCTCGGCGTGCATACGGTCCAGATTGTCGCCGAGACCGCCGGCGCGCATGGTGCCGAACGTACTCTCGTACTCACCCGGCCGCTCATCGACATGAAGTGGCAGAATATCGACCTGATTCCCATCGCCCTGCGTGAGGATCAGACGCGGCTGCCCCCGAGCCTGACCGACCGGATGGCCGTGCAAGTGACGCCGCCGGCGCCATTCTCGTTCGACTTGCCGGAGAAGGGGGTCGTGTTGCCGCGTTATCGCAGCGCCGCGATTCCAGTAGCGACAACGCGAGTCGCCGGCTTCGATGCGCCGATCGCCTTCGCGGCCCGCGGCGGTCAACTCGCGGAAAAGGAAGAAGGCCGCACGCGCGTTTACGCCGAATTCCCTTCGGCCACGCCGGCGCAGCCAAACATCAGCGGCATCGTCGTTTCCAAGATCCTTTCCAATGTCGGCCGAACGCGAATCGAAGTGACGGCGACGGCCCGCCGCGGCGATCGCCGCATTCAGCTGACCCGCGCGTTTGATCTCAACCTGACGACGGCATTCCAGTTCGCGACCGACCCGGATCGAGTGGCTCTCTTCCCCGGCGAATCGACGCGCGCTCGGATTGCATTAAACCGGCTCAAATCTTACGACGGCCCGGTGACGCTGCATTTACAGCCGATCGCGGGGATCAACTTCCCCGAAACAGTAACGCTACCGAAGGGAGCGAGCTCCGCGGCTATTGACATCGCTGTGTCACTGGACTTCCAACCGCGGAAGCAAGTGATCACCGTGAGGGCGAGTGGCGATGTCGATGGCTTCGAGGAAGAGATTCGCGGCGCGCCGATCGAGATCGACGTGAAAAAGCCGCCGCTGCCGAAGAAAAAGTAATCCGATTGCGCTTACACCGGCTTGCCGTCGACGCCGCCGAGTTGCTTTACCGGGCCAAAGGCGATTACCGTGCTGCGGTCGATCGGATAGCGGTCGAGGTGCTCGCGAATGTCCTCCAGCGTCACGGCGTCAAAGTTCTTGAGTTCCGTATCGACGTCGCGGTATTCGCCGGTGTAACTCCAGGCCGAGGCGATGGCCTGCATCCGGCCCATCGGCCGCTCGCTGCCGCGGACCACCCGGCTGGCGATCTTGCTCTTCGATTGATGCAACTCATCCGCGGTGATGCTCGATTTCTGCACGTCGGCCAGCACCTGGCGAACGATGGCCAGGTTCCCCTCGGCCTCCTCCGGTTCGCAACTGTACGAGGCATACGTGCAGCCGCTGCCGTCGTTTTCGTAGTAACTGCAATCGGCGGACTCGGCGAGCCCCGGATCGACGAGGGCCCAGTAGAGGCGGCTGCCGGAATCGTCGCCGATGGCCAGAGCCAGCGTGTCGGCGGCGTAACGGAGGGGCGAATCGGCGGGCGGCCCGCCGGCCATGAACATCACGTGTTCCTGTTGAACGCTGTCGCGGGTGAGGACGTGGAGGCCGCCAGCGCCGGACCATTCGGTGCGGTTGCCGCGGCCCGCTTCCCCGGCTTCCCACTGCGAGCACGCCTCAGTGGCCAGTCGCACGAAAGCGTTCCAGTCGAAGTTGCCGGCCGCGGAGACGATGATGTTGGTGGGCGCGTAGCGGCGCGAAAAGTAGCCGTGCATCTGATCGCGGCTGAGCGTCCCGACGCTGGCCGACGTGCCGAGGACGCTGTTGCCGAGCGGATGCGTGGCGTAA
>DATNBQ010000023.1:0-5329 GCA_035571955.1 Urbifossiella sp. | reverse complement strand
TCAGCGACAGCCGTGTGCGGAACGTCATGGGCGGCTCCTAAAGTGAGGGGGGAGTGGAATCATCGGCTCGTGCGCGATTCATCCACGAGCGTATTCTCGTCAAACCACGAAATTGCAACAAGCGCAAATTCTCGCCCTTTGCCGCAATTTCGCGCTGAATCGCCAATTATTAAGGTAACGGGTTGAATTCTAGCACCGATGCCTCAAATGCAATAGCAAATTCACCTGAAAATTCAGGACGCCACGCCGGGGCAATAATCTGATGCTAGTTAAATAGTTTTGTCGCAGGAAATGTGCGCCCACGCCGAAACGCCGAAAAACAGAGGTTTTTAAAAGAAGTGCGAGTCTGCGAGCGAGTGAAAAAATTGAGATAAAATGAACGAGCTGGAGACGCAGAAAAGACCATCCGCAAGTACAGGAAAGCTTGAAAATTCAGCTAGCGGAAACGAGCCGCGCCCGGCTCACATCGTCTTCCGATTTCTTACCGAGCCGGTGCCGGAGGCTGGCGCCGATGAAATCGCGGAATAGCGGATGCGGCTCCGTCGGCCGCGACTGAAATTCCGGATGGCTCTGGATGCCCACGAACCACGGATGCCCCGGCAACTCAATCGCCTCCACCAGCGAACCATCCGGGCTCGTTCCCGAAAAGCACATGCCGGACGCTTCCAGCCGCACTCGATAATCGTTGTTCACTTCGTAACGGTGGCGATGCCGCTCCGAGATTCGTTCGCGGCCGAAGGCGCGATGGACCGCTGTTCCCAGCTTCACGGAGCAATCGAAAGCGCCGAGCCGCATTGTGCCGCCAATCTGCGTGATCTTCCGCTGCGTGTCCTGGAGGCACACCACTGGATGCGGCGCCTGGGCGTTGAACTCGGTGCTGTTCGCTTCCGACAGGCCGACGACGTTGCGGGCGAACTCGATGGTAGCGCACTGCAAGCCGAGGCAGATGCCGAAGAACGGCAAACCGGATTCGCGGGCGAAGCGAATTGCTTCGATCTTCCCTTCGATGCCGCGTTTGTCGAAGCCGCCGGGGACGAGCAAGCCATCGACGCCGGCCAGCGCTCGCGCCACGCCGCCCTCGGCCAGAAGCAGTTTCTCCGAGTCGACCTTTTGCACGCGCACCTTGCAATTGTGGGCGATCCCGGCGTGGTCGAGTGCCTCATACACGCTCTTGTAAGCGTCGCGCAGCTTCACGTATTTGCCGACGAAGCCGATCGTCACTTCGTGGGCGGGCTTGCGCATCCGTTCGATCATGGCTCGCCAGTCGTCCATGTTCAGTGGGCGGATGTCGCCGAGACCGAGTTTCTCGACGACAATGGCATCGAGTTGATTGTCGGCCAGCGATAGCGGCACTTCGTAAATGCTGAATTCCTTGTCGCGTTCTTCGATGACCGCTCGCCGTTCCACGTTGCAAAAGAGCGCGATCTTCTCGCATTCGCTCTCGGGAATCTCCTTTTCCGTCCGGCAAATGAGCACGTCCGGCTGGATGCCGATCTCGCGAAGGTCGCGGACGCTGCGCTGCGTCGGCTTCGTCTTCAGTTCCCCGGCCGCCTTCAGAAAAGGCACCAGCGTGAGGTGGATGAACAGGCAATTGTGCTTTCCGACATCCAGGGCGAATTGCCGAATCGCTTCGAAATAGGGCATTCCCTCGATGTCGCCGACGGTGCCGCCGATCTCGGTGATGGCCACATCCACCCCCGGAGCGATCATCTTTTTGATGCACGACTTGATTTCGTCCGTGACATGCGGGATGACCTGGACGGTCTTGCCGCGATATTCGCCGTTACGCTCCTTGGTAATGATGGTTTGATAAATGCGGCCGGTGGTGAAGTTGCAGTCGCGATTCAGTGGTGCGTGGGTGAACCGTTCGTAGTGGCCCAGATCGAGGTCGGTTTCGGCGCCGTCGTCGAGGACGTAGACTTCGCCGTGCTGGAACGGCGACATGGTGCCGGGGTCGACGTTGAGATACGGGTCGAGTTTTTGGAGCCGCACCGTGAGGCCGCGGCGTTCGAGCAGCATGCCGATGGACGCCGAGGTGAGCCCCTTGCCGAGGGAACTGACCACGCCGCCCGTAACGAAGATGTGTTTGGTCATGGGGGGTATTCTATGGGCCAGGCGCGGGGCGTAAGCGCCCGATTCGGATACGATAGAAGGAACGCCAGCCAGGGTAGGAAAGAAGAGACTAACCACAGAGGCACAGAGACACAGAGCAGAAAAGAAGAGAGAAAAGAACAAGAGGATAAGAAGGAGGAGAAAAGAAAAAGGCGAATGCCTTTCTAAATTTCATTCTTCTTCTCTGTTCTTTTCTTCTCTGTGTCTCTGTGTCTCTGTGCCTAAATCTTCTTTCCCCGAATTGGCTCCGCGTAGAAGAACCCAGCCCCGGAGCACTTCGATGGACGATTCCGAGACCCAGGATCAACCCGCGCTCGATCCGGCTGCGTTCGAGCGACTGCAGACGGCATTTGCCGGCGGGGGCGCGGCCAAGGCCGCCGACGCGCTTATCGCCGAGCTGCGTGCCGCCGAGGATTTCAACAACCTCTTCTACGCGCTGCTTTTGAAGAAGCGGATCGAGCTCGGCGTGTCGCCGTTCCCCACGGGGGCGGCCGCCGACTTGCCGCCGCACACCCACGAACCGTACGAACAAACGATCCGCGAGGCCGGCCGCCACGTCGGCCAGCTCTTCCTCGAACGCGGCCAGTTCCCTCAGGCCTGGAACTTCTACCGCATGCTCGGCGAGCCCGAGCCCGTCCGCGAAGCCCTCGAACGCTTCGAACCCGGCCCCGATACCGACATCTACCCGATCATCGAGATCGCCTGGCAGGGCGGCGTACTTCCCAAAAAGGGCTTCGACCTCATCCTCAATCGCCACGGCGTCTGTTCGGCCATCACCACGGTCAGCAGCTCGGACATCAACTCAAACCCGGACCTCCGCGATTACTGCATCGGCAAGTTGGTGCGGGCCCTCCACGAACAGCTGACGGAGCGGCTCCGCAGCGATCTGGAAAGCCGCGGAACGCCGGCGTCGGCCAAGGCCAGCATCAAGCAGATGTGCGAGGAATCGCCCGAACTATTCGGCGAAGACGCGTACCACATCGATACGTCGCACCTGTCGAGCGTCTGCCAGATGAGCCTCTATCTGCCCGCGGGGGAAGAGAACGACCTGGCCCGCGACCTGTGCGAATATGGCCGGCGGCTGTCGCCGACCATTCGCGGCGGCGGCGGCGACGCACCGTTCGAAGAGATGTACGAGGACTTCCTGCCCTTCTTGAATGTGATCGCCGGCGTCGAGGTGGACAAGGGCCTGACGCGATTCCAGGCCAAGGCGGAGCGTGAGGCGGCCGAGGGGGCGACTTATGCCGCGCAGGTTTACGTCAATCTACTCGTGCGGATCGGCAAATTGAGGGAAGCGTTCGACGCCGCCCAGAAAATGCTGGCGGCTGAAGATGAGCGCAACCTCATCTGCCCCGGCGTCAGCGAGTTGGCGAAGCGATTGAACGATTATGGGGCGATGGCGGAGGCGGCCCGCGTTCGCCGCGATGCCGTCGGCTTCCTGGCCGGCCTCATCGCCGGCTCTGGCGTCTATCCGCCAGTGAAGTGACAAAGAGTGATCATCCCACCATTTCGCGAACGGGCTTGCCTTCCGGGCAAAGCTCGATCGGCCGACCGTCCTGAGCCTTGTACCAGGTGTGCAGGTTCACGCCGAGCACAGTGTAAATCGTCGCGGCAATGTCGGCCGGGGTTACCGGCGTATCGGTGACGAATTCGCCGAGAGCGTTGGTGCGGCCGACGACCTGGCCAACCTTCAACCCGCCGCCCGCCATCAAGGCGCATCCCGCCGTCGACCAGTGATCGCGGCCGGCACTCGAATTGATCTTCGGCGTGCGGCCGAAATCGCCGAACCACACCACCAGCGTTTCGTCCAGCAAGCCGCGCCCGGAAAGGTCGTCCAGGAGCGCCGACAAGCCGCGATCGACCCGCGGCAGCAACCGGTTCTTCAGGCTCGTGAAGTTGTTGGTGTGCGTGTCCCAGCCGCCATCGGTGACGGTGACGAACTGAATGCCGGATTCGATGAGCCGCCGCGCCAGCAAACACTGTTGACCGAACATGGTGCTGCCGTAGCGCTCGCGAACGCGTTCCGGTTCGGCCGCCACGTCGAAGGCCTTCTTTGCGGCCGGGCTGGTGATGATGCCGTGGGCCTTTTCGTAGAACTCGTCGCGGGCTTTCACCACGGCGGGGTTGGTCTCCGCCGCCCGCTGATACGCTTCCAGTTCCGAGAGCATGGCATAGCGGCGATCGAGCCGCGATCGCTCGGCGCTCGTGCCGACGCTCAAATCGCGAACGCGGAAGACGCGGGCACTCGGGTCTTCGTGCACTTCGAAGGGGTTGAACTCGTCGCCGATGAAGCCGGCAATGCCGCCGTTGAAGCGCCGATCGACGGCCTTGCCGAGCTGCACGAACGGGATCATGCCGTCCACGTAGCCGCGTTCCTTGGCGATCACCGAGCCGTAGCAAGGGAACGGCAAGGAGGCGTTGAACGGTCGGCCGCTCATCATGAGGGCATCGGCGGTGCCGTGCGAACCGTTCTTCGGATCGTGGCCGCGAATGACGGCCAACTTGTCGGTGCACTGGGCGAGCAACGGCAGCGGGTCGGCGAAGCGGACGCCGGGCAGTGTCGTCGCGACAGTGCCGAACTCGCCGCGCACCTCTGCCGGTGCGTCGGGCTTCGGGTCGAAGGAATCGTGGTGGCTGGGGCCGCCTTGCATCCACAGCAAGATGCACCGCTTGGTCCGCCGCGCCGAGTGAGCCGGATCGGCCGCGATCGCCCGCAGGTATGTTGGCAGCGTGAGCCCGAACGCGGCCAGGCCGCCGACGCGAAGGAACGAGCGGCGATGCAGGCCGGAACAATCCGACGCGGCGCCGGTGGAGAGATCGAGCATGTTGGCGAGACCCGGAAAAGGCAGGTTCGGCGGGAATGACGCAGGCAAGCCTCGACACCCGTAAGAATCGGCGATAACCGACCGAGTGTCAATCGAAAAGTGGTTATTGGTCATTGGTCGGGTAAGCAGCTGGAAAGTGTGTCGATTTTTATCCGCCCGGAGGTCGGAGCCCGTTGGACCACAAGCCCGCTCCCATCGAGGGTCCTCTTACCCTGTCGACCACTCCAATCTCGCCACCGATTGCCCGGCCATAAATGGCCGAATCCAACCGCGGAAATCCTCGATCTTTCGCCGCAATAAAATTTGGAGGCCGCTTTTCTTTTTTCGACGCCGCCGCGCATTCGCCGTAAGTGCCGTGAGGTGTTCGCTTTTCGCGGCTCGTTTCGCCTGGC
>DATNBQ010000022.1:0-3575 GCA_035571955.1 Urbifossiella sp. | reverse complement strand
ACGGCGACGGCCTGTTCGGCATCATCACGCTGCGAACCGTCACTGCGGCCGTCCTCTTCTTCGGTCTCGGCGGCCGGACCTCTCTGTATTACGAAGCGAGCGAACCCCGCGCAATCGCGTTCGCCTTCGCCGCTGGTATCGCCGCGTTTTACGCCGTCGCCGCCATCATGCGGTCGCTGGCTCGCCTCCAATCGGACGGCACTGTCCGCATCGAACGGGCCGTGGGCCGGGCTGGAACCGTCTATCTTCGCATCCCCGGTGGAAGAAGCAGCGCGGGGAAAATCCATCTGATGCTGCAGAATCGCACTGTGGAATATCAGGCAATCACGACCGGCACGGAGCTTCCCACCGGCACGCCCGTGAAAGTGGTGGCCGTCGTCGGCCCGGATACAGTTGAAGTTGAGGCCGCGTAACCCGTCACACCTCTCGGGAGAACACCATGCTCGCTCTTCTCGCGGCCAACGAATTCAACGACATTCCCTGGCCAGCCGTCACCGCCGTCGCGGTCGGCGTCGTGCTCTTCGGGCTCTTGCTCCTGGTCATCCAGCGCTACAAGCGCTGCCCGAGCAATCGCGTGTTGGTCGTCTTCGGCAAGACGCGCGGCGGCAACGCCGCCAAGTGCGTCCACGGCGGCGCCAAGTTCGTTTACCCCCTCGTCCAGGACTTCGCCTACCTCAGCCTCGACCCCATCCAGATCGAGATTCCCCTCAAGGGCGCCCTCTCGATTGAGAACATCCGCGTCAACGTGCCGAGCGTCTTCACCGTCGCCATCGGCACCGATCTCGAAACAATGCAGAACGCGGCCATCCGCCTCCTCGGTCTCGGCACTTCCGAGATCAAGCAACAAGCCGGCGACATCATCTTCGGCCAACTGCGCCAGGTCATTGCTTCGATGCGCATCGAGGACATCAACCGCGACCGCGATAAGTTCCTCGAAAGCATTCAGAAGTCGCTCGAACCGGAGTTGAAGAAGATCGGCCTCGTGCTCATCAACGTGAACATCACGGACATCACGGACGAGAGCGGCTACATCGAGGCGATCGGCCGGAAGGCGGCGGCGATCGCGATTCAGCAGGCGAAGATCGACGTGGCCGAACAGGAGAAGAAGGGGCAGATCGGCATCGCCGAGGCCGAGCGCGAAAAGGACATCGCGGTCGCGAACGCAACCAAGATTCGCGAGATCGGCACCCGCGAGGCGACCCGCGAACAGGCCGTGAAACTCGCCCAGTTGGACAAGGATCGCCGCGTCGGCGAACAAACCGCGAAGTTCGAGCAGGACGCTCTCGTCAAGGAAGCCGAGCGGCAGCAAGCGATCCGCATCGCGCAACTGGATCGCGATCAGAAGGTCGGCGAACAGCAGGCCGCATTCGAGCGCGAGTCCAAGTTGGCCGAGGCCGATCGCGACAAGCGAGTGCGGTTGGCCGATGCCAACGCCCAGGCCGTCGCGGGCGAATCGACCGCCCAGGCGGACATCGCTTCCGCCCAGGCCACCCTCGCGGTGAAACGAGCCGAGGCCTATCAAATCTCCGAGACGAAGAAGCGTGAAGCCGAGGCCTCCGTGCTGGAAGCGCAGAATCGGGCGATGGCGAAGGCGGCGCTCGCCGACGCCGAGAAGATCGAGGCGGAGAAGCGGGCCGAGTTGGAAGCGCCGGCCAAGGCCGAAAAGGCGCGGATCATCGTCGAGGCGCAAGCCGCCGCCGAGCAGACGAAGCTCGCCGCCGAGGCCCAGGCCGCCGCCATTTATGCCAAACTCGAAGCCGAAGCCCGCGGGCAATATGAAATCCTCGCCAAGAAAGGCGAGGGATTGCGGACCATTATCGAAGCGTGCGGCGGCGCCCAGGCCGCGTTTCAAATGCTCATGCTCGAACACATGGACGCCCTGGCCCAGGCCTCGGCGAAAGCGATTTCCAACATCAAGTTCGACAAGGTCGTGGTTTGGGAAGGGGGCGGCGGCAACACGGGAACGTCGAACACTGCAGCGTTCCTGAAGGATTTGGCCCGCATGATGCCGCCGATGATGCAGGTAATGAAGGACGTGGGCGGCGTGGAGATGCCCGAGTACTTCGCGCGGCTCGTGCCCGAGTCGGCCGCCGAGGGCAAGCACGGCGTCGGGTCCGCCAAGCCGGCCGTCAACGGCACCGCGGCCGGCTGAGCGCGGCGAGCCAGGTGCGCACTTATAATAGCCCTCCTGCCTTCCAGGAAAACCATTCATGCGCGTGCTGATCACCGGCGGGTACGGCTTCATCGGAGCGTGGATCGCCCGCAATTTGCTCGCCCAGGGCGATCGCGTTTTCGTTTATGATCTCAAGGAAGATCCGCGGCGGCTGCGGCTCATTTTGCCCGAAGAACAGGTCAAGCAGGTCGCCTTCGTTCCCGGAGACGTTTGCGATTTGCCGGCCCTCTCCGCCGCCATTGCGAAGCACGAGATCACACACATCATCCACCTTGCTGGGCTCCAGGTGCCGACGTGCCGGGCCGATCCGCTGCTCGGGGCGCGGGTCAACGTGCTCGGCACCCTGGCTGTGTTCGAAGCGGTAAAGGCCGCGGGCGAACAGGTGAAGCGACTGGTCTACGCCAGTTCCGCAGCCGTATTCGGCGGACCGGACAAGTACCCGAACAATCGCTTCCCCGGCTCGCTCGCCGACGATGTGCCGCTCGTTCCCAGCACGCACTACGGCGTCTTCAAGTGCTGTAACGAAGGGAACGCCCGCATTTACTTCCAGGACCACGGCATCTCGAGCATCGGCCTGCGGCCGTGGACGGTGTATGGTGTCGGCCGCGATCTCGGCATGACCAGCGAACCGACCAAGGCCATCAAGGCCGTTCTCCTCGGCCGCCCGTACCACATCAATTTCGGCGGCTGGTCCGACTTTCAGTACGTCAACGACGTGGCAATGGCATTTATCCTCGGCCTGCAGCGGCCCTTCTCCGGGGCGAAGAGCTTCAATCTGCGCGGCGAGGTGATCACGCTGACCGATTACCACAAGACGCTGTGCCGGGTGATCCCCGATGCGGCCAAGCTGGTAACCGTGGGAACGACGCAGATCGCAATTGCCTACGATCTATCGGACGCTGGCATCGAGCGCGACTTGGGCCCGTTGCCGAAGACGCCATTGGAAGCGGGCATCCGCGAGACGGTGGCGATCTTCCGGCGGCAAATGGAAGACGGCCGCTTCGACGCCAGCGACCTGGATGCACCGAAGCCGCCGCCCGTCACCACGATCGAGGAAGTGTGAATGCAAGCTAACCGACTTAATTTACAAGCCGAAGAATGTGAGCCATTTTGAGGGGTTATTGCTAAATGGCACCAAGTTGTCGCGAGGCTGGTCAGGGGTAAGCGTCTCAATTATGGGTAACGCTAACGAGGCTCAGCCTCGGACCGTCGAGCGATGCTCGGCGTGCATTCGGTTGACCATTCTTGCGGGAATGTTACCCTTTTTACGGCTCAATTCCCGGAAGGAGCATCATCATGCAAGCGACCCACCCAAAGGCCGGCTTTCGGCCGCAAGCGGCCTCGATCGGTTCAAGTCGGAAGTCGATGCGAGATAGCCAGTTGCGTCAAAATTGGAAGGTGA
>DATNBQ010000021.1:0-4587 GCA_035571955.1 Urbifossiella sp. | reverse complement strand
CGGCGTCGATGTCCATGTCGCCGTTCATGTGTTCGAACAGCGGCGTGTTGGTGGCGACCTTGATGCTCGGGGCCGGCTTGCAGCCGAAGACGCTGCCGCGCCCGGTCGTGAACACGCAGACGTTCGCCCCCCCCGCCACGATGCCCGTCATGCTCACCGGGTCGTAGCCCGGCGTATCCATCACCACGAACCCCTTGGCCGTCACCGGCTCGGCATACTGATAAACGTCCACCATCGCGGTGCTGCCGGCCTTGGCAATGGCTCCGAGCGATTTCTCGTAAATGGTCGTCAGGCCGCCTTCCTTGTTCCCCGGGCTCGGGTTGTTGTTGATCTCGGCACCGAAGAGCCCGGCATACCACTCCCACCACTTGATGCGTTCGACCAGTTTCTCGCCGACGGCTTTCGATACCGCTCGCCGCGTGAGGATGTGCTCGGCGCCGTAAATCTCGGGCGTTTCGCCGAGAATGCTGGTGCCGCCTTGCTGGATGATGAGGTCGCTGGCGACGCCGAGGGCCGGGTTGGCGGTGACGCCGCTGTTGCCGTCCGACCCGCCGCAATTGGTGCCGAGCGTGATGTGCTTGGCGGATATCGGCGTGCGGCGGATGTCATTGACCCGGGGAAGCACGTCCGCCACGGCCTTGACCCCCGCTTCGACCGTCTTGCCGATGCCGCCGCATTCCTGAATCGAAAGTGCGAGCGGGGCTTTCGACTGGCCGTTCAGTTGAATCAGGCTGAGGTGCTCGTTTTCGATCAAGTGCGAGGCTTGCACGATCTCGCAACCCAGGCCGACGAGAATGTACGCCGCGACGTTCGGATGGCGAGCGAAGCCGGCCAGGGTGCGGTCGAGTTGCTTGTGATCCGGGCCGTCGAACTGCATGGCACATCCCTGCCGATGCACGATCGCGACCACGCCGTCCACGTGCGGGAAGTTCTTGAGAATACCGGACTCGCGGACGCGCTCGGTGATGTACTTGCTCGTGCTCGCGGAACAGTTCACGGTGCTGATGACGGCGATGTAGTTGCGGGTGCCGTAGCGGAGGTGGTCCGGCTTGTTCGCGCCGCGGTCGAAGCCCATGAAGGTGCGGTAATCGGCGGGAGGCGGCAGCGGGGCCGGCACCTGCGAAGCGAACGCATAATCGCGCTCGAACGAACCGAGCTTCACGTTGTGGACGTGGACGTGTTCGCCGACGGCGATGGCCCGGCCGGCGAAGCCGATGACCTGGCCGTATTTGGAAACGGCGTCGCCTTCCTTGATCGGCCGCACGGCGAACTTGTGCCCCATCTTGATGGCCGCGGGCAGCTTGATGGTGCTGCCATCGAGGAGCAACTCCGAGCCGGCGGGGATGGGGCGCCGGGCCACGGCAATGTTGTCGTTCGGGCGCAGGTGAACGGCGTAATCGGCAAGCGAAGCAGCCATCGGCAAATTCCTCGGCGAGCCGCAGGGGTTACCCCGCAGGTTGCTAGTGACCGTCAGGAAGGTAATCACCCGTCTTCCACCTCCCCCTTGTGGGGAAGGTCGCCGACGAGCGAAGCGAGTCGGCGGGTGGGGGGTTCTTATCTGCTAAAAAACGTTACCCCCCACACGCCGAACGTCGTCTCTGCGAGACGACATTCGTCGACCTCTCACAAGGGGGGAGGTTGCAGGTGTCCTCTCGGTGCCAGTACTTGCCTGACCGCCAGTAGTAAGTGAAAACATTCATTATAACCGATCCACCAATCTCGGCAGTAGCTGGCCCGACGGCCCGTACAGGCCGATGTCCGCCAGGTCGCTCGCCTCGGTTCGCGTCAGATTCACTTCGATGATCGTGGACGATTGCCGCCTGGCGATCGGCACGAGCGACGCCGCCGGGTGCACGACGGCCGAGGTGCCGACAACGAGCAGCACATGGCATTCGTGAGCCGCTTCCTGAGCCGCTTCCCACACTTCGAATGGCAGCGCCTCGTGGAACCAGACGATGTCCGGGCGCAACAGCGATCCGCATTCGCACTCGGGAAGTTCGGCGAGCGGGTCGAGGCCGCGGTCCTTCACTTCGTCGCAACCGGTGCAGCGCGTGCGACGAAGGCTGCCGTGGATTTCCAGCAGTTTCTTCGTCCCGGCCGCGCGGTGCAGGCCGTCCACGTTCTGCGTGACCAGGGCAAAGCGATCGCCCCAGCGTTCTTCCATTTTCACGAGGGCGAAGTGGCCGGGGTTCGGCCGCACGGTTTTCACGTTGGCCCGGCGGGCGTTGTAGAAGTTCCACACCAGCCGCGGGTCGCGTTCCCAGCCGTACGGGGAAGCGACATCCTCGATGCGGTGCCCTTCCCAGAGGCCGTCCGACGCGCGGAACGTGGGGACGCCGCTCTCGGCGGAGACGCCGGCGCCCGTCAGCACGCAGACTCGCTCGGCGCGACGCAGCGCCGAGGCGGCGCGATCGAGGTCTGTTTCCAATGAGTCGGCCATAAGCGGCTCCGCGCTCCCCGTCGGGTCGCGGCTAACCTTTGACCACCGCGCCGGCTTCGTCGCACAGTTGCCGCACGCGGTCCTCGGTCGGCGCCTCGGCAATCACGCGGACCACCGGCTCCGTATTGCTGCCGCGGACGTGCAACCACCAGTCGGGGCCGTCCAGGCGCAAGCCGTCGTCGCGGTTGATCTTCGCCTCGGGCCAGCGGGCTTCGAGCGCCGCGAAGGCGCCGGCCAGTTTCTCGCGCGGCACCTCGTACTTGGTTTTCAACATGGCATAGCGCGGCAACTCGGCCACCAACCGGCTCAGCGGCTTGTTCTCCTCGGCCATCAGGCTCAGAATCAGGGCCATGCCGATGAACGGGTCGCGAACCCAGCCGACGCGCGGGTCGATGACGCCGCCGTTGCCTTCACCACCGATGACGGCGCCGAGTTCGCGCATCCGGGCCACGACGTTCGCTTCCCCGACGGCCGACCGCACGCAAACGCACCCCGCCTCTCGGGCCAAATCCTCGGCCATCCGCGAGGTTGACATGTTAATGGCGACCGGGCCGCGCTGCTGTTTCAAGCGATACTTCACGGCCAGTGCCAGCGTCGCTTCCTCGCTCACGCAAGTGCCAGTCTCGTCGATGAGGGCCAGGCGGTCGGCGTCCGGATCGAGCACGAAGCCGACCGAGCAGCCGTTCTTCTTCACCCACGGGGCGACCTCGGCGAGATGAGCGGGAATGGGTTCGGCTTCGTGGCGGAACAGGCCGGTCGGCTGGCATTCGCATTCGCAGATCTCGCAGCCGAGATCGCGGAGCAGTTGGATGCCGAGCGGGCCGCCGGCGCCGCCGTTGGCGTCGAGCAGCACGCGGAAACCGCAACCGGCGACCGAGGCGACACTCACCTGATCGAGCACGCTCTTACCGTGTTCTTCTTGCACGTCCGGCGGGACGTGGAATTCGCCGATACCGTCCCAGGCGGCGCGGGGGAAGTCGCCGGATTCGTACAGACCACGAACGATTGCGCCGCTGGCCGCCGAGAGCACGGCCCCGTCCGCGCCGAACATCTTGAGGCCGTTCCACGGCGCCGGGTTGTGGCTGGCGGTGATCTGAATGGCGCCGGCGGCATTGAGAAAGCGGACCGCGAAGCCGCACGTGGGAGTCGGGGCGATGCCGATATCCTGCACGGAGCAGCCGGTGCCGAGCAATCCGGCAACGACGGCGTGGCGAATCATTTCGCCGCTCGGCCGCCCGTCCCGCGACACGAGCACCTTGCCCCCTTGCACGAACGATCCATAAGAAGCGGCGAACCGCGCCGCCGTCTCCGCTGTGAGCCCGCGGCCGACGATCCCGCGAATGCCGGAGACCGAAACTATCAAATCGGAAGGCGTGGCACGCATGAGGTTCCTTTACCCGCGGTTTTACGCCGTTTCAAGCCATTCGCCCAGCGGCGGCATCGAGGTCGCGGAAGGTGTGCCAGTTTGATCTTGGTGGCACAGGCATTCTTGCCTGTGCCAGGTTTTGCACAGGCAAGAATGCCTGTGCCACCAAACCGATAAGATAAAAATGGCATCGGGGAGCGATTGAATGTCCGAACGTACTCAAATTCGCATCGTGGCCGGATCGCTTCGCGGCCGCAAACTCACGTGCGTGGTCCACGCCGGAATGCGGCCGACGCCGCAGATGGTCCGCGAGGCGCTGTTCAGCATCCTGGGGAACGCCGTCCCGGATCGCGTCTTTTACGACGTGTTCGCGGGGACTGGCGTGGTCGGGCTGGAAGCGATCAGCCGCGGGGCGTCGTCGGCCCGGTTCATCGAGGCCGACGCGAAGCAAGCGGGCCTGATCCAGAAATACGCCAATGAGTTCGATGTCGGCGACCAGTGCCAGGTGCTTCGCGCGGATTCGTATCGCTGGGCCGAGCGGTGGATTCCGGCCGCCGGCGTCCCGGTCAATCTTTTCCTGAGCCCGCCGTTCCCCGATCTCTCCCAGAAGGCCGACGAGTTCTTGAAGTTGGTTCGCGACTTGCTCGCCAAAGCGCCGACGGAATCCGTGCTGACGATCCAGGCCGAGGAGGGATTCCCCCTGGAGAAACTGCCCGATCGCGACAAATGGGATGTACGCCACTATGGCCGCAATATGCTGCTCTTTTACGTGGTGTGAGCT
>DATNBQ010000020.1:0-2781 GCA_035571955.1 Urbifossiella sp. | reverse complement strand
GCGAGTTCCGGCATTGTATCGCTACGGAAATGCTCTCTTGAAAGCCGGACATCTGGCGTTGGCAGAGACCGCCTTCGACGAGGCAGTCGCCCTCCGCGAAGCCCATCTGAAGGCATCCGGCAATTCCCGCGACATCGCCTGGGATTACGCTCTGGTGCTGTTCGATCGTGGAGAGTCTTATTATGAAATGGCTCGCTTTGAACCGGCCCCGGAGTGGTTCGCCCGAGCCGCCACTGCATTCCGGGAGTTCGATAAGAAGTGGCCGGGTATCGCGGGGGAAAAAATTCGCTGGTCGCACCAGAAACGAGCGATGAGCCTGTCCAAGTTGAAACGGTACTCGGAAGCGATGGCGGAATGGCAAATAGTCATACCACTCGTTCCGAGTTCCCCGCGAGAGTGGCTGTGCTCGGCGCGGCTCTCTCAGGCAGTAACGATCGCGAGAAGCGGTGCACAGAGCGAGGCTTCGCGAATCGTGGAAGAGCAGATCGCCGCATTAAAAGACCCGCCGGCTGATCTCCTGTACCAAGCAGTCGCGGTTTTCGCCGCCGCATCCTCCTCGACCGCCAAAAACGACGCCAAGCGCGGCGAGTATGCCGACCGTGCGATGGATTTTCTGGAGAAGGCGGTGAAGGCCGGCTGGAGTGATCCCGTGCGTATTCGGAGAGACTCCGATATCGATTCGCTCCGCGACCGCGCTGATTTCCAGAAACTGCTCGAATCCAAGTTGCCGTTGCCCAAGCTTCCGCCCCGCGAGGTCGCTCCGCCGCCGCGCGAGAAAAAGACTTAAACGAACATCAAACCGATGAGTGCCAAGATGGCCACCACACAACATCTGCTGGGAGTCTCAAGACGGTAGCCGATGCGCGGAACTCGATGCACCGATTCCGGCGCGATGGCGGCCGGTGCGGATACGGCGGCCGCGGCTGCTTCAGCGCAGTGCGGAGAACAGAAGCGATTCTCTTCGTGTTCCACGGCATGCTCGCCGACGTAGACGGGTTCGCCGCACTCCGGGCAATGGAACTCCTCGACATGCGAGCAAAGGCGGTAGCGGGTCATGGTTGTAGCTCGGAATTGGGAACGGGAATCTCACCAGTCCAGGAAGTTCGGACAGCGTTGGCCTGCGGCTTCAATAAGGGCCTCGGCCTCGGCCGCGTCTGCTGCGGAATCGTCTTCGCTCACCTGAATCACGGTGAGTTTGATTCCTCCTTCGGTCGCGAGTGACGTTCGGGCGTCCGTGGGAACACCGTTGCGAATCTCCAAGAATACTTCGATGGGCTCTTTCATTGTTCACCTCAGGGAATGGGGTTCTATCGCCGCTTCAAAGTGCCCCGGACAATCCGGGGCGTTGGTCAGGGGTACTACAGGCCGTACGCGTCGCTCGCCGATGCGTCAGTCAGATGGACAGAACACGGCCAATGGCCACTTCGCCGGCGTCAAGCGTTCGCACCTGGTGGCACTCGTCGGAGACGGCGGCCAGGTCGCCGGGGCGGTTCTCCAGGATCAGGGAGACAACGCGGGCCCGCGCCGATTGCTTCCAGGTGTTGAACCTCGCGACCAGTTCGGCCGGAAGCCGACAAATCGCGTCGGTGATCATGATGACGTCGGTAGCGCCTGCGGGCGGGTTCAGGTCGGCGTACATCCGCGGCAACTCCGCAATCGGCACGTCGATATCCGAACCGCCGCCGATGAACTCCTGCAACCATTCGCACACGGCGGCTTCGTCCCATCGGCCCGGCGGCAGGGCAATCACGCGCTCGCCGGAATCCCCGGAATAGGCCACGATGGCGCACCAGCGCTTTTGCTGGCGGGCGATCCACGCCAGCGACAGCGCCAGCCCCTTCGCGTTCTCGATCTTGTCGCGCATGCTCCCCGACTCGTCGAGCGTCACGATAATCGGCCCTTTGCCGACCGGTTCGACCGCGGTGAAGTCCCGGCACAATGCCTGCCGTTCGGCAAGGCGGCGGAGCATGTCGAGTTCCAACTCTTCCACGTCCAGCTTGGCCAGTTCGTGCGGCAGAACGCGGGCCAGGTCGCCGGCCAGTTCCACGCCGACAACGTCGTCGAACCCGTGCACCGCCTTCATCCGCTGCTTGCTCTGGGCGACGCGGCGGAACCGCCCGGCGGCTTCGCAGATCTTCCGGAGCATCGGATTGTTACGGACGCGGTTAAAGGCCTCGGCCACGGCCTTCGGATCGCGCTTCCCGCCCGGCGAGCCGGCGCCCATGCCGAGCGCGCCTTCGGCATCCTTCAATGCCTTCACCTCGCCGACCGCGGCCGCGATCGCCTTCCCGGCCGCACCGATAGCCGCTACCTCACCCTCGATTCCGTCCGGCTTCCCACCGCCGCTGGCCTTCCCCGCGTCGTTCTTCCGCTTGAACTCGGCGAACTGGTCGCCGAAGTGAAGGGCCGCAATCTGGGCCGCGCAGTCGTCGAGCATGGTATCGGCGTGGAGCGCGTGAAACTCCGGCGTTTCGACCATCGCGCCGATGAACTTCTCGCGCGTGCGATCCTCGCACGGCTGAAACTCCGCTTGCGGATCGAACGCCAGGGCGTGGAAGTCGGCGGCCGCGGTTTCGTCCAATCCCGTCGCTTCCCAGCGTGGGCAATCGGCCAGTTCGCGGCCACGGCGCATGGCCCATTCATCGCAGACAATCGCCGTCGGATGGCGCTTCGCGACCGCATCGGTAGCGCCGGCATCGGTCGCGCCCGCGTCGATGTCCGCCAGCGCCGCGCCAAGGTCGAGCATTCCCAACAGTTCGTCGGAATTCATGATGTCCCCTT
>DATNBQ010000019.1:0-9798 GCA_035571955.1 Urbifossiella sp. | reverse complement strand
CGGCGGCGGAGGCGCGAAATGAAAGCGGCGATCGTCGAGGCAAACGCCGGGCCCGAGCCCGATGAGTTCCTCAACTGGCAGGAATTGCGAACGGTACTCGACGCCGAACTCGCCCGGCTCCCGGAGCCGTTGCGAGCGGCCATTGTGCTGTGCGACCTGCATGGAAAGTCCCGTGCCGAGGCGGCGGCCGAACTCGGCTGCCCCGAAGGGACGGTGGCGGCTCGCGTCCACCGCGCTCGCCAGAAGTTGAAGGCGGCTTTGGCCCGCCGTGGGTTGGCCTTGCCGGCCGCCGGTCTCGCCGCCATTCTCACCCCGGCTCGGGTTTCCGCCGCCCTGGCACGGTCGGCCGCAGCCCTGGCCCACGGGTCCGCAATTCCAGCCGTCCTGGCCCTCGCCCATGAGGTGATTCGTTCCATGGCCACCACCACGCATGCCCTCGCCACCGGCTTGCTTGCCCTCATTGCGGGCAGCCTTCTTGCCGCCGGCGCGATGCTCCCCGGGCCGACAGAGAAAGCGGAGGTTCCAAACATTAACGCGCCAGGGTTGGTTGCCGCCGCGGCGCCTGCGCCCGCCACGCCCGGATGGCGCGAAACGAAAGTGCTCGAACTGCCCGGCTGGCTCGCTGGTTCCGTGGCGTATTCGGGCAATGGGAAGACGCTATTCGTCGGCGGCACCGGCGGACGCGTGGAGGCTTATTCCAGCGACGAGTTCAAGCGGCTTTGGAAATCCCCAACGGGTAGCCACTTCGCGGCTGTCGCCGAGTCGCCCAATGGGATGACGCTCGCCCTGACCATCCAGAACGGCGTGCAGTTCATCGATGCCGCGACCGGGAAGATGCGGGAGAAGTTCGAAGAAGCGGGAAGCGCCCCTCAAGCGGTCGCCTGGTTCTCGGACAACAATCGCAACGCACTACTAGCAACCCACAAGCTCATCTTCGGCAACGCCAGCGGCTACTTCGTCAAGACGTGGCTCGTCCCTTCCAAGACTTCCACCATTAAATCGACTACCGGTGAAGGCCAGAGCGCCGATCAGTATGCCGTGCCTCTGGCCGTTTCGCCCGATGGCCAGCGCGCGGTGGTGACTGGGCCGATTGACCCGGCTACCGGCAAGAACGTACTGTGGGCGTGGTCGGCTGGTTCCGGCGTGGCAAACAAACTGCTCACCGGCCACAAGGCGACGGTCGTCTCCGCGGCGTGGTCGCGCGATGGAAAGACGATCGTCACTGGCGATGCCGATGGTTTGATTCTCGTGTGGGATGCCACAACTTTCGAGGAGAAATTGCGCCTGACACTCGGCAGTCGCGTCGCGGCCGTGGCGATCACGGGGGACAGTAAGACGGTTGCCGCGGCGATAATTGGTAGAGCTAAGAATCCCGCTTACAGCGAAGAAATCTTTGTCTGGCCTGCTGGTGCTCCTCCAAAGGAACCGAAGCCGATCTCCTCGCACCGAGTCGGCGGCATTTTCAACGGCGTGGCGTCGCTCGCCTTTTCGCCGGACGGCGCGTCTCTCGGTGCCGCGTTCTGCAACTTCGATAACCTCACGAAGCTCGGCGATTTAAAGGGCCATGTGCGAATCTTCTCGCTGTCGCCGCCAGCGCCTGCGAAGCCCGACAAACCGCTCGGCTACGTTTCGGACATCCGCTTCGCGCCGGATGGCAAGCGCTACGCCGTCGTCGCCGGCGGCAAGGTTCGCGTTCACGAAGCCGACACGCAGAAGCTCGTTTACACCATCGACGGCGAGGCGGCCGGCTTCACATCCGACGGCAAATCGCTCCTCGTCATGGCGAAGAAGGTACTGTCGTGCGACCCGGCGACGGGGAAGGTGTTGAAGCAATTCCCGCGACCCAAGACGAAGTGGGGCTGGCATATGGTTCGTTTCTCGCCGGATGGAAAGCGATATGCCGCTCACTTCGGGCAGTTCGCCGGCATTTACGACACGGCGACCGGCTTCGAACCGGTGCGGCTCGTCGAGCAGCGCGAGATGGCTGGCGGCACCATCGTCGGCGCCACCCATGAACAGCTATTATGGTCGCCGGATGGCAAGCAGGTCGTCGCGGTCGGGGTGCTGGTCAAGGAAGGCACGCTCGGGCTCGCCGGCTGGGAAGTCGCGACCGGCAAGCGGTTCTACTCGTTCGCGGCCACAGGCGACGACGGCCCGCGGGCCGCCGCCTTCACGGCCGACAGTAAGGCCATCGCCGTTGGCTACAAGAACCACGTCGATATCTGGAGCGGCGGCATCGGGCCCCCGCGGAAGCTCCCGACTGGCGAAGTCACTGCCCTCGCCTTCCCCCCGGACGACAAACTGCTCGCAGTCGCGATCCGCAAGCCGATCCTGAACCCGGCGGACAATCCTCCGGCGATGCTCGGCCACAAGACCGAAGTGCAAGCGCTGAATGTGGAGACCGGCAAGGAACTCCACCGGCTCGACGGCTTCGAGGGCGTCGGCCACACGGCGCCCACCGCTCTTCCGGTCGTCGCCCTCGCTTTCAGCCCGGACGGTAAGCTCTTGTTGGCGGGAACCGGTCCGCCGGCTTTTGCCCCGGTGCCGAACGATCTGCCGAAAACCGGCGAAGTGAGGGTCTTCGATTTAACTCCGCCTCCGGCAGAGGTCCCCGCCGATCGCTTCGTCTCGTTCTTCAACGAGCGCGCCGATCGGCTCAGCAATATCGAATACGGCGACATCTCCGTGCGGATTTCGGCCAAGGGAATGTCCCCGACAACGCTGTACGGCAGGTTCGCCGCCTCTCAACCGAAGAGTTTCCGCCTCGTCGCCGATCATCGCATTGCCGATGTAAAGGTCGACATGGGCTCGAACGAACGGGAATTCTGGCTGTACTTATCCAGTCCGAAGAGCGAACCGCTTTATGTGTTCGCTTCCCACGCGGACCTGGCAGACGGGAAGGCCAAGATGCCCGAAGGAGTTTTCTTCGAGTCGAGCTGGGTTCTCGAATTACTCGGAATGGCGAAACTCCCTGCAGATGCCGATTACCGCACGACCATTAATGCCCGCGAGCGCACTTATACTCTCTCATGGAAGTCGCGGATAGCGAATGGTATGTCGGTGCAGAGGGAATTGGTGTTCGACGCCGACGCGGCGACAGGGACCCGCCCACAAGTGAGAAAGCATGTGATCCGCAGTGCCAAGACCAACGCGGAAATCGCTTCTGCCGAAATCCTGGCGGCGCAGACCGTTAGCGACAAGAACCGGCTGGCATTTCAGTATCCGAGGCGGGTAGTACTGAAATGGGCCGAGTCTCCGTTCGAGATAGATTTAACCCTGGACAAGGCAGTGACCAATGCACAGATGGCAGGCGATGCTTCCCGCAGGGGACTGTTCACCCAGCCGACCGTCAAGAATGTAACGCCGATCGACTTGGCCGGACGCCGGACGAAATGAAGGCAGCCGGAGCTGTCGTGGTCTGGGACTGCAAGCCGTAGACCCAAGAATCGCGGCTACCGGAGTGGGTTTTTGCCGGGGTTCAGGTTCGCATCCAGAATCTCGAAATGATGGATGCCGGACTTCCAAGCGTTGGTGTAAGTCCAAACCAGTTTCTTTTCCCGGGTCACTTCGAGCAACTTAATCTGGCCAGCCCCGGCGTGATGGCTCGTAACCACGGTGTTCCCATTGGGCAATCGCTGCACGCCGCAGGCATCGTTAATGGGTTTGTTCGGTAAGTCGTCGTTAGTGAGCCGCCACACCTCTTTGCCGTTCTTGTCGACTTCGATCACCAGGTTGCCCAAGGTGCAGCCGATCAGGGTGTTGCCATTCGGAAGGCGGATGGCGGTAAAGGGCATGTGCGGCGTCTTCACTTCCCAGACGATTTTGCCCTTCGGGTCGTACTCGCGGACGACGCGGTCGAGCAATTGCGGAACGAGGTAGTTGCCGTTGGCGAGCTTGCGCGTCATGCGCGTCTGTAAGTGGTGATCCTTGGTCTGGGCTTGCAGCGGCACCTCGCTAGCAATTTTTCCCGAGCGGTCCACTTCGAGAATCCTCGGTTTGCTGCCGGCCTCGGTGAGGAGCACTTTGCCGTCGCCGAGCGGTTGCACCGTGTTCACTTCCGCCTGCGATCCCTTGAACTCGAAGTGAGTCTTGCCGTCGCGGTCGACTTCGACGACGGCGCCGCTCGGGTATTTGGCGCTCCTGGAGAGTGCCAGCAAAATGTGGCCGTTATCGAGCACCCAACCATCGCGCGACGACTGCGGGTATTTCCACACGGTCTTGCCTTGCTCATCGATAATGGCGGTCTCGTTGCCCGCGGCGAGGAAGGCATGGCGGATGGGCTCGGCGCCATCGAGCCCCGCGGATCGCGGAGCAATGCCAACGAGGCCCGCAAGGAGAAGAATGGCGATTCGCATGGAGTCGACCCGGAGAGGGTGCAGGGAAGAGAGATATCTTAGGCCGGAGTGCGGCTCGGCAAAGGCCTTTCCGCGGCGGCCCGGTGAGACTCGCGACAAACCGGAGGCATTGTCTCATACAATCCCGAAAGGTTCGCATGGGTCGGGCCACTGGAACATGGGGTGGGCTTATGCTGAGTTCGTGGGAGAAACTGTTGGCGGCCGCGCTTCTGGCAGTCGGCATGGTCGCGCCAAGAATCCACGCCGCGGACGCTTCGCCCCAAGCCATGAAGCCGCTCGTGGATTCCGACTTCTCCAGGGGAAACTTCGCGGCACTCGGATGGGAAGCCAAAGGCGACTGGGACGTCTTCACGCCGCCGCCGAAGCTCGCCAACAGCCCAGGCCCCGTCGCTCGCTTCCCGGCCAATAAACCTGACGGCACGCTCACCAAGGAATTCGCGGAAGTCCGCAATCCGCGGCGGCTGCAACTTGCAATGGAATACGGCTGGGGCTGGGGCGATGCCAACCAACCGGCGGACAGCCTCGCTCTCATGCTGCTCGACGCCGAGGGCAACGGTTACCTGTTCGAGCTGCACCGGTGTAAGGCGCGGTGGGCGGTCCAGTGGGGTCGGGTCGCCAACGGCGTTCCGGCCAAGGAACGAACCTGGGCCGCCGAGGAAATCGACCTTTCGCGCAAGTCGGTCCGCGATGGCGGCGGAATGGGCCGGCTTAACATCACCCGCGAAGCGGACGGTTCCTGGCGGATCGCCAGCTCGGACTGGAACGGCGGCGCCGGCGGTGCGCTTCGCTTCGCGGACGCTTCCACCACATCCTTCAGCCGGCTGGCCCTAATCGGCACCAAGAACTTCGACGATCAACTCTTCAACAAGATCGTTTTGACGGCGCCGCCGCCGACCGAAGCGGAATCGACGGCCATTCCCGCGACGACATTCCTGGATAGCATCGGCGTCGTCACAACGTTTCCGGATCGCGGACAACCGCTGGCCAAGACGGTCGAAATGGTGAAGTACGGCGGCTTCCGCTGGGTCCGCGGCGGGATCGAAGGCCTGACCGAACGCGGCCCGACCACCATCCAGACTTATCTCGATCTGCACAAGGAAACCGGGGCCCGGTTCAGCTGGGGGCTCGTCAGCGGCGGCTCCGATCTCAAGAAACTGATCGAGACATCGCGGCCGCTGGCCAGGGCCGGGGCGCTCCTCGCCTTCGAGGGAAATAACGAGCCGAACAACTGGGGCGTCACCTACCAGGGAGAAAAGGGCGGCGGCAAGGCGCCGTCGTGGATGGCATTGGCGAAATTGCAGCGCGATCTCTATCGCACCGTGAAGAGCGATCCCGCGCTCAAGGGTTATCCGGTCTGGTCGGCGAGCGAAATGGGCGCCGAAACCGACGATGTCGGGCTTCAGTTCCTGACCATTCCCAAGGGCCGCGGCGCGAAAATGCCGGCGGGAACCGCGTACGCCGATGCCGCCAATGTCCACAACTACATTTATCACCCCGGTTCGCCGAACCCGGCGAATAACAAGACGTGGAACGCCGCCGACCCCACGTCCGCTTGCAAGGTCGACGGTCTGTTCGGCAACCACGGCATCACCTGGGCGAAGCACTTTCGCGGCTATTCGGAAGACGAATTGATGCGCCTTCCGCGCGTGACCACCGAGACGGGCTGCACCCTGGGCGGCGCGATCACCGAGGAACTCCACGCCGTCAACTTGCTGAACATGTACCTGGCGCAGTTCAAGCGCGGCTGGAGCCACACGGCCGTCTACTTGCTGCGCGACCGCACGGATGAAGGCGGCAACCAGGCGTTCGGCTTCTTCCGGCCGGACTACACGCCGCGGAAGGCGGCGGTCTACTTACACAACCTGTCGGCAATCCTGTCCGACAAGAAGGCGGCGGACAAACCCGGGCGGCTGAACTATCGCATCGACCAGCAACCGGCGACAGTTCACGACCTACTGCTGCAAAAGAGCGACGGCACGTTCGCGCTCGTCGTCTGGGGAGAAAGACTGAAAGGCTCGGACGATGTAACGGTGCGGCTTGGGGCCGCATACCCGGAGGTCCGCGTCTACGATCCGACCGCTGGAGTCGAACCGATCCGCACCGAACAGCGTGTGGAGTCCTTGACCGTGAAGTTGGGCGACCACCCGCTCGTGCTTCTTATCAAGCCGTGAGCGGTATGCGGCTCGCCGGTTCCATGCTTTTCGACGCCGGCGCGAGTTTATTCGCCGGGGTAAAGTGGCCAACTGGCATACTCTCATGAGTTGGCTTGCCATCTCGGCCAACCGTTCTACCGTTTTAATACTCTCCGCTCCCCAACCTTCTCCGGACGCACCGCCATTCCCGCGGATGGCCTCGCCGCACTTTTCCGGTCCGACGGCCGACCCCGTCAGTTGCCATGCTCACTCTGGCGCCCACTCCCGAAGCCGCTGTCGTGGACGACGCCATTCCCGGCTATCGGCTCCTGCATCCGATCGGCGAAGGCGGCATGGGGCGGGTGTATCGTGCCTTGCAAATCAGTCTCCAGCGGATCGTCGCGATCAAGCTGCTCGACCGCCCGAGCGATCAGCAGCCGGAACTGGCCTGGAACCGCGAATCGCGACTGATGGCGTCGCTCGTGCATCCCAATCTGGTAACCGTCTTCGATTGCGGCCGCCTCCGCGACCGTTTCTTCATCGTTACGGAGCTAATCGAAGGAAGGAACCTGCGATCGCGGATGGCGATGGGGAAGCCGTGGGCGCTGGCCGATGCCGCGGCCGCGATCGACCGCATCGCCCGCGCTCTCGCCCACATCCACCGCAACGGCATCCTGCACCTGGACCTAAAGCCTGAGAACATCCTCTGCGATCGCGAGGACGGTTTGAAGATCACCGATTTCGGCCTGGCCCGATTGCAGGCGGACGCGCGCAGTGTGTCGAACCTGGAAAGCACCATGGGGACGCTGGACTACGCGTCTCCGGAACAGCGGTTCGGCTTGCCGACGAGCGAGCGGAGCGATTTGTTCGCCCTGGCGGTGTTGAGCTACGAGTTGCTGGCCGGGGTGATGCCGGGGCGGGTGTACATCTCGGTTCGGCAGACGAATCCGCTGGCGCCGCGGCGCGTCGACGATGTGCTGCGGCGGGCGCTGGCCCGGTCGCCCGAGGATCGCTTTACATCGGTGGAGGAATTCCGGGCGAGGTTGCTGCGGGCCTTGGAACCGCGGCCGCACCAGTTGCGGCGAATGCTCGGCATGGCCGCGGCGGTGGCCCTGGCTTGCGGCACGCTCGCTCACATCGTGCACTCTCCGGAACGCTCCGTCGCGGTGGCCATTCGCGAAGATGCCCTCAAGATCTGGGCCATTCACGATAAGCCGGATCAACTGGAGTGGTTTCAACCGGGCGGGCTGGATCATCGCGTTACCCCGCTTCTCATCGATGGCTTTCCGCCGTCGCCGTCGAACGGGCCGCCCCTGCCCAGTTGGCCCGCCAATCGTCCCACTTTGATTCTCTCGTCGCCGGCGGGGCTCGGTTTCGTCCATCCCGTGGTGGATTCCACGCTCGGTCGAAAGGTGGTTCATGCCGCGGATCGCCTCTTCGACCTTGGCCGCCCGATCAACCGCATCAACTTCTGCCGGGCCGGTCACTTCCCGGAGAATTGTGTGGCTCCGGATCACACGGACGACACCCGCGGCTGGCGCATCCTCGACCCGGGCGTGATCGACTTCGGCGAAACTGTCGCGTCGGCCGTGGAACCAGGCGGCAAGCGCGGCTTGTTGCTCCATCGCAAGAGCGACGCCGCCCTCGATCGCAATCTCGGCTGCTACCAGTGGATTTCGCAAATCCCCGAACGGTCCGGAACGATCGTGGTGTTGCGATTCCGGGCCCGGGCGGAAGAAGGCGACGGGCAACTCGGCATCCGCGTCAGCCTGCCGCTCTTGCTTCCCGCGGGCGCGAAGGACGAAGGGCTCGATCGACTCCGCGACCTGAGCGAACCGCTGCCCGAGATGCCGCACGGCATGGATGAGGAAGCGCGGCAATTCCTCATCGACGATCGGATCGCGCCCGACTGCGACTGGAAGAGCTACTTCATCGTCTGGGACTGGCCGCCGCACTGTCAGAACGGGTTTGCTCGAAACATCACGATTACCTCGCACGGACTGGGGAAGATCTGGCTGCAGGACGTGGAACTCGTCGCTTGGGAGATCGGCTCGCCATGATCGCGAACCTCCAGGAGTTGGCGCAAACGCTGTTCGAGGAAGCGGGGGACGCCCTGTTCCTGTTCGACCCGGACGACGGCCGCCTGGTCGAAGTGAACCCAATGGCGCAGCGTTTCTGCGGCCTGAGCCGGCCGGCGCTCTTGAAGGAATCGATTCACAATCTGTTTCGTTCGGAAGGGACGGACGGCGCGGGACGCTTGCGCCGCGCCTACCAGAACACCGGCGCGTTCCACTCGCAGGATGGTTTTTTGCTGCGCCAACAGCCGAGCGGCGCCTGGCTGCCCGTCAACCTCACGGTGGCCCGGCTCCACGTCCGCCCGAAAACGCTTTGCCTCATTACCGCCCGCGACGTTCGCGACCGCCTTGAGTCGGAATCCGCACTGCGCGAAAGCGAATCGCGGAAGCGGGCCATCCTCGAATCGGCCCTCGATTGCATCGTCACGGTCGATCATCACGGCAAGATCGTCGAGTTCAATCCGGCCGCGGTGAAGACCTTCGGCTACGCGCGGGAACAGGCCGTCGGCCGCTCGTTGGCCGGGCTCTTGATTCCGCCGCGATTCCACGAGGATCATGCCCGCGGCATGGCCCTATACCTGAAGACCGGCGAATGCTCCATCCTCGGGCAGCGCATCGAAGTGATGGCGCTGCGCGCCGATGGCTCGGAGTTCCCGGCCGAGTTGACGGTAACGGTGATCGCATCGAAGCCAGCGCCGATCTTCACGGCATTCCTGCGCGACATCACCGAGCGGAAGCGGGCGGCGGCGGCGCTCGAAGAACGGGCGCGCCTGGCGCTGCTCGCCGGCGATGTGGCCGTCGCACTGACGCGCGGCGACACCCTCGCCGCCATGCTCGACCTTTGCTCCGCGGCACTCGTCGAGCACTTATCCATCGCGTCCGCGCGAATCTGGACGGTTCGCGAAGGAACCCGCACGCTCGTGCAGGCGGGCGCCGCGGGGGAGGTTGACCCAACGCAGGCGTGTATCGCAATCGGTGAGGCGCCCGTGGGCCGCGTTGCGGCGACGCTGAAGCCCCATGTCGCCAACGGAACCATCGCCGACGACCCGTCGTTCACGCAAACCGAGTGGGCGGCGTTCAAAGGGTTGACGGTCTTCGCCGCCTATCCGCTGCTGGTGTCCGGCCGCTTGCTCGGCGTGATCGCCCTGTACGGCAAGCAACCGCTGGGGGAAGCGACGCTGCTGGCGCTGGCCGCGCTCGTCGATCAAATCGCCCTCGGCATGGATCGCAAACAGC
>DATNBQ010000018.1:0-9580 GCA_035571955.1 Urbifossiella sp. | reverse complement strand
CTGGCCGGGCACGGTGAAGCCGGGTACGGCGCCGGACACGCTCGCGTGCAGCATCGACTTCTTCCCGACGTTTCTCCAGGCGAGCGGGGGGCGTCAGCCCCCTGATTCTGCACTGATTGATGGCGTCAGCTTACTTCCCGTGTTCCGGAGCGAAGCCCTGGCCGAGCGAGCGCTCTACTGGCATTACCCGCATTACGCCAATCAAGGGTCGAAGCCGGGCGGTGCGATTCGCAGCGGCGATTACAAGCTGATCGAGTTCTACCAGGACGGTCGCCGCGAACTCTTCAACGTGAAGCAAGACCCGTCCGAGAGCCGGAATCTCATCGCCGAGAAGCCTGAGATCGCTGCGGATCTCGCTGCGAAACTGGCGGCGTGGCGAAACACCGTCGGCGCCAAGATGCCGACGCCAAACCCCAACTACATTCCCAATCCGCCGGGCAAGGACGGCTCGATCGCGATGCATGCCCGCACCGCGTCCGTCCACGGCGTCATGCTTCGCTTCGAGCCGCTGCCGCACAAGAACACCCTCGGCTACTGGGTGAACAAGGATGACTTCGCCGAGTTCGACTTCACCGTCGAGAAGCCGGGCAAGTATTCGGTCGAGGTGTTGCAAGGATGCGGCAAGGGAAGCGGCGGGGCCGAAGTGGAACTGGCCGTCGGCGACCAGAAGTTCACGTTCACCGTCAAGGAAACCGGCGGGTTCCAGGCGTTTGAGGCCCGCGACGTGGGATCGATGAGGTTCGATAAGCCAGGCCGCTACACGCTATCCGTGAAGGCGAAAACCAAGCCGGGCCCGGCGGTCATGGACCTCCGCCGCGTCGTGCTCAAACCGACGAAGTAGCGTTCGCACCGATGACGCTCTGACGTACCACAGAATGCCAAGGATGCCACATTGCCAACACACCGATTTGGCATTCTGTGGCCCGATTGAATATCGACGAGTGCAAGGCCCTATCACATCCGAATCCTCTCGGCTCAAGCATCTCTCTAACTCGTTGCCCGAATGTCCACTTTTGACCGTCGCCGCCCATCGCCGGGCGCAAGCCGGGAATGCACGGGCGTTTATCTATTGAGATCGCCCCACACAACATATCAGTGGAGCAACCATGAAAAGCATCGTAATGGCTCTGGGCGTCGGGTTGGCCACGCTCGGCTTCTCGGGACCGGCCTCGGCTCACGGCGGCGGACATGGAGGAGGCCACGGGGGAGGCCACGGCGGCGGCATCGGCCACGTCGCCCATCACGGCGGCGGCGGATTCGGCCGCCACTATGGAGGCGGAGGCTACGGCGGCGGCTATCGCGGATTCAATCGCGGATACTACGGAGGGTACGGCGGGTTCGGCCTCGGCGGCTTCGGGCTCGGCGGCCTCGGCTTCGGCAACTACGGCTACTATCCCTACTACAACAACTACGGCTACGGATACCCCTCGTACGGATACAATTCGGGTTACGGCTACCGCCGCCGCGGCCTGCTCGGTCGGCGCCTCTACTGGTAATCAGTTCGCGGCGATCGTCGCGATCGTCTCCGACAGGCTTTTGCCGATTCCCGGGATGCCTTCGAGCGCCCGGGAACCGCCGCTGGCAATGAGTCCCTGCACATCCTCCGGCATTCCCATCACGGTTACAGCCGCCTGCCGAAACGCCCGAATGCGATAAAGATTGTCGCCGCTTTTTGCCAGTTCGGATGCCCGTTCGCGCAGTTTCCGGGCGATGTCGCCGTTGGTCATGACGCACCTCCTGTCAGAGAAGTGAATCACGATTCGCAGTGGAATTCCATGTCGGTAGGTTTTTTCTGGCTTTTATCGATGGTCAGGAAAAAGGCCATTGACCTCGGTGGGAGTCGAACCCACACGCCTCGCGGCTCCGGCTCTCAACCGGATCTGTATGCCAATTCCAGCACGAGGTCGCGAATTGCAGACCTGGGAGTTGAACCCAGCTTCCAGGCTTATGAGACCCAGATGAACGCCGGCCCGCCTGCAATGGCGAAAGCAAAGACACGGCGGCGGAGGATTGGTTCACAATCTTTTGAGGTGTGGAAACGTTTCGTGGTGGACTACCGAGTGGGAGTCGGGCACAGCCCGACCTACAAGGCTACAAGGCCGGCTTGTAGGTCGGGCTGTGCCCGACGATCTTCGACTCCGAGATAGGGTTGTTTCACCCCTCACTTCTGGAGGATCGGCAGGTAGTTGTTGGGCAGTTGGAGGATGATGAGGCTCATGGCGGTGGCGTAGTTCTGACCGCTGGGCGTGGAGGGGTCGTTCCAGATGCCGCCGGCGGAGCGGGCGCGGCCGAGCAACTCGTCGCGGATCGCCGGGAACCACTGCGTCCAGTAGTCGCCGCCGGCCGTCCACATCGCCAGGGCCGCGTAGTAGTGGCCGTAAAAGTAGTGCTGCTGCGGCCGCATCAGTTCGCGGTTGTTGAACTGCTTGACGGGAATGAACTGCATGACGTAGCGGAGGCCGCGTTCGATTTCTCGGCCGGAGTAGATACCGGCGCTGTACAGGCCGACGATGGCCGCGGCGCTGCGGGCGAACTGCGATGAAAACCCCTGGCCTTTGAAGTACGTAAAGCCGCCGTCGCCGAGTTGGCAGCCGCGAATGAAAGCGACGCCATCGTCGATCACGTTCTTGCGAACGAAGACTCCGGCATTCTTGGCGGCGCGGAGGGCCATCATCTGAGCGACCGTCACCGAAACATCGGCTTGCGGCGGTCGCGGTTCGTAGCGCCAGCCGCCTTGCTTGTTGCGGGCCGCGACCGTGTAAGCGACGGCCCGTTCGAGCATCTCCTTCACTTGCTTTTGCCGCGCCTTATCGGGGAACATGCCGCACACTTCGGCGAGGAAGAGGCAGCCGAAGCCGTGACTGTACATGGCTTGCTGGTTGCCGCCGAAGCCGGGCTGGCCGCCGCCGGTGGCGAGGAAGCCCGGGGCGCCGCGCGATCCGGACGCGAGCACGAAATCGACGGCCTTGGAAACGGTGCGGCCATAACGGCCGCGGCCGGGCATGTGGCCGCCGGCCATGAGCGCGAGGCCCGCCAGCGATGTGATGGCGACGGCCGCCGGGCTGAGCGGCTCGGCGAACGAGCCGTCGCCATTTTGCTTGCTGGCCAGGAAGGCGTGGCCGTGGTCGATGGCCGCTTCCGTCTCGGCGGTGATGAAATCGGCGCCGGTCTCGCTTGGGGCCTTGGCCGCGGGATTCTGGCCGTGGCCGACGGCGCCAAGCGCCGCCGCGACGCCGCCCGCTGCCGATAGCCGCAAAAAGTTCCGCCGCGTGGGGGTCATCGCTTATCGCTCGGAGTGTTCGCCAGCGAGGAATAATACTGCTTTAAAAGTTCCGAATACTTCGGCATGAACTCTTCCTTGTAATACTGCGAAACCTGCTGGCGAAGCTTGTCCGGCAGGTGGCCCCACACTTCCTTCACCACGGCATCGTCGATGGGCAGGGATGGCCTGGGCATTGGTTTGCCGCTCGGCTTACCGCCCATCGGGTTGGCGGGGTTCTTGCCGCCCTGGGGAGCAGCGGGCTTCTTGCCGCCCATCGGGTTGCCCTGGGCCATGCCGGGATCCTTCTTCGCGCCGGCCTGTTGCTTGCCAGTGTTCTTGGGTTGGCCGCCGGATTCGCCCTGGCGCGGCTTGCGGCCGCGCGGCGGCGGGTTGCCTTGCGGGTCCATGCCGCTTTGCGAATCCTTATCCGGATTGTTCTTGCCTGCGTTCTTCTTGTCCTGGTTCTTCTTGTCGTCGTTCTTCTTGTCGTTGGAATCGCCGCCCATCGGAGGCGGATTCTCCTGCTGATCGATCAGCGAATCGAT
Organism: Urbifossiella sp.; assembly: GCA_035571955.1. Lineage (GTDB taxonomy): Bacteria > Planctomycetota > Planctomycetia > Gemmatales > Gemmataceae > Urbifossiella. Next base: position 5,773 of record DATNBQ010000018.1, on the reverse strand, counting down.
GTCCTTGAGAATGGTCGTTTGCTTGCCGCGGGTCTCGGATCCGGTATCGGTCTTGGCGAGCTTGTTGCCGACGGCTTGCGAATTCTTGACGATGCGCTCGACGACATCGAGCGGGTTTTCCTTGGCTTGCCGGGGTTCGGCGGGAACGGGATCGCGCGAGCCATCGGCGCCAACTTCGCGGGGCGGCGGCGCGACCGGCACATCGGCGCGGGCAATCGGGGCCAACGACATGAGCGCGATGGCGGCCACGAACGCGGGTAGCGTGCCCGCTCCCCTTCGGGTCGCGGCGTACGATGGTCGGCTAAGCAATGACAATTCCGGAGCCCGCTTTCCACCTCCCCCCTCGTGGGGGAGGTCGCCGACGAGCGAAAGCGAGTCGGCGGGTGGGGGGTTCTGATTTGCTATAAACGACGCCCCCCACCCGCCGAATGTCGTCTCTTCGAGACGACATTCGGCGACCTCCCCCACACGGGGGGAGGTTGTAGGTGATTGGTACCTTGTCATTGCTTTCCTGGCTCTCAATGATCGTTGATTCGTCGCGGCTACTCGAGTATCGGTCATGGCGCACCGTCTTTCTTCTGGAACAACTTCGCCATCTGTTCGAACAGCGCGGCGATCTCTCGCTGCGAATCCTCCAGTTCCTTCAATTCCTCGCGGTCGTCGTCGGTTAACTTCTCGGCGTCGGGATGGCGCTTGGCGAACTCGGCGGTGGCCGCGTTGCATTCGGCCTGGAGCGCCCGCAACGCCTTCAACTGCGCGAGCGGCGGGATGATGTCGCCGTTGTCCGGCGCCGCCATCGGCATGGGCATCGGCATTTCATCGGGCGGTTTGCCCGCTTTCTTCTCGTCCTTCTTTTTGGGAGCGTTCTCCGGCTTGAGCACCTCGAGCACCTGTTCGAGCCGGCGGAGCGCCAGGGTCATCGGCCGACGGACGCGGCCGGCGTTTGCCTTTTCCAGGTCCGGGTCGAAGGCGGCATCCGGATCGGCGTCGACCGCATCCTGCCGGCGAATCTTCGCCTTTTCCGCCGCCTTCTCGATGGCCCCGGCCGCATCCTTGACGATCCGTTCGAAGACCAAGAGTTCGGCGAACTCGCGTTCCGCCAGCGTCCGCACTTCCACCCCGAGGGCTTGCTCGCGATCCTCCAGGTCCTTGTAACTTTGTTGAAGTTCGCGGCTCCACTTCTTGTCCGCGAGCACCTTCTCTTGGAGCCGATCGACTTCGGCGACGGCGGCCTTTTGACGTTCGTACAGGGCGCGGACGAGGTCGGCGATCTTGCGGCGCTTCTCGTCGCTGAGTTCCTGGGGGGCGTTGGCTTCGGCCTTGTCGAGCCGATCGCGGGCCCCATCCAGTTTCTCGGTGGCGTCCTGCTGATCGTTGGCCGGGTTCATGCCGCGTTCGAGGTCGTCGCGGGCCGCCTCCATTTTATCGAGGGCCTTGCGGGCATCCCTGGCAGCGTCGTCGTTGCGGTCGCGCTGGAGTTTCTGCACGAGTTCGCGAGTCTCTTCCGCCAGCTTGTTCTGTTCGGCGGCCAACCGCTTCAACTCCTGAACCCGCTCGGCTTCGTCCTTGATGCGGCTTGCCTGCTCGGTGCGGCGGCGCAAATCGTCTTGCCCGGCCGCCAGATCGTCGAGCTTGTTGGCGAGTTTTCGCTTCTTGCCGAGCTCAGGTACGGCATCGTCCGCCTTTTCGTTCAGGGCTTCGGAGAAGCGCTGCAAGCGCTCGGCGGCCTCGCGGTCCTTGGCGGCACTATCCCCCTGCTGGTTGGCCCGCAGCGCCTTGGCTGCTTCGCGCAGGTCATCGGGCAAGGCCTGGCCGCCGGCGGCTTCGACGGCCTTGCGAAGAGCCGCGGCCTCGGTGGAAGCGCGTTGCGCTGCGGCCTTCAGTTCTACGGCTTCTTCCTGCGCCTTCGCCGCCTTCGCTTCGTTATCGTTGCGCTCGCGGGTTCCCGACGGCGCGGCGGCGGCCTTCTTCCGCAACTCGTCCGCCTCCACTTCCTTCTTTCTCGCTTCGCTCTTGGCATCCGCCGCCTGCTTCTCCTTGTCGGCAGCGAGTTTCGCGGCGCGGCCGAGCAGGCCGTTGGCCCGATCCGCCAGCTGATCCAGTTTCCCCGCGGCACGGTCCAGGTCTTGACGTTGTTCCATTGGAAGCGATTCGGCGGCCTGCCCCGGCGGCACTTTCTCGGGCAAGCGGCCGACCCGTTCCTCTTCGCCGCGCACCGAATCTTTGAGCAAGCGGGCGTCGCCGCGGAGAGCCCCGGCATCACCCCATTGCGAAAGCAGATCGATCAAGTTGGTCAGGCTTTCCTCGACCGCTCGTTGATGGCGGGCGGCCCGGGAGAGCATTCCCGGAACGGGATTGTCCATCGGCGGCCTGGGGGGTTGGGCGGCGAGTTGCCGCGCGTCGCCGAGAAGCGGCTCGATGGCGGCCAGGTCGCGATCGCTGAGCCGGGCCAGTTCCTCCGCGGCGGCGGCCGCCCGATCGGTGGCGTGCGAGCGCGGCAAATCGTTGACCCGCGCCAGTTCCCGCAATCGCTCGGCCTTGGCCCGCAAGCCGTCGCGCGGGTCGGAGACCTGGCCGTGCACTTGCCGCTGGGCGTACTCGGCGGCCAGCAAGCGCTCGCGATCGGCCGGCGACAGATTGCCGCTGCGCGGGCGAGATTCCTCGGTTTTTTCCATGGCGTCGCGCTGCTGTTCGCGGGCCCGAAGCAATTCCGGCCGCAGATCGGCCAGTTCCTTTTGCAGGATGGCTTCGACCGTTTCGCGGGAAGCGATGTGCAGCTCGAACTCGTTGCTGCGGCCCGGTTCCTTGACCGTGATGTTGTCCCAATCGGCGGCGGCAGCGCGAAGGAAAACGGTATCGCCATCGGCGACGGGGGTGCCGTCGTCGCGGCGGAACGTCGCGATCGGCAGCAGGAAACTGGCGTCGCGGTACAGCGGATGCAGCCGCGTATGCGCGCCCAGTGCCGCGGCCACGCCATCGGGAACGGCGATGGATCGCGTTTTTCCGTCGCGGCCCACGCGATATTCGAGGAATACATTCCGCATGGCATAAACTGGGTCGGCGACCGTGAGTTCCACGGCGAGCTTGGCCGTGGGAACGTAGAGCGTGGGGTCGCGATCGATTGAGGGCCGCGACAGTGTGACAGCGGGCGCCGGGTCCGACGCCAGGTTGATGTCGAGCAACCGCGTTCCATGGAGGCCGGTCTCATCGATCATGTGCAGGGCGTAGATGCCGGACAGGGTGGGGGCAAAGTTGGCGCTCATGACGCGGCCATCGTCGGAAACTGTCAGGGGAATACTGGCGCCCGCGACATAGTGCTTGCCGGCATTGCCGAACGGCTCGATGGCCGAGGCAATCTCATCCTTGCTCGCCCCGACCTCATACGCAAGCACGGCGGAGGCAAGCGGTCGATCGGCGGCGGCCCGGAAGGCGAGCAGCGTGCCGCGCGGCACCGACACGACCGATGCACCGTCGGGAAGGTCGAGCGGCGGCAAGTTGGTATAAGCCGGCGGCACGGCATGCAACTGCGGCGACGGCCGGCCATCCAGTGGAACCAACCGCGGCGGCGGCAGCACTTCCACCGATTGCCAGCCGGTATCGGCGTCGTTGGCGCGAATGCGGAAGCGGAAGCTCTGCGACAGCCGCACGGGATCGAACCGCGTCTCGACTTCCGGAGTCGCCTCGCCATCCTTCGATTGCGCGATTGCAAGCAACTCTTCAATTTCCTCCCCGTCGCCGATGAGGAATTGAACGCTGGCCTTCTCCGGAATGACGCCACGAACGGCGAACTTCAGATCGAAGGCGTCGCCGCGCGGAAGTCGCGCCGGCAACGGCTGCGGTACGAGGATTTCGATCCGCGTCTTGGTTGGCCACGGATGCAGGCCGAACGGGTCGGCGAATCGCTGCAAGGCGGTGATCGATCGCGCCGGGTTCCAAAAGCCGAGCACGACGGCCGCCGAGAGCATCACGGCACAGAACCAGAAGGCGAGCCAACAGCGGCCGCTTGGAACCAGCGTGGCGAAGTCGTGGCGCTCGGCCATTCGCTCCGCGCGATGGACGGCGGCGCGACAGAGCCGGTGCGAGATGCCGCGATCGGCAGCGGATTCGTCGCTGAGGAAGGAAATCGCCGAACCGAGGGAATCGTTGAGCCGGGGAAAGCGGTCTTCCAGATCGAGAGCGACGGACAGCGGATCGGTGCGCAAGCGAAAGGCTGGGCGAATGCTGCGGAACCAGATGATGCCCGCAAGCACGAGCGTGCCCGTGAGCGCGAAACCGCGCGCGAGGGGGCTGAGGTGCAGCCAGGCATCGAGCGAACAGGCCGCGAGCAGCGCCGCCGCGAGCGTTCCAATGAGCGCGAACAGCCCGGCGGCGCCGGCCACCGTCTTTCGAAACTTGCCGAGAGCCGCGAGCCGCGCCGTCAGCGGCATGCGTTCACCCGGCGGACTCAGCACGATGGGCATGGTTCCCCTTCCGGACGCGGCAATTCCCCTCGTTATCTTTGCCAGAAACTCCCCAGAGTACAACGGGGTTCTTGTAACGGGCGGTAATGGTAGGCAGCTCGAAAGTTGGTGACTCCATTATTCACTTCGAAGCCTTTGAGACCATCGTCGAGAATTCACCGCCAGAAAGGGTGAGCGTTGGCGAGCGGTCCGCGGGACCGGCCGGATGGCATCGAACCAACCACCCCCGCCTCTCCCCGTTGGGGAGAGGCCGCAATCTCGCGCCAGCGAGATTGCGGGTGAGGGGTCCCGTTGCACCAATCCGACCCCTCACCCGGTTTGCTCGCTGCGCTCGCAAACCACCCTCTCCCCAACGGGGAGAGGGTCTGAAAGGTGATTGGGACGAAGTCATTACTGTCATGACTGTCTGTCAGCGCTCACTTCAGCGGCACGCAGATCAATTGCTTTTCGTCGCGGAGGTAAACCTTGCCATCGACGAGGGCCGGGTGGGCCCAGGTTTCACCGCACACCCTGGACTTGGCCAATACCTTGAACTCCTTGGCATCCGGTTCAAAGAGCGTCAGGGCGCCGGTGTCGTCGAGCATCAGCAGTTTGTCGTTGCCGGTGCGAATGATGGCGGCGTGGTAGCGGCCGACGCCCGGCTTCTCCCAGAGCACCTTGCCGGTGTCGCGCTCCACGCAGCGCAGCGTGATTTGTTTGGCCGTGATGCTGCCGTTCACCATGAACAGCAGCTTGCCGACGGCCACCGGAGTCGAGAAATAGCAGGTGAGGTCGCCTTTCTTCCAGACCTGGGTCGCTTTCCACTGATCGTCCGCCTTCGTCAACTTCAAGGCGATGCTTCCGGCCGTAACCGAGCTGCCGATCACGAGGTCGCCGGCCTTCACGGGCGTGGTCGACGATTCGTTGAGGAAGTCCTTGAACGGCACGGCCCACAGTTCCTTCCCGGTCGTGGAGAGCCCGCGAAGGTTCGATCCAGTCAGGGCGATGATCTGTCGATCCGGCCCATTGCCGACGGCGATTGGCGATGCATAACTGGACGGATCGCTGGTCGCTTGCCACTGGGTTTTACCGGTGGCCTTGTCGATGCCGACGATGCCGGCCCCCTTGCCGCCGACCTGAATCACCACGGTATCGCCTTCCACGAGGGGCGAAGTGGAGACGCCGAAGAAGAGATTCGAGGCCTTGAATTCCTTGAGGGTGTCGACTTTCCAGGCGATGTCGCCGGTCTTCGCATCCCAGCAGGCGAGGATGCCGGTGCCGCCGAGGGTGTAGACCTTCCCGTCGCTAACGGCGGGGGTGGAGCGCGGCCCGCT
>DATNBQ010000017.1:0-5260 GCA_035571955.1 Urbifossiella sp. | reverse complement strand
GAGCGAAAGCGTGCATCTCCATTACGCCTGGGAAAAGGTGAAGGAAGCGGACCCGTTCCCGAACCCGCTCGTCACCGAGAGCGAGCGCGGCGCCGCTTTCCAAGTGCTTTCGCTCGAGCCGCTGGTGCGCATGAAACTGGTCGCAAACGGCGACAAGGACCGCACCCACATTCGCGATCTAATCGACGGGTCCTGGCCGGCGCGGTTTCCGCCGCTGCTCGCCGAGCGGCTTCAATCGATGCTCGATACTCCCGGCGGATGATTGCTCTGCGCCAGCCTACGAAGCTACTTGAGCGCGTCGATTACTTTGGCGGCATCGATGCTTTCCTGGATGACGAGTTCTTTCTCAGCATTAAGCAACTTCGCGGTCCTCATGGCCGGCGAATAGGCCGCACGAAGTTGTTCAGCGCCGAGTGCCTTGCCGTTGCCGAGAACGCCGCCGGCAATCACGATGCGCTTGGGTGCGGCGAGCGCCGCGATGTGCGCGACGTCGCCGACATCCCGGAGAATCCCCGGCGCCAGAATCCCCAGCCGCTGCCCTTCATATGGCACATCGCTGATGAAGCTGGCGAGCGTACCCACGGCGGCCGCCTTGGTGATCCGCTTGTCGGTCGCCGCGGCACAAAGCGCAACCAGCCCCGCCGGGCCTTCTCCGATGACGACGACGCCTTCCCTGCCCTCCCCGTATGAATCCAAGCGTCTCCGAAGATCCTCAACCCATTGCCCCAAGAGCGGTCGGCCGATCCACAGCCCCCATTCCGCGGAATTGTGATCGGGCGATCGGCCCACGCGCTCGGTCATCGCGTACTTACCTGTGGCCCGGAGTTCGAGCGTCGAGAACTGGCGGCCGGCCTTCCTCAACTCGGTCGCCAGCGCGCTCGTCGCCGCCTTGGATGCGCCGTCGCAGTTCAAAAGGATCACAGTCGGCAACGCCGCTTCTCCTCCTTGGACCGGCCCTTTCGAGTCTTCGAATCCACCGAGCGATTTCTCGACGAATGCCGCCCGCAACTTCGCGCTCTCCTGCTTCCATTCCTCGGCGGTCGTCGGTTCCTTCTTGGTCGCGAGAAGATTCCTCCCTTCCGCCGCGGCGAATTGCGGCAGCGTCACCCAGTCCCTCGGCCGCGTGTCGCCGGGATAGCAGCGCAAATCTTCCGGATTCTCCGTCTTCATCTCCGGTTCCCGGATCGGCGTGCCATCGCCTTCGCCCTTCAAATGCAGCGTCATCCAGCCGTACATCTCCTCGCGCATCGCCCGCGAATAATCGTGCGGCGACTCGAAGATCGCATGCTTCAAATTGTCCGGCTTGCCGTGGAGCTGAAAGATCGGTTTGGCATAGGCGATCGATTTCTTCGCTTCGCCGACGGAGAACTGGACGGCGTCGCGGGTGGCGTTGACGACCATCAAGGCGCGCGGCGCGACCAGCCCGAGGATGCTGCCCTCTTCCGTGAATCTCAGGGCGCCCGGCACCACTTCGCACATGCAACAAGCCGCGTCGAGATACGCCTGGTAGTTGCCGACGGAGCAAACGGGGACGACGCATTTGAAGCGTGTGTCGAAGGCGCCGGCGTACATGGTCTGGTTGCCGCCGCCACTCGCGCCGGTGACGCCGAGCTTGTTCGGATCGACTTCGGGGCGGGTGAGCAGGTAATCGACGGCCCGCATGTTCTCGTAGACTTGCAGTCCGGAGAGCGGCAAGCCGACGGGCAAGAGCGTCGCCGCGGTCATGTCGCCGTGGTATTCGCCCAGTTTGGCGCCGACGCCGCGTTCGCCGGCGCCGAAGGCATCGACGACGAGGGCAACGAAGCCGAGTTTGGCGGCGCCGATGCAGCGGGCCTGCACCACCGGATCTTGCTTCGCTCCTCGCCAGTGGCCGTGGACCATGAGAATGGCGGGGAGTTTGCCTTTTTTGTCCGGCAAGTACAGGTTGGCGGTCATGCGGATGCCGGGTCGCGTTTGGAAGGTGATCTTCTCGACGCGGTAGCCGTCGCGCTGAAGGGTGCCGTGATTTTGGGGTTCGAGCGGGCAGGGTTGTGCCGGGAAGCCGCCCCACGCGGCGAGCAGGTTCTTGCGAAGTTCGGCGTTGCGGCGATTCAACTCATCGAGAGTGGCAGGCGGCTTGTCGCCCTGACGCAGTGCGGCGGCCTGCTTCTTCACGAAGGCCTGGTACTGCTTGGCGCGCGGAATCGCCGGCTCCGCGGCGAAGAGCGGTGCGTTCAGGAAGAACAACGCGGCGAGGAGCAGGCGCGACATGCAGGGCCTCCGATGGGAGAAGCGTAGTCTTGATTCAACGAATCCCGGCAACGCCGTCAAGGAACCCCCCACTCCAGACGACGGCGGTGTAACGGCGTAAAAAGGATTTGCACCGGGATCTCCGCGGTTAGTTTTTCGCGAACCCGTGCCTCCCCTCAGGGCTCCTCGTCTTATGACATCGCTCATCTCGAACTTCACCGCGGATCACAAGTTTCTCCTGGGAGAGGCAGCCCGCGCGGGCCAGCTGGAAGATCCCGTCGCGTTCGATTCCAGCGTCTATCGCCACTCCCTGCTTCGCCAGGCGATCCGCGGCGCGCTCGTACCGATCGACGGCGCCCTGGTGCGGCAATGGCTCGTCGGCGCGCGGCTCCATTCCCCTTGCATGCACTTCGGCGCCCGCCTCTACACACTCAACGGCATCCGCTTCGTCCACGTCGAAGCCAATGTCGACAGCAACCAGATGGCGGGGCAGTACGATTTCTTCGCCGTCTCGCGCAAGGATTACCTTCGCCTGTTCCGCTTCACGCTGCGGGCCGTGCGCGAACGGGAAGTTTCCGGCAAGCCGCCCGTCATGTCCGCCGAACAGTTCGACACTCTCTCCCGCAATACGCTCGGCTACCTCGATCCGAAGAACCTGAAGCGGATCAAGGAACTCGGCGGCCGCGCCAAGCGCGGGCTCCTGCTCACCGGCCCGCCGGGCAACGGCAAGACCAGCGTCTGCCGCTGGCTCTGGCAAGAATGCCTCCGCCGCGGCCACGAATACACGATGGTGACGCCAGACGCGTATCGCGCCGCCCGCAACTCCTGCAACCCCGTCGCCACCGTGCGGCAACTCTTTACCGTCGCCCGGCGCGGCGTCATCTTCTTCGACGATATGGACATTGCACTGCGCGATCGCAACACCGTCAAGGAAACCGACGATCAGGCCGTTTTCCTGAGCGCCCTGGACGGAATTGAAGTGAACGAAGGCGTAGTTTACGTCTTCACGACGAACTGCGATCTCGACCTGATCGATCCGGCGTTCAAGCGGCCCGGCCGCATCGATCTCGTTCTCCGCTTCCAGAAGCCCGAATCGTCCTTGCGCCGCGAACTCGTCGAACGCTGGCACGCCGACGTCCGCGGCAACATCGACCTGGCCGCCGCCGTCAACGACACGCACGGCCTGAGCTTCGCGGAAATCGAGGAGCTGAAGAACCTTCTGATCCTGCGGCACCTGGAAGTCGGCGAATGGGAATGGGAATGGGCGATGCAGCAGTTCCACCAGAACCGCTCGGAGTTGGAAACCGAGACGCATCGCCGCGTCGGCTTCGGCGTCCTGGAAGCCAGCCCCAACGGCGACTGACTCTACGGCTTGGCCAGCTTGACGAGGAGCGCCGCCAAGGCACCGCCGATCAGCGGACCGATCACTGGCACCCACGCATAACCCCAGTCGGAATGTCCCTTCCCCGGAATCGGCAGGAGGAAGTGCGCCAGCCGCGGCCCGAGGTCGCGGGCCGGATTAATCGCGTACCCCGTCGTTGCTCCGAGACTTAACCCGATGCCCCAAACGAGCGCTCCGCCCAGCGGCGCCAAGAAGCCGCTCCCCACTTCGCGCTCAATGATATACGTTCCCACGAAGACCAGTGCGAAGGTGGCGATCGCCTCGCTGACGACGTTGGCCGGGTAGTGGCGAATTGCCGGGCTCGTGCAAAAGACGGCCCGCTTCACATCGGGGTCCGGCGTTTCGGCCCAGTGCGGAAAATAGTGCAGCCAGACGAGCACCGCCCCGGCGAATGCGCCAGCGAACTCCGCGGCGGCCAGCCGAGCCGCCCGGTCCGCCGGCATCAGGTGGTTCAAGGCTGCCACGAACGGGCCGACCGGGTTGACGAACCCCGGTGCGCCGAGCCCGCGAGCCGTGTAGACCCCGGCCATCACGGCGAACGCCCAGCCCGCCGTGACGGCGATCCAACCGGCGTCGCGGGCCTTCGATTTTCCGAGCAGCACGCCGGCCACCACGCCGTCGCCCAGCAGGATCAAGATCGTGGTGCCGAGGAATTCGCCGAGCATCTCATCCATGAACGCTCCTGAAACTGAGGAAGATCAATACAGCTTCCGCTCGCGGATGTATTCTTCCACGGCGCGGGGCACGAGATAGCGCACGCTCCGGCCGTCGGCGATCGCGCGGCGCATGTCGCGGCTGGCGATCTCCATCATCGGGCATGCGGCGATGTGCATTCGCACCTGTTCCGCTTCGACGCCGAGCGCCGCGGCCAGTTGCTCCGCTGTCCAGAGTTCGACTCCCGGCCGAGGCACCACGACCAACTCCGCCTGGCCGATCACCCGCTGCGGCTCGTGCCACAGCGACAGGTCCGGCAACTGATCCGCACCCATGAGCAAGAACAATTGATGTTCCGGATGGCGGCGATGCAATTCCGCCAAGGTCTCGGCAGTGTAACTGGGAGGAGGGAGTTCCTTCTCGATGCGCTCAAGGCGGAACGCCAGGTTGCCGGCGATCGCCAGCTCGATCATGTCGCAGCGCTGTTCGAAGCGCGTGATGGCGGCGGCGGCCTTGTGCGGCGGATGGTAGCTCGGCAGGAACCAGACTTCGTCGAGGCCGGCCCGGTCGCGGCACTGCTCGGCAACGATGAGGTGCCCGGTGTGGACCGGATCGAAGGTGCCGCCAAAGACGCCGATCCGCATGGCCCGCTCCGCGATTCCCGTCAAGATACGAATAAGCAGCGAAAACTCTTCCGAAGACGCGGGGAATGCCAGCGGAAGCGGTCGTTCCGATTCTGGCGAACGAGCCTGCGGGAGTTTTCCAGCGGGTCTTTTTTATTGGGCAGGTCGTATTGAGCAAAAACCGCTACCCGGAAGAATTCATTCAAGTCGGCGATGTGGAAGCACGAGGGGGACGAACCATGTTGCGTCGAGTTTTCACGCTGAGCCTTGCGGCGGCCGCAGCCACGATCAGCGGATGCCGGCACGATTGCGGCGGCTGGTTCACGTCGCAAAGCGGCGGAACGCCGTGTCA
>DATNBQ010000016.1:0-10835 GCA_035571955.1 Urbifossiella sp. | reverse complement strand
TCGGCGAGATCGCCGCCCGTTTGCCGTTGGATCGCCACGCTGGTCACGAAGAATTTCAGGTCGAGGTTGGGCACGCGGTCGCACATCGATTTCAAGGCGTCTTCCAGGGGAATGCCGAGGTTCTGTTCTTCATAGACTCGGCCGAATTCCTTGCTGACGGGGGCGGGCATTTCCTCGGCGACGACGTGCATGCCGGCGGCCAGCGAGTGGCCGGCCCGCAACGCCCGGGCCACCAATTCCAGCGCGTCCGATAGCTGCCCCGCGAATTTCTTCAACCGCCCTGCCCTCTTCGCATACAGCCACAGCCACGGCAGCGAGAAGCAGAGCACCGCGCCGATCGGGGCCACGTACATATTCACGGCCCACAAGCTGCCGATGCCCCCCAGTGCGGCAAGTGCGATGGCGACGCCGAACAACGCGCTCGGTTTAATGTTGACATCCGCCTGCTCGAACATCTTCGTGAAGTGGAAGATTTCCGGCGTGATGCGGTCGAGGATGTTCTTGCGATCCACCTCTTGGAGGGCTTGCTTGAGGAGCAAATCCGAAGAGGAATCCTTACGGACGTTGCGGCCGACGAGTTCGTCGAGCCGTTCCGAGGCGCGCCCCTCGCCTTTCCGGCCGATCGCCAGGAAGACCAGCACCACGGCCGCGATCACCAGGCCGCCGATGAGGACCGGAAGAAATGGAGTGATGTCCATGCGAGCATTCCTGACCGAGGTTGCGAGTGCGAGTAGTAGAACCAGTTCTTCTTTTCACTTGCTGCAAAAACACTAGTTCGCTTTGGAGACGAATGACGGCTTTTGCGTGCCGATTTTTCCTTCAAAGCGAAAAAACTGACAACTCATTCCGACAGAGAAGACTCCGGCGACTCACGTCGCCGGCTCGCCAGCGATTATCAATCTTTCAACAACACGCGTTCGGCGAACATATTCGACGGAAGCTTCACGCCCTTCGCTTCCAACCGGTTAATGAACGTCGGCCGCACGCCCGTCGATTCGAACTGACCGTACGCCCGGCTATTCTGATCGATGCCCACCTGCCGGTAGCGGAACACTTCCTGCATAATGATGATGTCCTGTTCCATATTCATCACTTCGGTGATGCTGGTGATTTTGCGCGGACCGCCCTGAAGGCGGTTGGCCTGGATAATCAGGTCGATGGCCGAGCTGATCTGTTGCCGCATGGCTTTGACGGGCAGTTCGAAGCCGCCCATCATGATCATGGTTTCGAGACGCGTGAGGCCTTCGCGCGGGGTGTTGGCGTGGAGAGTGGCCAGCGAACCGCCGTGGCCCGTGTTCATGGCCTGGAGCATGTCGAGAGACTCGGAGCCGCGGACTTCGCCGATGATGATGCGTTCGGGCCGCATTCGCAGGGCGTTTCGCACGCAGTCGCGGGTGCTGACGGCCCCCTTCCCTTCAATGTTCGGCGGACGCGTTTCCAATCGCACCACGTGATCTTGTTGCAACTGCAGTTCGGCGGCGTCCTCGATCGTCACCACCCGTTCGTCGCCGGGAATGAAACTCGACAATGTATTGAGAAGCGTCGTCTTGCCGCAACCCGTGCCGCCGCTGATGAGAATGTTGAGACGCGCCTTGATGCACGCCTCCATCAACATGGCCATTTCCGGAGTGAAGGCCTTGTAGTTAAGCAGGTCTTCGAGCTTCAGGGGGTTGGCCCCGAAACGGCGAATGCTGAGGCTCGGGCCGTCGAGGGCGATCGGCGGAATGACGGCATTCACGCGGGACCCGTCCGGCAAGCGGGCGTCCACCATCGGGCTGGTTTCATCGACGCGACGGCCGACCTTCGACACGATGCGGTCGATGATTTGCAGCAAGTGATCGTTGTCGCGGAACTTAACTTCGGTTTTCTCCAGCTTGCCGCGGCGTTCCACATAGACCTTGAACGGACCGTTGACGAGAATATCGCTGATGGTCGGGTCTTTGAGGAGGATCTCGAGCGGGCCGAAGCCGAGCGTTTCGTCGAGCACTTCCTCGATGAGCTTTTCGCGCTCAATGCGGTTGAGCAGCGGGTTTTCCGTGTCGCAAAGGTGCTCGATGACGCGGCGGATGTCGCGGCGCATGGCGTCCGAGGAGAGATCGCGAACCCGGGTGAAATCGAGCCGCTCGACGAGCTTGGAGTGAATCTGCCGCTTGAGTTCGTCGAAGTTCTTGCCGCCGCTCGAGCTGCCGATGGTGCTGGGGCTCGTGAGGCGCGAGATGCCGCTGGCGCCGCCGCTGTGGTTATTGAGGCTGTTGAGTTTCGAGATGCCCTGCTGTAAGCGGCTCATTGTTGCTACCTCGTTATGAGTCATTAGTCCATGGTCATTGGTCCTTGGTTAGCGACCATTGACCATTGACTAATGACCGTTGACTATTGACCAATCACCGTTTCCCGAAGAACCCCCACTTGCTGCCGCGGTTGTCGCTGCTCACCGGCTTGCCGTAGAGCGCCTGGGCGAGTCCGTTGATGCTCTGTTGCGCCCTGCACTTCGGAGCGTGCGTCACCAGCGGTTGGCCGGCCACGCGGGCCGCGATCACCGGCTTGGGATCGTTCGGTATCTGCCAGAAAATCGGCTTGCCGACCACTTCCTCCGCCTTCTTGGCGCTGATCCCCTCCTCGACCATCTCCGCCCCCTGGCGATTCACGATCACCCGCACCTTGTCCGCCAGGTTTTCCTCCTGATTCAAACTGTGGATCAAGCGGACGACGTTCCGCAAACTCGATAGCTCCAACTGCGCCGTCAGCAGGATCAAGTCGGCCATTCGCAAGGCCAAAAGGTCCGTCGGCCGCAGCGACTTGCTCAGGTCGAGCACCAAGTGCGTGTAGCTGATCTTCAACAAGTTCAGGATGCGTTCGACGTGCCCCTCGTGGATGCTGGCGACTTCCGAGATTTCGAGCGGGTGGCGGAGGATCGAGAGGTTGCTCGGTTCGTGCCGGGCCATGGCGCGGCGCAGGAAGTTCATATCGAGGCGCTCGATGTTGCGAGCGAGGTCGGCGATTGAAATGTTCTCGACGCCGGTCAGTTCGAGGGCGATGTCGGCGTCGCCGAGCGACAGATCGAGGTCGATGAGTGCGACGGCGCTGGCCGGGTCGGTGGCCAGGGTGGCGGCAAGGTTGACGGCCAGGGTCGTGGTGCCGACGCCGCCGCGCGAACCGAGCACGGCGATCATGCTCGAGGAACCGCTGCCGCGGGCCGCCGAGCCTTGCATGATGTCCGGGCCGCCGTTCTCACCAAGCGCTCGCCGCAGCGCGGAGAGCATGTCTTCCAACGTCACCGGGTGGGTGAGGAAGTACTTGGCCCCCTTCTGCAGGGACATCAACAAGGCCTGGTGATCGTGGCTGATGGTGAGGATGGGGAGGCGCGGATTTTCGGTCGCGAGTTGGCTGATCATCGCCAGGGCCCGGTTCTTGTCGGCGTCGAGAGCGACAATGGCCAGGTCCGGCATCGACGTCTGGATCACGTCGAAGAAGTATTCGTAGCGGGCGCACTCGGCCTCGAGCCACACGAAATCCACACCGAGAAGCAAGGTGCGGAGCGATTCGCGGGTCGATTCGGTCGGGTCTACGATCGCGACTCGTTGCATGTCATCCACCGATTCGGGTGTTTCGTCCGTGGTGTCGATCGTCGGCAATCGGCGAGCCGCCGGATCGCTCCGGCGGCTCGATAAACTTCACAGCGCGGTCGCCCTTACTTGGGCAGCGAGTCCGGCGATTCCAGCGGCGAACTGACCGGCGTCACGGGCACCTGCGGCCCTTGCGGGGCCAGCGGCAAAATCCCCGGTTCGTTCGTCGCTTCCTGCATCGGCCCGACGGCGGGCAGCGTTGCCGGAGTCGAAGTTCGCGGCGGCATCGGCATCGGCGGCGTTCCCGAACCGAGCGGATTCGGCGACACGCTCGGCCCTGTCACTCGAACCGGGATGCCGGGGATGCCGGTCATTACTTTGCCGGCGACCGGCGCCGCACAACCGTTCGCCCCACAGCTTCCCATCCCGCC
The DNA here is from genome assembly GCA_035571955.1 of Urbifossiella sp. Classification (GTDB taxonomy): domain Bacteria; phylum Planctomycetota; class Planctomycetia; order Gemmatales; family Gemmataceae; genus Urbifossiella. The sequence goes on along the minus strand of DATNBQ010000016.1, from coordinate 6,841 downwards.
GAGGCCCAGCGAGCCGGGGCCGGTGCAGACGTTGCCGAGGCACGGGAAGGTCGCGATCGTCGGGTCGCACTTGTAGGCGGCGTTGTAGCAGCGGCCGTTCCACACCTTGCGTTGCCCGCGGGGCGCTTCCAGGATGCCTTCCAAGAATAGTTCATAATCGTCGGGGCTGCGCGTCTCGCGGCCCGGAAGGCGCCGAGGAACCTGGTTGCAGTCCAGGGAGCCGACCAAGCGCGGCGTCACCAGGATCACCAGCTCGTTCTCCGTCTCCTGATAGTTGACGCGGCTGAACAGCGTTCCCATGTACGGGAGGTCGCCGAGGATCGGCACGCGGGCGGCCGACGCCTGGATCGTGTTCTGGATCAGGCCGCCGATCGCGAACGTCTGGCCGGATTCGAGCATGACGGCACAGCGGGTCGTCTGTTCGGTAAAGCCGGGCGTCGAGCCGAACACCGTGGTGATGCCGAGAGCCTGGTTCACCGCGGTGATGCGGGGGTTGATTTCGAGCCAAATTTGGCCGTTGCCGTACACGATTGGGAGCACTTCCACTTCGGTTCCGAACGGGACGAGCACGACGCCGGGCCCGTTGATGCCGGACGACGGTCCGAGGATGGCCTGTTGGCCGCCGGAGCGGAACAGGGCCGGCCGACCCGTTTGGGTCACGATCCGCGGCTCGGCCAGGAACTTGGCGACGTTCTCGGTCCGCAACGCTCGCAAGGCCCCGAAGAACTGTGCCGGAACGAGCCCGAGTTGGATGTTGGCATCCGGGCTGAAGGTTCCGAAACCATTGCCGCCGGTCGAGCCGAGCGGCGGTGTCAGCAGGCCGCTCAGCACGCTGGCGAACTGCATCGGCCGCGTATTCACCGCGAAGTCGAAGCCGCGCGAGCGAAGTTCCGTGCGATCGACCGAGGCCACCACCACGTCGATCTGCACCTGTTGCACGCCGCCGATCTGGGTGGCGTTGATGACGTTAATCGCGGTGCCGATCTGGCTGATGGCCAGCCGCAAGATGATGTCGGAATCTTGCGGGCTGGTGACGTAGCCGCTGAGGATGACGGTGTTGCCGAGTCCGGGAGTGACTTCCACGTTGGCGGTCGGCACGGTGCGGCGGATCAGGTTCCGCAGCAGGTTGTAGTCCGGCTGTATGACCACGTCGAAATCGCGGCGCGGCTTGCCCTTCAGGGTCAAGGTGAGTTTCGACGTGCCGGCGACCTTTCCGATTAGGAGCAAGCCGCCGGGCCGGGTCGGATCGGCCAGGTATCCCAAATTATTGGCCTGACCGACGTAAATGTCAGTCACCTCGTCATCTTTCGCCAGGCCGGGATTGAACCGGACCGTGGCGCCGAGCGGGACGATCAGGGCGCCGGTCTTGGTATCGACCTTGACGTCGCCGAACTGCTGTTCCTTGGCCGGCGGTGGGGGCTGTTTCCCCGCCGGTTGCTGGGCAGCGAGCGGGCCGTTGGCGGCTGCCCCCGCCAGGCCGGCGGCCAGAATGAGTCCCGCACACCATCGGGGCCATCGGGCTTGGGTTGTCGGGTGCATCCGTTCACCTCTCCTCACAGTAAAGGACGGTAGATCCGTCGCGATTCCAGATTGGGAAAATCTCCCGCGGCATCCCTCGCGCTCCGCACGGGGGATGCCGCGGCCGGGCGTTTCTTGCTTCAAATCTCACGGTCCGGCGTCGCTTCCTTCGGCTTCTCCTTCTCCGCCGGTTTGTCTTCAGGCTTGTCCGCGTCGGCCTTCTGCTCGGGCGGCTTCTCGCCGAGCCGCCAGCTCCGCGTGATCCGCCACTCGCCGGGAGCAACCTCCTCATAGCGATAGACGCGGCTGCCGCTGGCCGAGTGGATGGCGACTTCCCTCACGGCCCGCCCCTCCACCGTCTTGATGGGCGGCTTCGGGTCGGTCGGTCCCGGCTTGGGGATCGCGAATTCATCTCGCGGCGCCACCTTCGGGACCGCACTGCCGACCAGCGACTTGGTGACCCACTGCCCCTTGCCGAGGCCGGTCCGGAGCACTTGTTTCTCGGTGGCCAGCGCGGCCAGGTCGGTCACGGCGTCCGCCGCCAAGTCCTTCGGCAACTCGATCACCTTGAACTTCTCGGCGATCAGGTCGCTGGTGATCTGCGTGCCGGCCGCAATGTCGTCGATGGCCGCAGGCACCTTCACCGTTTCGGCCTTGGCCACTTCCTTCGGCTTCGGATCTTCCTCGTCGCCGTAGTTCGAGTCGTTCTTCGGGTCCTTGAGGTCGACCCGGGTGCGATCCTGCAACAGCTTGGTCACCTCTTCGATCTTGTACGCCTTGTCGTTCTCGGTTTCGGTGTCCTCGGTGCGGCGGAGCAAGAGGCTCAGATCGCAACCGCGGGCCTGGGCCAGTTTGAAGAGCAACGCTTGCTTGCGATCCACGGCGAACGACACCATGCTCACGGTCTGGTACGGCCCGCCCTTTTCGGGAAGGGCCACGTTGGCGTCCACCGCCAGCACCAGCATGTTGACCAGGATCGGCAGCACGCGGATCGTGGTGTTCAGGCGAACGCTGCCGAGCACGTCCACGTGAGAACCCGGCCCGACGAACCCGGCAACCGCCGAAGATAGACTGATCGGCAACGTCACCATGCTCTTGCCCGGCGGAATCGTGATCGTGCCGCCCTTGGCCAGATCGGCCTTGTTGATCGTTTCATCCACTCGAATGGTTCGGGTGAACCGCTTGTCGAGCATCTCTTCTTCGGACTCGATGATGTTCGGCGGCACCGCGTCCTTGGCGACGACCTTGCGCTTCAGCGCTTTCGACAGATCGTCCTTGGTCAGGTGCGATCCGACGACCAGGTCTTTGGCGGCGACGATCACTTCGACCTTCTCGACCGTGGGTTTGGCACTCATCTGGGAAGTCAGGAAGGCGGCCACGAGGCCGCACCCGACTGCCACGACCATTAACACGAGATTCTTCTGCTTCATGGTGCGACCTCAAAGTGGTGTGCGGGGCGCCCCACCACGCGGCGGAGCGCGAAACACTTTCCGCGAGCGGGGCGAACCCGACGCTCGCAACGGGCAACTAGGTTGCCTTTACCGAGATTGCCCGACTTGCCGGCTAACGAAACCTTAGCGGATCATCCCGGCTTGTGCGGGCTAACGATTTTGATTCCCCGACCTAACATTCGACAACGCGGGTCCGGTTCCTTCAATCTTTCCAGAAGTAAGGAGTGTGCCGAATTTCCGCAGCTTATCGATTCTGTGCATCCGCCCGGTCATCGGGTGCGAGTCGTTGACCTTCAATGCATAGAACGGGTCGTTGGGCGACGTTGCGATTAATGCTTGAAAATCGCTGAATTCCTTTGCCGATTGCGAAAACTTTGCGGTCTGTCCGAGCCGCGACCGTCAGGGAGCGATGTCTTCCGTCGGAGCCGCGACCGTCCGGGAGCGGTCTTGCTTTCTCGATCCACCGCTCCCTTACGGTCGCGGCTCTGATCAATGCAGAATCAGCATGTACCAGAGGTACAGGATGAAGCCGACGCAGAGCGGAATGCCATAAGGCAACTTCACCCAGCGATCGCGGCGCTCTTCCGCCCGTTTGGCGGCCTGCATCGGGCTCCCCGTGGCAATCATCTGCAAATCCACCATGATTTCGCGGAGCGTACCCGCGTTGTGCGAGAACTGCCGGCGGATGAGAATCATGATGGCGCCGAAGAAGCCGCCCACAATTGCGCCGAAGCAGAACGCCCAGAACACCACGCCCAGGGCATGAAGTCCCGTGGGGCCGTCGATTCCGAAAAAGGCTCCCGCCCAGGCGCCGAAGCCCATCTGCATTTTCACGTCGCCTTCACCCACGCCGCGGATCGCAAGCATCGGGAAGAGCAGGCCGAACCCCATGAGTGTCCCGAGGAAGGCGACGCTGAAGCCGCCAGCGCCGCCATCCGCGGCAATGCCGCCATCGTGGAGCAAGCCGAGAATCCAGCCGCTGAGAACGAGCGGCAGCGTGACCCAGTTCGGAACCTTGAGGGCCCAGCCGTCGATGAACGCGGCGAGCACCATTCCGAAGCAGATGACAACGAGCGGCCCGTAGTTTTGTCCTTCGGGAGAAACGGCGGCCCAGATGGCATGGCTGGCGAACGCCGCGCCGACCCATAAGAGGGCGAACAGCGGCATCCGGGCCAGTTGCAATACGAACGCCCGATCGATTCCCAGGGAATCGTCGGCGTGCGGCGCGGCCGGAGTAGCGGAAGGGGCCAACAACTCTTGCGGCATTGATAAACCTCGTTCGTGGTCCACGGGCAAAACCGGGATCATGCCAGTTTTGCGAAGGCCAGGCCATCATCTTGTAGGTCGGACTGTGCCCGACGAAATGCGTTGGGCACACGCCAACAAATGCGTCGGGCACAGCCCGACCTACAAGCAAATAGCATTCGGCCGCGTTACGCAGCGAGCCGAGCCAATCGGCCCGGCTCGCGGAACTTCCCCCGGTCGATCCGGCGGCGCCGCGGCGAGTTCCCGGCGCATCACGCACCGGGCGATACTTGCCGCGACGACTGCCGACTCGTCCGCTTTAGCTGGCGGACGCGGGCGGCTGGATGGCCGAACCGACGAAGCTGAACGTCGAGTTCGCGTTGCTGCCCAGGGTCGTGATGGCAGCGATGCAAACCACCACGATCAGGGCCAGCATCACGGCGTACTCGACCGCCGTCGGGCCATCTTCCTTCTTGAGGAAATTCACCAGAGTCTTCGTCATTGCGCGCATGTTTGTGTCTCCTGTTTGATGTTGAAGGTTTGAAAAACCGTTTCGTCGTACAGCCGAAGGGCGGTTTCCCCAGTCCGCCTTCCGTCTGTCCCCGAGTTACGAACCCGAGGGCTTGGCCGAGTTCTGCAAAACCGGATTGGCATAGCTCGAATTCGTACTGTTGCCGATGTTGCTGACCGAGATCACCACGGCGATGATCAACGCCAGTACGACGGCATACTCCACACTGGTCGGGCCGTCCTCTTTCTTGAGAAAAGCGATCGCGACCCGAGCGAACCGGCCGATCATAGCTTTACTCCCGGAATTCGCGGGGAAACGGGCTGGTGGGCTTCCTCCGCGGCGTGGCATAGTCCCTAATCGCCTACGTCCCAGTGACAGTTGCGGCTTCGTCGGGCGGCCGTGGCCTGACCGCGGCTGCGACAACCTCAAGAGGCGACCGGGTGAACTGTTGAGCCGTGCGGCAGGTCTGACGCTCGACTCACGCCCAAACCGTAGATTGCATCGCCGAATGAGTCAAATCGGCCGATGGTGGAATTCCACCAATGGTGACGGGAAATCCGGCATTGCCGGTTCGTTCGCGCGCGCCGACCGCGCCGAGAACGATTCAGATGCCGCGAAAGTTGTCGATGCGTTCGACCAGATTCGCGAAGCGCTGGAGGGCCGCGGGAGAGCGGTCGAACAGCGCGGAATCCTCGATAAATCGCAGCATCCAGACGATCGCACCGCCAAGGACGCCGGTGCGATCGAGCAGGCGCACGAATTCAGTCGGCAGCCTGAAGGCGGTATTGGCCGCGCGATAGGCTTCGACTCCGGCGGCGAGCTGCGCATCGTCGTCGCCGACAAAATCGCCGAGCATTCGGGCCAGGTCCACGGCCGCGTTGTCGATCTTCATCGCGCCGTAATCGATGATGCCCGTGACCTCGTTGCCCGTGTAGAGAACGTGCTCGCGATGGACATCGCAGAGACATGGATGCAGGGGAACCGTTCTCGCCTGCCACGGAGTGAGCGCCCGTTCCGCGGCTTCGACGAGACCATCGACCGCTTCGCTTGCTCGATGCACTAAGCCCGCAGCGCCAGCCAGGGCTCCCCTGCCCTTCTTCCAGTCGGCAAGCACTTGCATTCGCCGCAAAACGCCGGGGCAAGGTTCAAACCTCGGCGTGGGTAAATGCCAACCTCGATGCAGCTCCGCCAGCGACGAGCAGGCATTCAGCGGGCGTACGCAATTGGGGAAGCCGGAAGCGTCAGCGAGGGGAGTGTGGACCTCACCCGGCATCCACGTCGTCAGATCCCATATGCGGCCGTCCTCCTCCGCAATCGTGGAGCCGGCGCGAGTGCGCATCACTTTCGGAACGAAGGCGAGATGCCCGGCCTGGTCCATCCAGGAATGGATTCGCGCGAGCCGTTCCCAGGGCATGGAAGTCGGCCACATTTTTAACGCGAAGGCGTCGCTGCGCCAAACGGCGGCCCCACTCAATCCGCCAGGAGCACGAGCCCATTGAACGCCCTCGGCAACGGGCCATTGCAGCGCCGCGGCCATGGAATCGGTACGAGCGTTTTTTCCCGACATGGTCATTTTTTGCCACTTGACCAAAAACTGTCCAGCCATAGTGGTCGCCGCGAAACCACATCCCGCCGTGGCGCTGTTCGTGCCTCCGCCGATGGCAAAAGCGCGATCGATGCTAACTATTTATGAGAAAAGAATCTGCGCGCATGTCATAACCAAGACCACCTTGAAAATCGACTTGTCACATCGCGGTGAAAAACGCCCCAAAGCCCTGATGGCACGGTCTTTGCGAAATGCCATTCCGCACCATTATTGCGCACGCCCAGCAATTATTCGGCCTCACCGTCCTCCCACCTGAGAGGCATCCATGCGCTCGCTTCAACGCGGTCTCATCTACACGATCCTCGGTCTCTTCGCCTTCGCATTGCTCCCACTCGGCGGAGCTGTCAAAGCTGACCCGCGCGGCCGGAACGGCTTCATTCCGTTCCAACAAAACGGCCAGATCCGTCCCAATCTGCTATTGACCATGAGCCAGATGGGCAACATGGGCGCCATGGGGATGATGGGTGGCGGCATGATGGGTGGCGGCATGATGGGTGGAGGCATGATGGG
>DATNBQ010000015.1:0-8565 GCA_035571955.1 Urbifossiella sp. | reverse complement strand
TGAACTCCGGACTGCGATTCGTTCGTGTCTTGCGGGCCATGATCCCTCCGGGAACGGTCGGCCCACCCATAGCCTTCAGGTCGCTCGAATGCCAGTCAGACTAACTAAGCCCGTGGTCCAGGAATTGGGGTCCACTACACAATAACAAATAACCGAATAACTAATGACTAACAACCGATCCTAGTGGCCGCTCTTCCAGATGGCCATCTTCCAGGTGGTAGTACACATCCACGTAAGGCAGTAAGCGGTGGTCGTGCGAGACCACGAGGATCGAGGCGCCGCGTTCGTGGGCGGCGTCGCGGAGCAGTTCCATTACTTTTTGGCCGTTCTCCCAGTCGAGGGCGCTCGTCGGTTCGTCCGCGAACATGAAGCTGGGGTTCTTGACGAGGGCCCGGCCGATGGCGACGCGCTGCTTCTCGCCGCCGGACAAATGAGCCGGCTTCTTGTGGCGATTCGGCGACATCCCCAGCCGTTCGAGCATTTCATCGGCTTGGCGGCGGGCGGCAAACGTGCCCGCATACCCGCCCCACTTGAGAACGATTTCAAGCTGTTGTCGCGCCGTGAGGGCTGGAAACAGGTTGTAGCCCTGGAAGACGAAGCCGGTGGTGCGGAGGCGGAAATCCTCGCGCTGCTTGGCGGTCATGGCCCAGACGTCGCGGAGTTCGCCGCGATCCTCGGCGAGCACCTGGCCTTCGGTCGGTTCCAGCAATCCGGAGGCAACGGCAAGCAGCGTCGACTTGCCGCTGCCGGATGGGCCCATCAAGAGCGCCAGTTTCCCGGAGTGGAGTTCCAGCGATACGTTATCGAGCGCGACGCGGCGCCGCTCGCCATCACCGTAACTCTTGGTGATTCCCAGGCCTTTCAGTGCTGGACTCCTTACAACTGTCATTGGCATTGTATTCCGGAATCTCGCGCTCCCCTTCGGGTCGCGGCTAATCGGTTAACGTAATAGATCCATCGGCTCGATCTTCCTCACGGATCGCAGTGCGAACAGGCCCGAGATCAGCGCCATCACCATTGTCACGATCGCGGTGCCGCCGACGATCTCGATGCGGAGATCGACGTCGACATTCCCCATACGCGCCAATTCGCGCAGCCCCAGGCACACAGGATATGCCAGGCCGATGCCGATGATTCCGATCCAGAAGGACTGGTTGAGCACCATGAGCATGATCCGCCAGCGCGGGATTCCGAGTGCGAGCAGGATGGCGAATTCCTTGGCGCTGGCGGCCGTCGCCGAATAAAGCGTTTGGGCCGTGATGACCATGCCGACAAGCAGGCCGAGCAAGGCGGCATAACCGATCGCGATGCCGGCCCTGGTGCGAAGGAGCCAGTAGATTCGGCTCTCCGTTGAGAATTCCAAGGTGGAGTAGGCCGACATGTCGTTCCCATAATCGGCGCGAAGTTCACCCACCACTTGCTGGGCCCGTTCCGGTGAATCGCACTCGGCAATCAGGTACGTGACGTGCTCTGGCGGCATCATGAACCCAAGCAGGTGGCGAGCCGTGTCCAGCGAGCAGAACACCCACGGAGCGGCCAGGCTTCTCAGCCCCTTGACGGTTCCGACCAGCCGAATCTCTTTGCCGTTGATCTTCGGTTTGCCGGTCAGGTCGAGGCCCAGTCGCTTGACGTCCGATTCATCGACGACGACGGTACCGCGTTCGGTCAGGGCGTGGCGAAGTTCAGGCGTGAGCACTGCGGCGGGGCCGCGGGCATCGACGTCGAGTCGGCTGCCGAGTAGGTAGCAGAGTTCGGTGCCGCCAACGGGCTTGGTCAAGTTGCCGAAATTGGCGATGTAGAACTCGGGCATGTGGACGCCGGGCCGGCCGGCCACGCGCGTCAGGTACGATTCCGGGATCGGCTTGCCGAGGTCGACGCTTTGCGTGCCGCTCGAACCGACCCAGATATCGACGCCGTCGCCGTGTCCCGCCTTGGTCTGATCCAGCGGTATGGACGTGATTTTGAACAGGCCGAGCAACAGACCGCATTGCAGCGCCATGAGTACGGCCGAGAACGTCACCGCGAGCACGCCGGAGGCATAGCGTTGGCGTTCGTGCCACAGGGTTTGCAATGCATACGACATAATCACGCGGCCTTAACGGACAGTTCGCACAATTGGCCGCCCAGGTATTTGTGGTGCCACAATTGCGTCGCGGTCACGGCCGTCAGCCCCATCTCGAGGCCGGTGCGGGGTAAGCCGCGGCGCATCGTCTTGAGCCTGTGCCGGGCCGCCACCACTGCTTCGTAATCGAAATAACCGGCGCGTCGAATCGACTCCGCCGACAGCACCTGTTCGATCCACGGGGAAGCGTTGTTCCCTTGCCCTTCGAGCCAGGCATCCATGGGGGCGCGGAACATGTGCTTGCGCCGCCAGGCCACTTCCTTCGGCAACCACTTCTGCGCCACCTTCCGTTCCACGAACTTGTCCTTCAGCACGCCGCGCAGCTTCCACCGCGGATGAAGTTTGGCAATGTACTCCAAAACGTCCTCATCGAGGAAGGCGTATCTGGTTTCGACAGAGGAATGCATGGCGACGCGGTCGCCCTTGGAGGCCAGCAAGTGGCCCGGCAGCATGATCCGCGAACCGATGTACATCTGTCGATTGAACGGATGCCAGCGCATCATGTCCGGCGACAAATCGAGATCGTCCCACGGGGAATGTTCTAGGGCTTCCCGGCGCAGTTCCGGAGTGAAGAACCGTAGCTTGTTCACGCTCATCATGCCGTACAAATCGAGCCAGCCGTTCGGGCCGCCCAGCAGTTTCTGAGTGTATTTGTAATGGCGCAGCGGAAAACTCGGTTGCCCCGTGATCTTCAGCAACCCCGTTCGCAGGTAGCCGCCGAGCGGCACGGCCGGGACGCGATCCAGGAATCCGAGCAGTTTGTTGGCCTTGAACCAGACGTACCCACCCAACCACTCGTCGGCCCCTTCGCCGGTCAGGGCAACCTTGTAGCCGTGTTGATGAACGGAACGGGCGAGTTCCAAGAGCGCTAGGCAAGACGTATCGATAACCGGAATCTCGGCGGCCTCGATCAATTCCGGATAGCCGACGCGCAGCTCGTCGTGGCCGCTCTTCACGACGACGGGAGTGCAGCCGAGCGCCCGCGCGACTTGCAGCGCTTCGCTTTCCTCGTTCATCCGTTCTTGTTGAATCGAAATGGTGAAGGTCGGAATCGGCCGGCCGAGGGCTTTGTTGGCCATGGCCACGACGAGGCTGGAATCGACGCCGCCCGAGAGGTAGGACACGACGGGGACATCGGCCCGCAGGCGTTTCTCCACCGCGCTCCATAACACCTTCTCGAAGCCATCGATTACGCGCTCGGCATCGGCGCCGTAATCCTCTTGCCCGCGATCCGGATAGCTGACATGCCAGTACGTTCTCTGTTTCTGGGCGTCGGCCGGCGTTGAATGCCCGAGTCGGAAATGCAAATACTTCCCGGGACATAGCAGGTTCACGCCTTCGAACACCGTCACCGGACCGGGCATCGCGAAGAACGTGAAGATGTGATTGAGCCCCTGGCGATCCGTCTTGGCGGTCACGTACCCCGACGCGAACAGCGCCTTCATCTCCGAAGCGAACAGGAACCAGTCGATATCGTCGTGGCGGCGAACCGCATAGAAGAGCGGGCAAATGCCGGCCCGATCGCGGCCCAGCACGATTTCATTGGACCGTTTATCCCACAGGCAAAGCGCGAACTGCCCCTTGAGATGATCGAACATCCGTTCGCGATAATCTTCCCACAAGTGCGGGATCAGTTCGGTATCGGTGTGGGTGCGGAAAGTGTGCCCGCGCCCTTCGAGTTCCGTCCGCTTTTCGGGATAGTCGAAGAATTCGCCGTTGAACACGGTCCAGACGTCTTGATTCTCGTTGGCGATCGGCTGCTTGCCGTCGGCGAGCCCAACGATGGAAAGCCGCGTGTTGGCGAGTTCGAAACCGGGGCCGGTCAGGAAGCCGTCTTCGTCGGGTCCGCGATGATAAATGGCGCGGGCCATGCGCGCGACGGCCCCGTGCGGCGCCGGCCGCCGCCCCGACAGATCGATCATTCCCGCGATACCGCACATGCAACCGAACCTCTCATGCGTAGCCGCGACCCAACGGGGAGCGCGGGACTTGCTTGCGCTGCGCGCTAGGCCGTCACTTTTTCCAAATCGCGCAGCAGCACCGTGGAAACGTCGCTCGTGCCGCCGATCATTTTCATCACTTCCTCGGTGGTCCGCCCATAAACATGGCTAAATGCCACCGCCGCAACGGAGGGCGCCCGGCTTAAACCCAGCCGGCAAGCGATCAGCGTCGGCACCCGTTCCCGGATCAGGGCCGTCACCGCGTCCATCAAGCTGCAAAGCAGTTTCGGTTCGTTTCCGTTGCCGTCGACGATGGGAAAGCGGAGATAGATCAAGTCGCGAACCGGAGTCGCCGGTGGTTCCTCCGCGGCCAAATCCACGATTGCGTGAATCCCCTCGGCGAGTACCGCCCGATTGTCCCGGGCCTCGCGCGCCGAACCGATCCACAGGGGATAATTGCCGATCTGCCGCATAGAGATTCGCGCTCCCCTTCGGGTCGCGGCTAATCCGCTGCTCTCAACCGTGGCGTTGCTGGTACTTCCACACTTTCCGCTGCATAAAGAAGCGCACGGCCCGCGGGAACAACCGCCGGAACAGCCACACGCCCCACGAAACCCACCCTACCGCCGCTTCCGTTCGATTCCGCAGCAAACTCCGCACCACGCCGTCCGCCACCTCGTCCGACGGCTGGGCCCCCGCGAAGTCCAGGTAAATCTTCCCCTCGTTCCGCAACAGGTGCCGGTTCAAGTCGTCGCTGCGAACCAGCCCCGGCAATACCAGCAGCACATCGATCCCGAATCGCTCGAACTCCCCACGCAGCGCTTCGGTTATCCCGACGAGGGCATGCTTGCTCGCGCAATGCTCGGACATCGACGGGATGCCCCACCGCCCACAGATACTCGCCACGTTCACTACGGCCGGACGCCACGTTGCGGCTGTCTCGAAGCTTCGCGCCAGGTGCGGCTGGCACAGTCGAATCAACTCCACCTGCGCAAAGAAGTTGACCTCCAATACGCGGCGAACGATTTCCTCCGTTGATGTACTAAATTCGCCAAAACTGCATACGCCGGCGCAGTTCAAAAGTACATCGATTCCGCCGAATCGCCGCACCACGCCATCGACCAACTGCTGGCGATCCTCGGCATTCGTCAGGTCCGCCGGAAACGATTCCACGGCGGCGCCTGTCGAACGCAGATCGCTGGCGATTTTGGCTAAATCGTCCGTCGAACGAGCCGTCAGGGCGAGCCTTGCGCCCAGCCGGGCCAGTCGCTCGGCCACTCGCTTGCCGATCCCCCGCGAAGCCCCGGTAATCAGTACAATGCGGCCCCGCACATTGCGCAGCATCGCCCTTCCTTTTCCTTCGTCCAACGACACGCCACCAGGCGAACCTATCTGGGAATTCTATTCCAACTGGTGAAATGAACCAACCATACGGCGATTCGCGCCGCTGCAGCCGCCACTCATATAACGAGCCTGCGAGAACCGCAACTCAGGGGTGAATGATGGAATATGCAATCGGCGCCGCGGCCGGCCTGGTCCTCGGATTACTCATTGCCCTCGTGATCGCCCAGGCCAAGGCCGGCGGCCTTCCCCAGGCGGGGCAGGGGCTTGCGGTCGCCAAGCGCGCCAATGCCGACAAGGCATTCGCCGACAAACTGCAGGCGATTCTCGCCGGCGCCGACATCAAGCCGATCGAACCGCCGAAGCCCCTCAAACCCTCCGGCGCCGCTCTGCGAATGCTGGCTATTCTTCAGGGCGAGGCCCGCCTCGTCGATTTCCTTCTCGAGGACATCCAGCAGGCGACGGATCAACAAATCGGCCAGGCCGTTCGCGAAGTGCACAAGAAAGCTCAGGCTGCCTTGAAGCAACATGCCGTAATCGACACCGTGTTGCCCGGCAACGAGGGCGACACCGCGACCGTGCCGCGCGGCTTCGACTCGTCGGCAATCCGCGTCGTGGGCAACGTTACCGGCGAACCGCCGTTTACCGGGCAGATTCAACATCCCGGCTGGCGGGTCAAGGAATTGAAGGTCGCCCCGCTCCCCGACAGCGCCGACGAGTTCGTCCTACAACCCGCCGAAGTGAACATCAATTGATTCAAGCCCAACCGTGGCAACTGTTAGGCCCCTTCACTTCTTCCCCGCACGCACCACAACCGTCACCGGCCGCGACGGCACGGCCACCAGCGTGTTTGCCTTCGCCGCTTTGCCGTCCTTCGCGAACGGCACCTGGCCCTGGCACTGCATAACAACCGTATACTCACCCGGCTGAGCGTTCGCCTGAACGCTGATTGTCACGCTGGCCTCGGTCGCGCCAGCGGCGATACTCGCCCCATTCATCTTGATGGGGTTGGGAAAGGCCAGGGCTTGCAAATTCACAGCGGCCTTGAAATCAGGCCAGTTTCGCTCGCATTTCACCTTCAATTCGACCGATTTGCCGGCCTCGACCTCGATCCGCTCCCTCGCGGGAACCACGGCAAACGGCGCCGTCTCGCGCACCGCAACGATCAACTCGCGCGTCGGCCGGCTCGAATTCAAATCGGTGCTCTGCCAGACCCGCGAATACGGGCGCACTTCGCGCACCAACTTCACGCCATCGCGGCTCGCCGTCGCCGTCAACTTCACCGGTCCAACCCAGTCCGCCGCATCCTTGTCGGCCCACAGCACGAACACGCCGCGGCTATCGCTGATCGTCGTGGGCGTTGCATGAACCCCCTTCGGCAAGCCTTCGGCGGTGATGGTAAACGGCCCGCGGAACCCGCCTGACATGTGCACCATCACGTCGAGATAAGTCGCCCCGCCTTTGGGGATCGTCGTCCCGCCAGGACCGGGGTTTTGCCGATGGATCACGGCCGGAAAGAAATCGGGAACCGGCTTGCGAATCGACAGCACGTATTGATAGCGCGGGCCGCCGCGGCGATAGCGATCCTGCACCAGGACGCGATACTTCTTCTTGGCCGTGAGATTGGCGCTTCCGGACACGTCGCGGATGTGGCCGTCGAAGGCATTGGTGCGGATGCCGAAATCGTCCAGCTCCGCGACGCGATTCTCCTTGTCGTCGAGGATCACCAGATACGGATCGGCGCGCCCGGCGATTCGCTCGCAGTAAACCTCAAATGAATAGTTACCGCTCTCTGGCGGCTCGATGGAATACCAGTCGGCATCCCGTTCGCGGTCGAACCGGCCAGAAACCACGGCCGGCAGCCTCAACGGCTGCGGCTTCGTCGAATCGTCGTTCGGCTCGGCTTCCAGTGACGCGGGAGCGTCCGTGAGAAGCAAGGGGATGCCGCGATGCTGGAAGCCGATGAGCGTCGCGGTCGCCGCCGTCGGCAACACGCTGTGCCCCGTGGGGTGCTCCGCGAACAGGAACCGCCCGCGTTCGAACACATTCTTGGGCGGTGTAACCGATTCCGTCAGCAGGTCGAGAGGCAAGTCGTTGATCGGAAGCGTCGATGGCTTGGCGTTCTTGCCCAAATTGCGGCCGAAGATCGACAGCGTGGCGTCCCGGCCAACCGTCACCGCCCGCGGGAAGAGATTCTCCACGTGCGGCTGGTCGGTAATCAGAAGTCGATAGGGTTGCCCGCCGCGGAATGACAGGTCGTTGAGCGTGACGAAGTAGTCGCCGTCGCGCGGCGCGATGAATTCGACCAGTGGATCCTTGCCGGCATAGTCTCCGTTAGAGGCGAGCTGCTTGCCGCTGGAATCGGCCAGGACGAGCACGCCGTCGAGTTGCGAATCGAGTCGCTGCGCGAAGCATTCGACGACGATTCGCTGCCCTTTCTTCGCCGCGAACTTGAACACGTCCTCGCGGCCCTGATCGGAGTTGCCGTTGATCACGCTGTTAACGGCGATGGACTGAGCGGTCGCGGCTTCGTCGTTAGGTTCCTTTTCAACGACTTCAACGAGGCCGCTCGACACGGCGAAGAGCCGCGGATTGGTGATCCCCCATTTGGCGACGAGCCGCGCATCATAAGTACCCGGCGGCGCCTTCGCATCAATCGTCACTTTGAACTTGCGATCCTTGAGGTGTTCCGCCCGGATTCCGGGATGATCGAAGAGCAGGGCGGTGGCGCCGTCGATGTCGCTGCCAACGACTTCCACTTCGACGCTCGATCCGGTTGCCGCACCGAGCGGCGTCAGCCTATCGAATCGCGGCGACGGCAGGTCGGCACGGACGTGCGATGCGAAAAACAACGCTACGATCCCGCCAAGGATCGCAGCGATTCGAGGGTTTCGTTGGGACTGCATACCGGTGGAGTGTATCAGAGCGAGCGGTGGGCTGGAAGCGGCTCGCACCGGCGGAGAGGGGCCGGTGCGAGCGAAGGCGAGGTGTCAGATGCCGTAATCACCGCCGAAGCCGATCTTGCCGCCGCCCATCATTCCCATACCGCCCATTCCCATGCCGCCCATCATCATGCCACCCATGCCCATACCACCCATGCCCATGCCGCTCATGCCCATCATGCCTCCGCCCATCATTCCTCCCCGCATGCCCATCATTCCC
>DATNBQ010000014.1:0-2440 GCA_035571955.1 Urbifossiella sp. | reverse complement strand
GCCGATGGCCAGGCCGAGGAGGGCGACGCAGGTCATCGCAGGGGTCGAGCCGTTCTGGGGGTAAAAGTAGCCCCAACCGCCGGAGCCGCCGTCCTGGCTGGTGCGATAGCGGTGGGCCACCAGTTCGAACACGCGTTCGGTAGGGACGCCGTGCCGCCGCGCCGCCCACAGGCCGATCATCGCGAAGTGCACGTTCGAATTGTCCCCTTTTTCGTTCTCGATCAACTTGGTCCGCTGCTCCATCGGCAAGGCGTCGAGCTTGCCCGGCGGCTGGAAAGCCTGCACCTTCTTCAACTGCTGCGGCAGCGTCTTCACGACAGCCGCCCGCTTTTTCTCGACTTCCTCCGCACCGAAGGCGGCCCGGCTCGGCTTCACGACGATGTCGTCCGATGTCTTGATGCAGAGATTGAGCGACGATGGCCGCTCGCGATAACTGACGGTAGCCGCCGGCGCCGCCGTGCCCGCCATCTTCTTGAGCGCCGCCATCATCTCCTTGGTGTCGTTTTCGTAAATCTTGGGCACCTTGTACTTCCAACCGCCGGTGATGGTCTGCCCGGCGATCAGTCGAGCCGCGAGCATGCGGATGATCGGATCGTCGCGCTTCGCGTCCTTCAGCTTGTCCAAAAAGAGGATGGCCAGGGAGATTTCGTAAGTATCGACGAGTTGGTACGCACCGAGGCGAACGATGCGGGCGGCCTTGATGATGGCAGTGTCGTTGGTGCGGACGCCGGTTTCGATCAGCGCGAGGCCGACGAGCGCGGTGTAAGCGACGGCCCAGCCGCCGCCCTGGCCGACCGATTTGCCGTCCCCTTCGCCCCACAGCCCGGACTCTTTTTGGGCGCCGCGCAGGAAGCGAACGGCACGGGAGACCGATTCGTCCACGATGCTCGGATCGAGCGGCGGCAACTCGTCCTTTTGAACTCCGGCCGCCAACGCCCCCGGCTCGCCAGCGGACGATCCGGCCTCGCCGAAACCAAGGAGGACAATGGTCAGCAAGGTGCCGAGAACCAACCGCGATGCGAACAGCATGAGCATCACCCAGGTCGAGAATGGAGCGGGCGCTCAGGCGAGTCGAGACTTGCGATGGTTTAAGGGTACTTCGAAACGCGGGAACCGCAAGAGAAAAGAAGGCACAGGCCCCAATGGCACTACTTTAAAGGTTACGCCATTTGGGCATTACTTATTGGGCATCACTTACCTCAGCCACCAAAATCCAATCGACCGCTATCGCGGGATGTTGACCGGCATTCCGTCGGCCACCGAGATCAGGTAGCGCGTGGTCTGCTCGGTCAGTTGGCCGCGGCGGAAAGTGCGGACGCTGCCGTCGGCGAACCCGACCGTGAACGAGCCGTTCGGGCCGCCGAACTTCGGCAGCGGCAGCTTGCCGTCGTAAGGCAGATCGTCCGGCTTCGCCCACGGCACCGACTCGGCCGCTTCGACCACAAGCCAGGTGTTCGACGTGCCGTCCGGGAAGTTCGCCGGGAATCCCGGTCCCTTGGTTTCACCTTCCAAGAGCCACGGCCGATGTTCGGGGCTGACTTTCTTTGGCCCGATAAAGCCGCGGAAGTACGTCTCCCACGGCTTGGCCGCCGGCCGCCCCGAAACCTGGAATACCTTCACGACGACCTGGCTCAAGGGTTTGTTGTGCTCGCTATCCCACGCCTCATCGAGTTTGAACTGGTTGAATAACGCCTGTTGCTCGATATACGGCAGCAAGTGCACGCGCCAACTGAGAAGCGGCTTGCCTTCCTTGTCGTAGCTGTTGGACACGCAGCGGCCGTTGGCGTCCGCGTAATTGTGAAAAGCGAGCACGATCTGCTTCAGGTTGTTTTCGGTGATGGTGACGCCATCGCCGCGCTGGGTCACAGCGGCATCGGGCAGCGCCGTCAGGAGCGCGGTGACGCCGTGCGTGACGTTCAAATCGATCGCGGCGACGGCTGCCCGGCCATCCGCTTTCACCTTCGCGCCCTTAACTGTCTTGGCGATCCATTCGAGCAGCGGCGGCGCGTAAGCGTTGCTCTGTTGTTCCTTGGCGGCCAGGCGCTTTTGCTGGGCCGACGCCCATCCGGCCAGTTCGTCGAGTTTTGCCTTCAAGATCGGCGCGGCTTTCGTCGCCTTGGCCTCGTCCGCGAACTGCAAGCGCAATTCGGCCTTTCCCGGCGCGTCGGAGCTCGCATCCTTCGTTGCCGCGAAGTCGGCCGTCAGCAGCGCCGATTCCGCTTCCAATAGCGGCGCGCCGACCGGCAGCGGCGGGGAAGCAAACGACTTCACATCCAGGCCAATAGTCAGCGTGTGTTTCCCGGCCGCGGCGATGGCGTCGGTCAGCCGGCCCGGCGTCCCACGGGCGATTCCTTCCAACTTCGCTGGATCGACGGTATCCGGCGCGAGCAGCACGGTCCGCGGATCAACTTGAAATACCAGCGCAAACTCGGCGCCGGGG
>DATNBQ010000013.1:0-6725 GCA_035571955.1 Urbifossiella sp. | reverse complement strand
ACCGGGACACCTGCGTGGTTCGCCGGGCGCGAACGAACACGCCGCTGCAGGCCCTGGTGACGATGAACGACCCGGTTTACGTGGAAGCGGCCCAGGCCCTGGCCCGCCGCATCATCAAGGATGGCGGCAAAACTCCTGAGGAGAAGGCCGCTTATGCGATGAAGCTGTCTCTGATCCGCCCCGCGACCGACGCCGAGGTGAAGCGGCTCGTGAAGCTGTTCGACGATTCGAAGGCCAAGTACGCAAAGGATGCGGCTCTGGCCGACAAGTTCGCGACGGTGCCGCTGGGGCCGTTGCCCAAGGGCGTCGCCGCGGCCGACGCCGCCGCCTGGACGGTCGTGGCCAGCGTGATCCTGAACCTGGACGAAATGTTCATGAAGCGCTGAATTAACCGAGCGGCGAGCGCAAGCGAGCGATCTTGTCGAGCACCCGCTCCCTGACGGTCGCGGCTCCGATGGCCGCTCGCAAAACCGGCACGTTCCTCCCAGCCTACCTTACCATCACAACCCCACTATCCCATCTCGCGGGCACGACCGATTCTTGCTTGCTCTTCCTCAAGACCCGTACTTTCGTTCGCCGATGTATCTTCCACAAACCCGTCCCCCTCGTCGCGCGCCCCGAGCGCGTAGGTGAAGGAGCCCGAACCGTGAGCCTGAATCGCTACGCCCTCGGTCTGGCCGCCGTCGGCATTTCTTCCTTCGTTTTGGCTCAGCCGCCCCTGGATCCGACTCCCCCCGGAGCGCTCGGCATCGCACCCGGGCCAACTATGCCCACGCAGCCCACGCTGGCGAGTTTCATGGGCGTCTCCGCCGATCAGCGGCAGTTCCGCCAGCAGCAACAAGCGACCACGCCGTTCGGCAAGCTCCGCGGCGCGGTTCAGAACCCGATGTCGAAGCTCACCGGCGGGCTCATCAAGCCGTTCCCGCCCAAGATGCCGACCCTGGCGGACCTGAAAGCGCCCGGCCCCGTCGGCGCGGCCGCCCAGGTGAAAATGGACCGGGCCAACGCCGAGAAGCGCAAGGAAGCCGTCGATTATCTCGGTACGGTCGATTGCCATTACTGGCCCGAGGCCGAGGATGCCCTCGTGGGCGCCTTGCGCGGCGATCGCAACGAAAGCGTGCGCTACGAGGCGGCCACCGTGCTCCTCAATGGCTGCTGCTGCACCAAGAAGATCATCAAGGCCCTGAGCGAGGCGGCCTCCGGTTCGGATTGCGATGGCTTCCCGGCGGAACGCTCGGCGCGGGTGCGGGCCGCCGCCCAGGCCGCCCTCGAGAAGTGCCTCGCCTGCTTCTGCGAGATCGAATCGCACTGCCCGGACAAGAACTGCGAGAAGCCGCCGCCGGCCTTCCCGCAACTGGATAAGGCCCCGGCGCCGCGCGAGACCGAGAAGAACGACAAGCCGACGCCGAAGCCCGGCGAAAAGACGATGGGCGGCAGCTACTACGATAAGGTCGCGGTCATGCCGTCGTCCGCGATCATCGCCGATGCCTTGACCGCGCTCAAGCGGCCGATCCCGGCGCAGTTGCCCGGCCCGACCATCAACCAACTCGACCTGGTAGCGGCGGGGGAACCGGGCCCGGGCGAGGCGGGGGCCCGCTCGCCGCGGCAATCGAACCTGCTCGGCTGGTTCTCCGGGAAGCCGGCGATCGTAACAATGACGACGACGCCGACGGCAGCGGTCGCGGTGCGTTCGGCCCCCACGGGATCGCACTTCTTCGCCGCCAACCCGCAGCCGCAACGCCCCGCAATGCAAGCGAGTCGGCCGCCGTCGATTTCCATGGCCGTGCCGATGCAGTTTGCCGCCATGCCGGCCAATGCCGTCGAACCCGCATCTCCCAAGAACTACCACGGCATGACATCCGCCATGACGCCGATGGCGCCGTCGCCCATGGCCTCGAACCTTCCGCCAAGCCCGCCGATGGTCGGCATGGCCGCGATGACGCAAATGGAGATGCCGGCCATGGCGTCGGTTCCAAGGAACAGTGGAACCAGCATGCCGGTGCACCCGGCCGTGGGCATGGCTGCGATGACGCAAATGGATATGCCGGGGATGGCCCAACCGCAGCGCGTTGCTTATGCCCCTCCGGCGCCGCAGCGGGCCAGCCTGGTGGTCGCCCAACCCGGCCGCGCCGAACAGATCGTGAACATGATGAACAGCTTTGCCCCTGTGACGCAGGTGACGGCGGCCATCGATCGCCTGACGGCGGACGACCTCCGCGCCGCGCCGCGAGCCGCCTCGGAGATTATCGCCTTCGGGTCGCGGTCGTCGTGCGTGCCGGTCCGCCTGGCGACGATTCACATGCTGGTGCGGTGTCGGATGGCGTCGCCGGAGGCGCGGACGATTCTGCAGACCGCGGCCCAGAAGGATCCGGATAGCGCGGTTCGCAACGCCGCCATGGCCGGCTTCCCGCGGCGATAAGGGCAAGCGCGAAGATCGTCGGGCACAGCCCGACCTACGAGGCGCCTTGTAGGTCGGGCTGTGCCCGACACCCACTTACTGCGCCTTCAAGAATCGCTGGCGCTCGCCCTAGCCAACTCGCCTTTCGCAGATTCGCAAAGGAGGCTATATCCCCGCCGCGAGCCGGAAAGTTCGGCGCTGCAGGCGGCGGAGGCAACCTCATGCGAACGTGGAACTTGGGTCCGTTGGCGGTCATCGCGATCACGCTGGCGAGTTGGTCACTTGCTGCCGCGGCGCAATATCCCGACGAGCCGCTTCCCGATCCGGACGTGGAACAGGCCCAGTATTCTCGGCCGCGGCCGAGCAACTTGCCGCCGGCACAATACCCCGCTGCCGCACGACCCATCGCCGATCCGCCGTCGCCACTCGTCCGCATTCAGGTGCGCGTCCCTTCGGATTCCGCGCCCGGCGACGACCTCAAATACATCATGCTCGTCCAGAACGTTTCGCGCGCCGATGCCCATCAGGTCACCGTTCGCAATCCACTTCCCGAAGGCGTGCTCCAGGTAATGAAGGCCGACCCGCCGCCGGACGCCAAGGCTTCCACCGCGCGGCAAATCATCTGGAGTTTCGGCACCCTCAAGCCCGGCGAGAAGCGGCAAATCGAACTGATTCTGAAGCCGAAATCGGACGCCAAGGAAGTTAAGAATCTCGCCTACGTTCGCTTCGAACATGGGGAAGCGGTGACCACGAAGATTGCCCGGCCGAGCGTCAAGATTACCAAGAGCGCGCCGAAGGAGAGCGTTCGCGGCGAATCGTTCACCGTCCGCGTGGTCGTGGAGAACACGGGGCGGGTTCCCGTGGATAAAGTGCGCGTCGTGGAGAATGCCGACCGCACCGCGGACCTGGAAGCCGTGACGGCCGGCGCTTCGCGCACCAGGAGCGACGACAACCAGTGGGAATGGCAAGTCGGCACGCTGATGCCGGGGCAGCGCAAGGTGATCGAATACCGGATGACGCCGCGCGTCTCGGCGGACACCTTCACGACGACTAACGTCTCGGGCGACAAGGGCGTTTTGGAGAAGAGCGAGGCGCGGACCAAGGTGCACACGCCGGGGTTAAGTGTGAAACTGACGGGACCAACGGGCGTGGTCAACGCCGGCGAAGCGGCCCGCTATGAAGTGACGGTGCGGAACGTCGGCACCATGCCGAGCCGCAATGTGAAGGTTCGCGGTACGATTCCCGCCGATTGCAAGCCGACCATGAAAACCGAGGGCGGCCAGGTGGCTCGCGACGCGATCATGTGGACGGTGCCGCGGCTCGATCCCGGCGAAGCGCGATCGTTCCGATTCGGATTGAGAGCCGACACGACCGGGCGGCGGGTGGTTGCGGTCCATGCCGCCGACGGGCGCAAGGTGAGCGCCGCCGACGAGATGGCGACGCTGTTCCAGGGCGTGGCGTCGCTGTCGTGGGCGACGGAACTGGAGCCGGTGGCCCTGGCGATCGGTCGGCAAGGCACCTTCACGGTGCGGGTTCGCAACAGCGGCGGCGAGGAAGCGCGGAATGTGCGACTGGAAATCGAGTTGCCGCCCGAAGTCAGTTTGAGGCAAAGCACGCCGGACATTCGCCCATCCGCCGGGCGCCTGAATTACGGCCCCTCGAGCATTGCCGCCTACGGCGAAGCGGTTTACACGATTACTTACGAAGCGAAGCAGAGCGCCCAGGCCTGGTTCAAGGTGAAGCTGACCGCCGACGCCCTTGGCGACCGCCCGCTCACCACGGAAAAGGCCATCTCGATCACCGGAATGTCGCGTTAGATTAGCCGCGTCTCGAGGAACCGTGCGATGCTCCGTCAGGGACTGGCTTCCGCCTCAGACGCGGTTAAGAGAGTTGCCTCCGGCCGAGTGTTGTCGCGCGTCCGGAACTCCGGGACGCCGTTTGGCTCGATCCGCCGAGGCGAAAATGAGACGAACTTCAGCCCGCTCGCTCTTTCCTCCTCTTGGAGCTCCGCGAAAATCGCATCGAGATCGTAGTTGAAGTGTGCGGCGTGTTCATCGCGCACCCGCCGAACCTCGTCCACAATGGGATCGCTCATTGCTTTGCCCCCAGTAGCTCTTCCGGCGTGCAAATGATCGGCGCCTTGACACCCATTGCTTGCACACGCACCAACTGGGAGATACAAAGTTCATAGTTCTCGCGTCGGGTCTCCCACCGTTCATGCGTAGTCTGCTGATGGCCTGTAATCACGACGTCGCGATTCAGTCGCGCCGTCAAGTAGCTTACGACGGTCGTCTCGATGTATACTCGCTCGGCCATGCACGAATCTTATCGAGAACTGCGAACGCCTTCAGCGCGTTCATCCGTCGATGGATCTCGTCGGCGGGTGCAGCAAAAAATCTCTGGGAAGGGTGCGATGATCTTGGGCGATTCTTGGGTGGCACCGGCTTCCAGCCGGTGCAAGTAAAGAAACACCGGCTGGAAGCCGGTGCCACCCAGAAGCACTCCACATAACCCAGGGAATCTTACTGCCCCTCGTCGGCAGTTCGAAAAACGAATGGAACAACGCCCGTCGCCGTGCATAATGACGGCATGACCATTGCAAGACGGCACTTCCTCCGCGATTGCGGATATGGCCTCGGCAAAGCGGCCCTCGCGTCGCTGCTCGTTGGCGAATCTCAGGCCGCGCCGGTCGATCCGTTCGCTCCCAAGAAACCGCACTTTCCCGCCCGGGCCAAGGCCGTCATTCATCTGTTCATGGCCGGGGCGCCGAGCCAGCTCGATCTCTTCGACAACAAGCCGGCGCTGGCAAAGCTCGAGGGCAAGCCGCTGCCGCCCGAAGTCATCAAGGGGCAGCGGTATGCGTTCATTCGCCCCGAGGCTGGCGTGCTCGGGCCGCGATTCAAGTTCGCCCAGCATGGCAAGTCCGGCGCGGAACTCTCCGAGATGCTCCCGCACCTGGCCAAGATCGTGGACGATACCGCGATCCTCAAGGCGGTCCATACCGATCAATTCAATCACGCTCCGGCGCAGATCTTCTTCAACACGGGGTTCGGCCAACCGGGCCGCCCGAGCATGGGGTCGTGGATCGTTTACGGCCTCGGTTGCGAAACGAAGAACCTGCCGGCGTTCGTCGTCATGTCGACCGGCGGCGGCATCAGCGGCGGCAGCGCCGTCTGGTCGAGCGGCTTCCTTCCCACCACTTATACCGGCGTCCGCTTCCGCAACAGCGGCGACCCGATCTTGAACTTGTCGCCCCCCGCCGGGATCGACGCCAAATCGCAAAAAGCGACGCTCGACCTGGTCGGCGAACTGAACCGCCAGCATCAAAGCATCGTCGGCGATCCGGAAATCGCGACCCGCACCGCGGCCTACGAGATGGCCGGCCGCCTGCAAACCGCCGCCCCGGAACTCACCGATCTCAAGAAAGAAACCAAGGAAACGCTGGCCCTTTACGGCGTCGATCCGGCCAAGCCGTCGTTCGCGCGGGCCTGTCTTCTCGCTCGCCGCATGGTCGAACGCGGCGTCCGCTTCGTCAATATTTATCACGAAGGGTGGGACGCCCATTCGGATGTCGTCGGCAACCACAAGAAGATGTGCGCGGCGACGGACAGGGGGAGCGCGGCCCTGGTCGCGGATTTGAAGCGCGTCGGTCTGCTCGACAGCACTCTGGTCGTTTGGGGCGGCGAGTTCGGCCGCACGCCGATGGTCGAAACCAACCCGACGCTCGGCCGCAGCCTCGGCCGCGATCACCATCCGCAAGCCTTCACCATCTGGATGGCCGGCGGCGGCATCCAACCCGGAATCACGTTCGGCCGCACGGATGAACTCGGATTCCACCCCGTCGAAAACGCGGTCCACGTCCACGATGTGCAAGCCACGATTTTGAACCAACTGGGCCTCGACCATGAGAAGCTGACATTCCGCCACGCCGGCCGCGACTTCCGCCTCACGGACGTCCATGGCCGCGTGGTGAAAGACATCCTTGCTTAGCCGCGAGGCGGAGCAGAGCCGAGCGCGTAAGCTCACACCACGTAAAAGAGCAGCATATTGCGGCCATAGCGGCGTATGTCCCACTGGTCGGGAGCGGGTAGTTTCTCCAGGGGGAATCCCTCCTCGGCCTGGATCGTCAGCACGGATTCCGTCGGCGCCTTGGCGAGCAAGTCGCGAACCAACTTCAAGAACTCATCGGCCTTCTCGGAGAGATCGGGGAAGGGCGGGCTCAGGAAAAGATTGACCGGGGCGCCGGCGGCCGGAATCCACCGCTCGGCCCAGCGATACGAATCCGCGCGAAGCACCTGGCACTGGTCGCCGACATCGAACTCATTGG
>DATNBQ010000012.1:0-9864 GCA_035571955.1 Urbifossiella sp. | reverse complement strand
AATAATCTCTGGGAGGAGTAGATAATCTCGGACGATTCTTGGGTGGCACCGGCTTCCAGCCGGTGCGAGTAAAGACACACCGGCTGGAAGCCGGTGCCACCCAAAAGCATCCAACACCCCCCAGCGAATCTTGCTACACCCTTTTGACTCGGCACCCTCTCCTCCCATTCCCACTTCGAGACGTTTCTCATAGAATAATCATTAGTGGAATTTCATTCCTTTTGTTATGCTTCCTTAACTCGCCCATCTTGCTTTAATTTCATTCAATCGGTCACGAGGTACATTATGCGCCAAGTTAAATTGGATCAGCGGCGCCGCGGGTTCACGCTGATCGAGTTGTTGGTCGTGATCGCGATCATCGCGATCCTGATCGGTCTGCTTCTTCCGGCCGTGCAAAAAGTGCGCGAAGCGGCTGCTCGTTCGAAGTGTACCAACAGCCTCAAGCAAATCGGCCTGGCGATGCACCAGTACAACGACACCTATGGCACGCTGCCGCCTGGCCACGTGACCACTCTCGCGGGGACTGCGCCGAACCCCGGCTGGAGCTGGGCCACGCTGATCCTGCCATTCATGGAACAAACGGCCCTCTACAACCTTATCAATCCCGACACGACCGGGAACGTCGGTGCCCCGGGCGCCAACGCGCTGTTGCAGACGCCGCTGTCAATCCTACGGTGTCCCTCGGACTCCGGTACGCCGATCAACACCGCGCTGAATAACTACGGCACGAGTAACTATGTGGTGAATCGCGAAGTGGTCGGTCCCGGCCGCACCAACGGCAACAACGTCCGCAACCCACTCAGCATTCAGGGCATTCTGGACGGCTCCAGCCAGTGCATCCTGGTCGGCGAGCGCGATTACACGAAGAACACCGGCGCGACCTGGGTGCGGGCGAACCAAACGTCTGGAAGCTACGAGGGGCGGCCCGGACAGGGCATGAACATTCCAAACCCCGGCGGTGCCACAGGCACCGGAAACAACGAACGACTCGACTTCAGCAGCCTGCATACCAACGGATGCAACTTCCTCTTCGGCGACGGCTCAGTCCATTTCCTGACCAATGGAATCTCCACCGACCCAAGCGACAACTGGGCCAACTTCCCCGCCAGCCAGAATAACTTCACCTTCCAGAATCTCATCCATCCCATGGATGGCAAGCCGATCACGGGCAACTATTGATCGGAAAACCGCAGTCCCATTCCGACGAGCCGTGGGAACCCCACGGCTCGTTTCCGTACAATCGTCTCAGTCAATTCGCGCGATGTCCCACGCCGAAGTCGTCGTCCGTTGGGCAGTGAGCACCAGCCGCGTTCCCCTTCGGGTCGCGGCTAGCAGCCCGTGATTTGCCCATCTTGCCGAAAGCCCCAGCTTGCCGTCGCGATTCTTCAATTGACCCAAACGCATCGCCTCCGTACTATCCCCGCCGCTTTCCGGGCTCGATTTGCCCACTGGCCCGGCCGCACAATGAGACCGGTATGCGCCTGAGTTTGCGGAACTGGCTGATTCGCGGGTTGATCCTCGCCGGGGTGGCGGCGCTGGTCGCCTGCGGCTGGGTCGCCAATTCGTGGATCAGCCCGGAGCGGGTCCGCGAGCAGGTGATTGCCGCCCTGGGGGAACAACTCGACGGCGTGGACGTGCAGGTCGGTTCGGCCCACATGCGCATCCTCGGCGGTATCGCCGTCCGCGAACTCAAACTGGTCCGCCGCGGCGACCCCGACGACCAACCGTTCTTCTTCGCTCCCTCCGCCGTGCTGTTTCACGACAAGGAACAGTTGAACCGCGGCCGCCTGGTGATTCGCAAGATCGGCCTGGAGAATCCGGACCTGCGGCTCGAACGCGGTTCGGATGGCCGCTGGAACCTCGCCGATATTCTCAAGCCCGGCCCCGCCGATCGGCCCGTTCCCACATTCGTCGCCAAGGGAGCCACGCTTATCATCGTCGACCGCACTGCGGATAGCATTCCGGAGGTGCGCTTGAACGATGCCCGTTTCACGCTGCTCAACGATCCGCTGCCGATCTTGACCATTTCGGCGGATGCGACCGTGCAAGGATTCGGCGCGGTGCAGGTGCGGGCCCGGTTTAACCGCATCACGCACCATGCCTCGGTAGGGCTGGAGTTGCCGAACTTCCCGCTCGGCGAAGTGCTTCCCCTGGCAGCGGCGAAGTTTGCTCCTAACTTACCGGCCGACTTGGGCAAGCTGACCGCCGCCGCCGCCGTGAAGGCCGACCTCACGTACGCCCCCGAAGCTACGCCCGCCTGGCGCCACGACGTTCGCCTGGAGATCAAGGATGGCCGGCTCGAGCATGCCGACCTTCCGTGGCCAGTCGAGAAGCTGGCCGTCAAGCTTCGCAGCATCGACGGCAAACTCAAGGTCGAAGAAGCGACGGCGAAGATTGGCCCGGCCCACGTACAAATCGCCCTGGAAACGCGCGACTTATTGACCAAGAGCAAGGGCACGCCGAGCAAGCCCCCGGCCAACGCCGACGAACTCGACCTGCTCGAAGAGCACCTGCAGAAGCTCGAAGTCGTGGCGACCGGATTGCCGCTCGACGACGCCCTCTTCGCTCGACTCGGGGCGAAGGCCGCCAGGGCCCGGACCATGTTCGCGCCGACCGGGACCATCGCCATCGGCTACAAGTTCAGCCACGAGGCGGCCGGCAATCGCCATGAATACGAGGTGCGACCGCACTCCGTCGCCGTCATTTACGAGAAGTTCAAGTATCCCGTGACGGAGGTGCAAGGCTCGCTGAAGAAGACCGTTGCCCCCGGCGAACCGGCCCAGATCAGCGTCGATCTTCGCGGCAAGGCGGCCGGCCAACCGGTGACCTTGAACGGCAAGGTCACCGGCGACGCGCCGGATCCA
The DNA here is from genome assembly GCA_035571955.1 of Urbifossiella sp. Taxonomy (GTDB): domain Bacteria; phylum Planctomycetota; class Planctomycetia; order Gemmatales; family Gemmataceae; genus Urbifossiella. Next base: position 7,000 of record DATNBQ010000012.1, on the reverse strand, counting down.
GCCATCGACCTTCGCCTCGCCGGGATTAACCTGCCGCTCGACGACGCTCTCATCGCCGCCCTTCCCGGTAAATATCCGGACATGATCCGCGAGTTCCACGCCACCGGCCGCGCCGATCTCACCGCCAAGCTCATCCAGCAACAGGGCATCAACCTGTGCGAGAACGAATTCCGCGTCGAGGTTCGGGACGCCAAGATGAACTACTCGGAGTTCCCTTACCCGCTTGAAAAGGTGAAGGGAACGATCGTGGTGCGGACGACTTCGACGGACCCGAAACGGCCGGCGCGGCCGGGCGAGCCGATCCAGACGCTGGCCGAGCGCGACGAACTCATCCTGGATGGCTTCACGGGGCAACATGCCGGGGCGGCCATCTGGCTCAACGGGGCGAAGCGAAGCGTCCCCGACAGCAACGACCGCAAGCTGATTCTTCACGTCGGCGGCAACACTTGCCCCGCGGACGCCGACCTCAAGGCCGCCCTCGGGGCGTTGAAACTCAATGAAATGTGGACGGTGTTCTCACCGCGCGGCGACCTCACGTTCTCGGCGGACCTGGAAATCCTCGATCGCGGGCCGTCGCCGTCGCGGCCGGACTTCGACCCGCCGTTCAACGCCGCCGCCGATCTCAAGCTCACCTTCCGCTTGATCTCCGGTCTGACCATCACGCCGTCTTTTTTTGCTTACGAGATAAACGATTTGTCGGGGTGGCTGGAGTACAAGAACGGCCGCGTCGTGCTGGAGCACTTCGGGGGGCGGCATGGCGGCTCCCACATGAAACTCTCGGCGGGAGACGTGCGGTTTTATCCCGACGGCGTGATCTGGGCGAACCTCGGCGGCCTGGAGTTGAAGCCGTTGGTCGCGGATGCGGCCCTGTTGAAAGCTTTGCCCGGCAAGCTGCGGTCGGCCGTCGAACAGTTGCAGTTGAAGGGGAGCGCGGAGTTGAACCTGAAGCAATTGGTGGTGTTGACGCCTCCCCAGGCGGCGCCGGGCGTGATCGGTCAGCCGCCGGAACCGTTCCCCGTGACGCCGATGGGTTCGAGGCCCGTCTCGGCAACCATCGCCCGCGGTCAACTGCCGACCGCGCTTCCCTCAGCGATCCCCAAGCCCGATCCCATCGTTTACTGGAACGCGGATCTGAAGATGACCGGGGCGTCGCTGGATACCGGCGTGCCGTGGGAAGAGGTATTCGGGGCTGCCTCGTGTCGCGGCCGCTATGAAGGAACGCACCTCGGGCTCGTCAACGGCAACATCTTCCTCGATCGGGCCATCATCGCCAAGCAACCGTTCGCCGCCGTGCAGGGCCAGGTCTTCGCCGAAGCGCAGATTCCCGATCCGCACGTGCCCGGTAAGTTCTTCCCGACTGCACTGCAGTTCGCGGGTATCTCGGGCAAACTGTTTCACGGCACGGTCGGCGGCGAGGCCCGCGTCCTGCTCGGCGGCCCGGTATGCTACGAACTCTGGCTCACTGCCACCGACGTGAAACTGGAGGACGTGGCCCAACACCACCGCCTCGCTTCCGACGCCGACCTCAAGGGAATCGCCCAGGCGCAGTTGCGGCTTTTCAATCGCCAGGACCCGAAGACCGGCCAGTGGAACATCGAAGGGCTCGGCAAGATCGACGTGCCGACCGGCCGCATGTATAACCTGCCGGTCATGCTCGATCTGGTAAAGGTGTTGAAGCTGTCCACGCCGGATCGCACGGCCTTCGAGGAAGCGCACGCCACGTTCCATGTCCATAACGACCGCATCAAGGTGGATCAACTCGATCTGATCGGCAAGGCGCTGTGCGTCGGCGGTTCCGGCGAACTCGACACGAGCGGCAACTACGCCAAGTTCGAGTTCTACACGCTCTATTCGGAGATTCTCGCGCGGTTGGTGAACACGCCAGTCGGCGACGTGAGTGCGTTCCTGAGCCGCGGTTTGTTCAAGATCAAGATGACGCGCGAGAACGGCATCACCAAGTATAAGCCCGAGCCGGTGCCGGCCGTGACGGAACCGATCAAGGCGATCACCGAGCGGCTGAGGAAGCGGATCGGCCGCATCATGGGGAAGTGAACGTTTAGCCGCGACCCAACGGGGAGCGCGCCGGCGCTTCTAGGAATCGTTCATGCTCTTCGGCAGCACGCTCAACCGGATGATCTTCGCCGAACTGGTGAAGGTCTTCCTTCTGTCGCTCGGCAGCCTCACCGGGCTGTTCTTGCTCGCCGGCATCATCCAGCAGGCGATCCAACTGGGCCTTTCGCCCACGCAGATCGCCGCCGCCATCCCGCTTTTCATTCCGAGCACGTTGCCGTATACGATCCCGGCGACCACGCTATTCGCTTCGTGCGTGGTTTATGGCCGCCTTGCCCACGATAACGAAGTCGTGGCCATCAAGGCAGCCGGCGTCCATCTGTTCAACATCCTCCGCCCGGCCATCATGCTTGGCCTCGTCACTACCGCGATCACCGGCGGCCTGTACTACGCGACCATCCCACGCACCCAGCAGCGGCTCCAGGAAGAACTGCTCAAGGACCCCGAAGAAGCGCTCTATAGCGCTTTGCGCCGCGAACGCCGCTTGAACCACCCGCATGCGGACTTCGTGATGTTCGTTCGCGACGTGCAAGGCCGCCGTCTCATCGACGTGGTGCTCAAGCAACGGAAGCACGTCAAGAACCAGGACGGTGCCGACGTGCTGGCCGGGTACGATTTCGTTTTCCGGGCGCGGACGGCCCAACTCCACGTCGATGCGGCCGAGGGGATGTTCTACATCGATGCGGACCACTTCGATATGTACAACGCGACGACGCAGGGTTCGAGCGCGCAGAATTCGCCGGTGCCGCAGAAGTTGCCTGAGAACTTTAGCGCGAGCGACGCCAAGTCGCGGCCCATGGCCTTAACCTGGGACGAACTCAAGCCGCGGCTGCAATCGCTCCTCGAACAGCGCGAACGGAAGATGCAGGAGCGGGCGGCGGCCAGCGAGGCCGCCAGCCAACTGCCGCCGGGCGAACTGCGCAAGCACGCCCAGGCCCAGGACCATCACTACCACGCGCAGCTCGAGAACATCGTTCGCCAGCAGCGAAACATCGAAGCGGAGTTTTACATGCGGCCAGCGCTCGCGGCCGGCTGCTTCGTCTTCGCCCTCATCGGCTGCCCCGTCGGCATCTGGGCCACGCGCTCCGATTACCTCAGCACGTTCGTTATCTGCTTTCTGCCGACGGTGATGGTTTATTATCCGTTGCTGTTCGCGGGGTCGAACCTCGGCAAGGACGGCAAGATTCCGCTAGGGTTCGGCTGCTGGCTGGCGGACATCGCCGTCGGCTGCTGCGGCCTCGCGTTAACGTGGCGCTTGCTGCGGCGCTAGGCCCCCGCTCCCCTTCGGGTCGCGGCTACTGCCAGTCAGGAAACAAATGACATCGAAGCGGCCACCGATCTGACCCTCTCCCCGTCGGGGAGAGGGTGGTTTGTGAGCGCAGCGAGCAAACCGGGTGAGGGGCTGTATTTGTGCTAGAAGACCCCTCACCCGCAATCTCGCTGGCGCGAGATTGCGGCCTCTCCCCAGCGGGGAGAGGCGTGGGCTGGTTGGCTCGAAGTCATTACTTTTCTGACGGTCAATAATCATCACTCGTCATTCGGGTCGCGGCTAATCATTCGTATTTCAGCGCCAGGATCGGGTCGATTCCGGCGGCGCGACGCGCCGGGTAGTATGCCGCCACCGTCGTTACCACGATGGCGAAACCCGTCGCCGCGGCGCACAGCCACACTGGGAAAATGAAGATCGTCGTCGTGAGCATCTTGTCGCCCATCATCTGCTTTTCGATGAGTTGATGCACCCAGCTGTCGGCGGGGATGGCGAGCAAGCGGGCCAGCAACAGGCCCATCGTGCTGCCGGCGAGGCCGATGGCGGCTCCCTCGGTCAAGAAGATGCCGAGCACCTGGCCGCGGGTCGCGCCGATGGCCTTCAAGATGCCGATCTCACGCGTCCGCTCCACCACGCTCGTCACCAAAGTGTTGGTGATGCCGATCCCGGAAACGAAGAGCGCCACGAAGGCGAACAAATTCAAGCCCGCCGCGATCAGCGTCACTTCCATCTTGGCGCTCTTGAACCACTTGAGCCCGGATTGCGTCCGGAAGCCCATCGCTTCGATGTCGTTGACGACGCCAGCAAGGTCGCCGCCCGGCGTCACCCACACCTCCGCCATCGGGAACCCCTGTCCCTTCAACCACGGCAATTTCTGAAACAGTTCTTCGCCCGCATCGGCCGGCAGGAAGATGGCGCCATAGCGGAATTCGTAAGGCGTCAGCGGGTCAACCTTCTTGCGGTCCTCGTTCGTCAGGATGCGGACGACGCCGACGATGCGGTACGCCCCCGAGACGAACTTGCCGGAATCGCGACGATTCGTTGATGAATCCGGCTTCTGTTCCAGAAGCAGTTTCAAGGCGGCCCGGTCGGCGGAACTGAGATCGAACTTGTCGAGCGATTTCGGCAACTGCGTGACGAGCTTGGCGAGTACTTCGGTCTGCGAGAGCGACAGGTCGTCGCCAATAGAGCGGCCGGTGAGTGCGCGGGCCAGCACCATCGCCTGGGCGTTCCTGACGCCGCCCACGTCGATGGGGATCGTTTGGCCCAGAATCGCCTCGATCTGAGAATCATCGCGAATGCCGAGTTGATAAAGGAGGAACTCGGAGACGACGACTTCCGGGGCAGTATCGGAATCGGGGAGGCGGCCAGCGATCAAGCGATCGGCGAGGCCTCCGAGTTTGCCGGCCACGGCCATTCCGGAGGCCTGCTTTTCCCCGAGCCAGGCACGTCCTGTGGCCGACCGCACCGTCCGGACTTCGCGCACACCCGGCAACTGCTCCAGCTTTGCCAGCGCTTCCGCCGTTAACTGCACGGGCGGCTTGCTCTCGTGTTCCTCCAGGTACTTCTTGGTCAACGCCTCGCGGATGCGGTCGCGGCGTTCGTTGGACATTTGGCCCTCGACCGCCACTTGCTCCGGCGGGATGCCGTCGGGACCGGGCGTCGGTTCGCCGACCATGACGCGGATGCGCCAGAATTCATCGCGGCCGTGGAACTCCGTGTCGATGAACTCCCGCAGTCCAATGCCGAGTGCAACGCTGAAGGCCAGCGCACACGCCCCGATGAGGACGCCAATGAGCGTCAACCCGGTGCGGACCTTTTGCCGCCACAGCCCGCCCAGGGCCAGCCGAACCAGTTGGTGAAAGCGCATGAAGACTCCGAACGGCGTTCCTTGCTGATTCTACGCTTTGCCAGCGCTCTTTGCTTTCGCCAGAAATCGTGCACAATGCAAAAAGCGACCCCATCCCGCTGCAAAGAGTCAGCCATGATTCGTCCAGGTTATTGTGCCGCCCTGGCGCTTTTCGCCGCGGTTTGCTTGGTTCCGCATGGGGCGCGGTCGCAGACGGCCAAGGCGAAGGGGCCGCGGCTCGAGCCGGTCGCCGAGAATAAGCTGCTGATGAACGGCCTGGCCGAGCCGAACTTCAAGGGACTGGGCAAAATGCTGGCGGTGAAGCCGAAGGACGACGAAGCGTGGGAATTCGCGCGCGGGCGAGCGCTCTTGATCGCCGAGACGGGGAACTTGCTGATGATCCGGCCGCCCCGCGCCAAGGAGCCGCAGAATCTGTGGATGAACCAGGGAACGGAGCTGCGCGATGCCGCGGTGATCCTGGCGCGGGCCGCGGCCGCCAAGGATTACGTCAAGGCGCGGGCGGCACTAGCCGGCGTGGCCAACGTCTGCAACCGCTGCCATAAGAGCGCCGGCGTACCCCATCGCGTTCAGCCATTCCCCGCGGAAGAGAAAGAGTAGCGGCGTGCAGCGAAGGTTCCCTCCGTGTTAAGGCGGACACCATGCCGAAGAAAGTCGCGGCCATCGTCACCGAGTATCGCCGCGGATCGCACGCCGACGTTATCATTGGCAACTTGCTCGAAGGGTACGCCCCGGATCGCAAGACCCGCCCGGACCTCGAACTCGTTTCCCTGTACACCGATCAGCTTCCCAATACGGACATGAGCCGCGATCTCGCCAAACGGCACCGCTTCAAGATTTGCACCACCATTTCGGAAGCCCTGACCCTCGGCACCGATAAGTTGGCCGTCGAAGGCGTCCTCTCCATCGGCGAGCACGGCAACTACCCGCACAACGAGAAGGGCCAGCACCTCTATCCGCGGCGGCGCTTCTTCGAAGAGATTTGCAAAGTCTTCGACAAGACCGGCCGCTCGGTCCCGGTGTTCAACGACAAGCACCTTGCCCCGACGTGGGACGACGCCCGCTGGATGTACGATCGCGCTCGCAAGCTGATGGTCCCTTTCCTGGCCGGCTCCTCGGTTCCCACGGCGTGGCGGTCGCCGAAGCTGATCTTGCCCAAGGAATCCAGGCTCAGCGGCGCCATTCAGCTTGGCTACGGCCCCATCGAAGCGTATGGCTTCCATGCCCTCGAAGGGCTGCAATGCATGGTGGAACGGCGCCAGGGAGGCGCGACCGGCGTGGCCGCCGCGACATTCCACGACGGGAAAAGCATGTGGGATGCCATCGACAAGCACTCTTGGGCCATGCCGCTCGTCGAGGCCGCCATCGCTCAGTTTCCGGATCGTTCGCCCGATGATATTCGCAAGGCCACGGCGCGGGCCAAGGATGCCGGGCTGTTTGAAGTCGAGTATCGCGACGGCTTGCGCGCCTTCGTTGTCATGGCGAACGGTTGGGTCAAGAAAGGCAGCGAGGGCGCGTTTCTTTTCGCCGCGCGGATCGACGGCGAGGCGAAGCCGGCGGCCTGCCAGTTCAAATTGCAAAACGGCCCGCCTTATTCCCACTTCGCCGAATTGACCAAGGCCATCGAATCGCTCATCCGAACCGGCCACGCCCCTTATCCCGTGGAGCGGACGCTACTGGCGACGGGCGTTCTCGACGCCGCGATGACCAGCCGGTTCAAGAAGGGGGCACGGATGCCGACGCCGCACCTGGACGTTCGCTATCGAGCGACGGAATGGGGACCGGCGACGACTCCG
>DATNBQ010000011.1:0-6784 GCA_035571955.1 Urbifossiella sp. | reverse complement strand
CGCGACGGCGAAGGCGGCATCGGCGTCGAACTGGCCAACGAGATGCGGCTCCTTTCCAAGGCCGAGCTTGCCGACGACGTGCTGCCGCCCTTGCTTACTGGCATCGGCCACAAGTCGCGCACGTCGTGGCTCAAGTCCGTGCTATTGCAGGGCGGCCGGGCCCGTCCGTGGATGCAACTGCGGATGCCGCGGTACGGCGACGCGAACGTTAACATGCTCCCCGAGGCGCTCGCGTTCCTGGAAGGCTTGACCGCGGACGACAGCATTCACAAGGCGCCGCTTTCCGCTGGCAACATCGCCAACGGCAAGCTGATCGTCGGCAAGGGCGGCCTCGGCTGCATCTCCTGCCACGACATTGCCGGCATTCCCAACTCCGGAACCCGCGGCCCGGACCTGGCCACCATCAACCAGCGCGTCCGTTTCGAATGGTACGAGCGTTGGTTGCACCAGCCGCTGCGGATGGCGCCCGGCACGCGGATGCCGCAAGCCTTCGTCGATAACAAGTCGACGCTGACGACCGTCCTCGGCGGCAACCCGCAGGCCCAGGCGGAAGCGATGTGGGCCTATCTATCACTCGGCACCGGGCTGCCGCTGCCAGACGGCCTTGAGCCGCCGAAGGGACTCATCATTGCCGTCAAGGAACGGCCCGAGGTGCTGCGAACGTTCATGTCGGAGGCGGGGAGCAAGGCCATTGCCGTCGGTTATCCCGGCGGCGTCTCGGTCGCGTTCAGTGCCGATCAGTGCCGGCTGGCGTATTCCTGGGCCGGCAACTTCCTCGATGCTTCCCCCGTGTGGAACAACCGCGGCGGCGCGCCCGCCAAGTTGCTCGGCCCCAAGTTCTGGAGCGGGCCAACCGGCCACCCGTGGGGCCTCACGGTCAATCCGTACCTGCCGCCCGATTTCCAGGCCCGCGCCAACAACCCGGTGTTCGGCACGCCGTTCCCTCTGGAACCGGCCCGCACTTACAACGGGCCCCGCGCCGTCGAGTTCCTCGGTTATTCGCTGGACAAAAGCGGCCGGCCCACGTTCCGCTACAAGCTTCAGGAGAACGACAAGGGGGCCGTGCTTCGCGCGGCCGAGACGCCCTCGCCTCTCAAGTCCGGAGTGGCGGCGGGGATCGCGCGGCGGTTTGCCATCGAAGCGCCGGGCGGCTACGTGGCATGGCTCCTCGCCGGGACGAGCAACCGCGACGTCCGCGCCGTTCGCACCAACGGCAGCGGCAAGGTCGTTCCCGTCCGCGAGTCGCCGGAAACTTCACTGGGAGTCGAAGGCGTCCGCGTGGTACTGCCCGCCGACGGCGACAGGGCCAACGTCCTCGAAGCGATCGGCGCCCCGGTGGGAACCCAGTGGCGCTTCGAACCGAAACCGGGCGGCGGCTGGCTGGTGATCCTTCGCTTGCCCGAATCGAAGGCCGCCCAGAAAGCCGACTTCACGCTGAATGTCTGGGGATTGCCGAAGGACGACGACGAACTGCTCAAGGGATTGGGAACGAAGTAGTCGAGCAACCCGCTTGTGGCTCTAGTCCTGCTTTGGTGGCACAGGCATTCTTGCCTGTGCTCCGTAGCATGCACAGGCAAGAATGCCTGTGCCACCAACAACCACCGTTTGCGAGTTCGCGACCGCCTACTTCACTTCCACCAAAGCGCCGTTGTGCCGCGCCGATTGCAGGCACGCATCGAGCACGATCTGCGTCTTCAGCGCGATCTCGCCCCAGGTCGCGTCGAGTTTCCCGGAGAGAGCGAGCGCCCCGAAGTTGCGGATCATGTTCACTTCCTGGGCGTGTTCCGCCCCTTCGCTGAACTCGCGGACGGCGTGGCGCACCGGATGGCTTTCCATTCGGAAGTTGCAGCCGTGCGCCGAGAAGAGCGGCCGATTGGATTCGAACCCCGCTTCGCAGCCGAAGAATGGCAGAACGAAATCGGGGACGTAGATCGAGCCGCGCGAGCCGCTGATGTGCGCCCACTGATGGTTCTCGGTGCGGAACGAGCAGTAGAAACTGGCGGTTGCGCCGCCGGGGAAGAAGCATTCGCCGGAAAACTCGATCGGCACCGGCTTCGCTCCGGAACCATGTTCGAAGAGCGTTCGGCCGCTGACCCGCTGCGGCATCTGGTACTTCATGGCGAAGAGCGTGAAGCGGAGGTTGTACCAGCCGAGGTCGCCGAGCGCGCCGAGCGGTTCCAGGGCATCGCTGACGCGGATGTTCGCTTGCATGAATTCGGGCGGCGCGGAAAAGCAGAACTGCGTGGCGACGCGGCGGATTTCGCCGACCGATTCGCCGTCGTCGAGCACGCGGCGGAGGAGCGGCAGCCGCGCGCTGTGCATGAACATCACGCCGTCCATGAACTGCACGCGGTGGCTTCGGCAGGCATCGAGAATCTCGCGCAGTTCGGCGGCATCGACGCCGCACGGCTTCTCGCACAGCACGTGCTTGCCGGCCTCGGCCGCCTTGATGGCCCAGTCCTTGCGAATACCGGTCGGTAGTGGGATGTATACTGCGTCCACATCCGGCCGCTTCAGGAGTTCGTCGTAGTTGCAGGCCGCCGGCGCCGCAGGGAATGGCACGTCGGCCTGGCAATCGCTGATGAACTGTTTAGCCTTGGCCGGGTCGCGGCTGGCGACGGCGGCAAGCGTTGCATTGCCCGCCAACCGGATCGCCTTCCAGTTTTTCCGGGCGATGTTCGCGGTCCCGAGAATGCCCCAGCGGCAAAGAGCCATGATGCCGATCTCCGAGTGATTGATAAGGCGAAGATATGGATGCGCCGCGATGGAACAATCGCTTACGAACGAATGTTGATTGAGGTAAGGGACTCTGAAACTGGATACGATAGTGGAGGAGTTTTTTTTCAACAGTTCGCCAATGATAGGGTCGCCATGGAATCGGTTTACCTTGAAACCTCCTTCATCAGTTATCTCGTTGCCCGCCCGAGTCGCGATTTGATCATCGCAGGGCATCAACAGATTTCGCAGGAGTGGTGGGCTGAGCATCGCCTCAACTACGATTGCGCTATTTCCGTTGCCGTAATCGAAGAGGCTTCCCTGGGCGATCCCGATGAGATTCAAAAACGGCTGGCGATCCTTGAGACCCTGACTTTGCTAGAGGTGACCCCCGAAGCGGCAGGACTTACCAAGGCAATCCTTTCCTCGAAAGCCATCCCGCCAAGAGCGGCGCAGGACGCTGCTCATGTCGCTGTCGCGGCTGTTCATGCCATCGATTACTTGTTAACATGGAATTGCAAGCACCTGGCCAACGCACGAATCATCCGAAGAGTAAGAGCCGTATGTGAGGATGCGCGAATGCCGATGCCAATCGTTTGCACTCCTGAAGAACTCATGGAGGCTCGATCATGACGGACGATCCCATCGTGGCCGAAGTACGTAAAGCCCGCGAACAGCTGGCTGCCCGATTCAATTTCGACGTCGACGCTATTTTTGCGGACCTTCAAGTGCGACAACTGCAATGGCACGATCGACTGGTGAAGCCAAAGTTCCGTGCCCAATCGAACACGCCTGCGCTCCCCGCAATCAAGTATTCCCAAATAGAGAGCAAGTAATAATCGCTTAGCTCGGCGGCAGCGGCGATTCAGCCAGTTCGCCGACCACGGTGGTCCACGGTCGCACTCGCCAGCGCGCGACGAGGCCGTTCAGCACGTAGGGGTCGCCGGCGGCGAAGGCCTCGGCGGCGGCCGGCGAATCGCTTCGGAAGAGCAGCACGGCCCCGTCGATGGGGTCGGCCAGCGCGCCGCCGAGTACGAGTTCACCCCGCGCCACGGCTTCTCGCGCCCGCGCCAGATGCTCCGCCCGGAATGGCGCCCGCCGCTCGGCGTAGTCTTCGACCGCATCGTAGATGAGCAGGTAATGCACGGTTCGGTCCCGCTGGTCTATTCGGCATGATACGATCCCATGCATTTCTCATCGAAGTTCTCTGGACTCCGCAATCGGCACAGCCGATACTTTTGGAAGGCGATCTTCTCAATTCATCCGGAGCGGTCCGATGCGGGAACTTCGACGGCTGGCGTGGTCGGCGGCCCTGGCTCTCGCGGCGACTTCTCCGGCGCTGGCGCAAACGGCGACCGGCGGCGGCATCGGCAGCCCGGCCACGCAGAGCGCCGCCATCGGCACGAATACAACCGGAACGACCGCAACGGGCTCCACGACGGGCAACACGAGCAGCAACTCAATCGGAAGCAGCACCCCCCTGAGTACCTACAAGAACGCTCCGACGTTCCCCGCGCCCTCGGCCACGCCTGCAACTAACACCTCCATTGCAGCCTCGAACTTCCTCGGCAACTACTTCGGCAGCGTCTATTACCAGGGCAGCACGCCGAACCAGGTGCCGAACACGAATCCGGGCGGGTTCGGCCGCGCCACTTACAACGCCGCTACGGCGGGCCGTACCGGCGCCGCTGGGGCGACCGGTCGAGCGGGGGGCCGCGCCAGCGGCAGCTTCGCCGCCGGTAGCGATTCTCCGGGAATTGTCGCCATTTTGCCTCGCCAAATCGCTTATCGCGCCACCGTGCAGTTCAAGGTTCCCGGCGGCGGCATGGTTCCCCAGCTGCAGTCCGACTTGCGCAGCGCCATCGCTAGGATTCCGAACGACCTGGTCGCGAACCCGGCGGGGGTGCAAGTCATGGTGGATGGCCGCACCGTCACGCTCCGCGGCGCGGTTCAGGACGAGGAAGAAGCGCATACGATCGTCGGCCTCGTCCGCTTGACCCCGGGCGTCGGCGCGATCAAGAACGAACTGGCCTTCCCACGATAATTCACGCCTCACGGATAAACTTCAATTTACGACGTTGCGAAGCGGCTCGCCCAACAGCGCGCGGCGGCAGGCCTGCGCCCCCTTCACGCGCATGTCGCGCAACCCTTCCTCCGAATAGAACGCCGAGTGCGGATTCAATATCACGCGGTCGTGGCAGGGGTCGTTCGGGTTCCGCCACGCCGCCAGTAGCGGGTGATCGTCCGGCGGCGGTTCATCCGGCAGCACGTCGATCCCCGCGCCGGCCAGTTGGCCGCTGCGAATCGCGTCCGGAATTGCGGCGGCGTCCACCGTTGCACCACGCGCCGTGTTCACCAAAAACGATCCCCGCGGCATCAGCTCGATGGCCCGAGCATCCACGATGTGCTTCGTCTGCGGCGTCAGCGGGCAATGGACGCTCAGGATGAATGCTTGCTTCAAGAGATCGTCCAGCTTCTCGACGCGGCGGATGCCGAGCGCCTTGTCGTAACCGTCTTGCTTCAAGGGATCGTAGAAGGCGACATCCATGCCGAGGGCCTTGGCGCGAATCGCCGCCGCCGTGCCGATGCGGCCGAGGCCGATGATTGCGAAGACGCGGCCGCGCAAGCGAAGAATGGGCGAGCCCTGCATATACGCCCACGCCCCTTCCTTCCGCTGCAGTCGGTTATTGAAGAAGTTGATGCCGCGGGCCAAGGCCAGGGCCAGGCCGATCGCGGAATCGGCCACTTCCTCAGTGCCGTAATCGGGCACGTTGCCGACCGGGATGCCGCGGCCGCGGGCGTATACGTGATCGACGTTGTCGAAACCGACGCCGCAGCGAACGATCAGTTTGCAACACTTCAACCTCGCGATGGTGGCCGGGGTAATGGCGATGTTGTGATAAACCATGACGGCGTCGGCGTTCTCGATTTTCCCGGCAAGGTCCGCTTCGGAAGCGGCATCGAGGGCGACGACATCGGCGATGTCGCCGAGGATCTCGCGCTCGGGGGCCAGGGCATCGGTCAGGAAATCGGCAACGACGACGCGAAAGCGAGGCATAAGCGGTTCCTTGGAAGATGGCGATAAGTTACGGCATTGCCTTGAGTGCGACGATGTGCGTGGTGAAAAGCGGTGGCGCGGAAGCCATCGCCCGGGAGCGTTCCACGATCATCTCTTTCGTGCGGTAACTGCCGACTTCGCATTGATCCTTCGGCAGGATTCCGACTTCCTGCGCCACCAGAATGTGCGTCTCCAGTTCCTTGAGACTTCCCTGGGCGATTCTCAGGAAGCGGATGTAATCCTGGTGAGTCCGTAAATCCGCTCCTTCCTCCTCGCGCTCCTGGTCCATGTAGCGGTCAAAAGTGACCGGGCCTTTCTTCTCCGGATAGCCGAGGTTGACGTACTTCTCCAAGTCAAACGTCGGCTGGGTTGGGAATAATACACCTTGCGCGATTCCAGCTACATGTGCAATTCGACGATGTCCTTGTCGTGCAAGATATGCTCGCGGCCGACAGTTTGCCCATCGTGAACGCCGCTTCCCCAGACGCGGGCCGATTTTAGCCCTTCCTCGAAATCCTTGTGCACGCGGCCAGCCAGTTCCGCCACGGTGCTGCCGATGGGGCAAGTGAACGGGCTCGTCATGTCGGCCGGCTTGCCCGGTTGCTTCGTGTAGATCCGCATGACGCCGGGCAACTCGTAGATTGCCCGTCGCAGTTCTTCCAATCCAGTTCCCGGCTCCGCCGCCACGACGATCGACGGGAAGCGGTCGCCGAGCCATTCCCTGGCGATCTCCAGGCGAATGTCCGCCGCCTCATCGTCCGACTTGTTGAATACCAGAAGCGTCTTCAAGTGATAGACGGTGGGGTCGTCGTCGCTGGTCGTGGTCCCGACGAGTTCGCGGCGAGCGGCCTTGAGGCGGTCGATGGCGGCTTGGGTGGCCGCCGGGCCGTCGTCGTCCGCCAGGTCGAGAAAGAGCAAGGCGGCATCGGCGCCGCGCGTGATCTCCGTGATGAAGTGCTCGTAGTGGTCGGCGGTGATCGGCGGCAAATCGATCAGTTGAACGCGAACGTC
>DATNBQ010000010.1:0-16009 GCA_035571955.1 Urbifossiella sp. | reverse complement strand
CGAAATTAAATCGAGAGAATGTTGTACGGCTTCGGCAAACTGTTCTCCCTTGCCGGGCCACCGCTCCTCGAGCCAGTCGATTGCCTCGTCGAACTCCCTACGAGCCTCGGGAATGAGTACAACGGGCAAGCTCACTTGCGAATCCTCTTCAGCGCCTCCGCCTTGACGACTTCCCAGGGGATGCCCGCATCCGGGTTGGCGTCGGCATCGGCAATTCTTGCGTCCAGCATTGCCTTGACTTCATCCGTGATTGGAAGCTCCGGTTCCCAGCCTGCGTCGAGCATTCCGCTCTCCAGGCGTTGAAGGAGTTCCGCACGCTCCTCCAACGACAGTTCCTCGGCCTGTTTGAGAAGGGTATCCACGCTCATGTTTCACCTCGCGTTTTGTCTTATGGTACCGAATGAATCCGCTCGATGCGACCCGAAGGGGAGCGCGAATGTTCCGCGCTCCGCTCCGCAGACTCCGCGTCGCGGCTAATCATCGTCGTGTCGGTGCGATTCTCCAAAAGTTCGCGGAAGTGCCCTTGCTTCCCGGCGAGCTTCCGCCAACAATACCAAAGTCAAACGCGGTTCGATTCGTCCACCGGCCCTTCGGCCGGTGTTCTTATATCGGGCGGCGGATGGCGGCGACCCCTCCGGAGTCGGCCTTTCGGCCGATCCTACGCACTGACCCACCGGTCGGCGCGGATGGCGGTTCGCCTCGTCGGGGCCTGCGGCCCGGCGGGGTGGAGCTTCCCTCCGGTCCGCCGCCGCGGTTGGCGCGAATTCCCCAACCGATCCACGACCTCGGTAACCGCGCACCTCCTGCGGAGCGCGGCAATGTCTTCACCGGAGCGGTTCCATGCCTGTGACCAAGAAAGAAAAAGACCCCGGCAAGGCGATTCTCGAACTCGTCGACAAGATGCACGAGGAAAAGAAGATCCCGCGCGAGGTCATCTTCCACGGCATCGAAGCCGCCATTCAACTGGCCGCCGAACGCCACTTCCAGGTCGAAGAAGGCGTGCTCGTGAAAATCGATCAGGCCACCGGACACATCCTCGCTCGCCACGGCGAACTCGAACTCGACCCGGAAACGCTCGGCCGCATCGCCGCCCAGTCCGCCAAGCAAGTGATGATCCAGAAGATCCGCGAGGCGGAATCGGACACGGTTTATAACGAGTTCAGCGGCAAAAAGGGCGAGCTTCTGATCGGCACGGTCACGCGCGTCGATGCCGGCACGGCCATCGTTTCCCTCGGCAAGAGCGAGGCCCTTTTGCCGCGAAGCGAACAGATTCCCGGCGAAAGCCACCACGTCGGCGAACGGGTGAAGGCCGTTATCCTCGAGGTCCGCAAGCAGGGTCACCGCGTCAAGATCGTGCTCTCTCGCTGCCACCCGGACTTCGTGAAGGCCCTCTTCGAAGAGGAGATTCCCGAGATCGAGGAACGAATCATCGACATTCGGGCGGTGGCCCGCGAGGCGGGTTATCGCTCGAAAGTCGCCGTGACCAGCATCGATTTGAAGGTGGACGCGGTGGGGGCCTGCGTCGGCGTTCGCGGCAGCCGCATCAAGAACGTCATCGAGGAACTCAACGGCGAACGCATCGACATCGTGCGCTGGAACGACGCCCTTCAGGTGTTGATTCCGAATGCCCTTCAACCGGCCCAGATTTCCGAAGTCTTCACCTATGCGCGGCTTGGCCGGGCCATCGTGCTGGTAACGGACGACCAACTGTCCTTGGCGATCGGCCGCCGCGGTCAGAACGTCCGCCTCGCTTCCAAACTGGTCGGCTGGGACATCGAGATCATGACCCACGACGAGCTGGGCGAAGCGCTGGAACGGGCCGAACGGTGGTTCGGGCAACTGCCGCATGCGTCTGCTGAGCTCACCGGAGCGCTCATCGAGGAAGGCTTCCTCTCGTATAATGACATTACTTGCACGGATGCCGCGGGGTTGTCCGAGTTTGCCGGCCTCAACGAGGAACAGTCCGATGAAGTGGTGATGTACGCCGAAGAGTATTCGGACGTGATGGATCAGAGCGTGGAGGAGGAGCGGCGGCAAGCGGAGGAAGAGGCGTCCCGATTGGCCGAGGAACAAGCGGCTGCGGAAGCCGAGGCCGCGGCCGCCGCCGAGGCGGAAGCCGCGGCGAACCCAGCCCCCGAGGCGGAAGCCGCGGCGAACCCGACCCCCGAGGCGGCGACTGAAGAAGTGCCGCCAACGGAAACATCAACGGAAGAAGCGAACGCAGCCCCGGCGGAAGTGTCCGGAGAGAGCCCGGCCGAAGCCGCGGCGGAATAATGTTGAACCGCGACGTGTGAATTCCCCCTGTTCGGGGGAAGCGGCGGACTTAGAATAGACTCATTACACCCACGATCGTGAGGCCCGCTGTGGGACGGGATCGGGGCGAATTCGTCGTTCAGAACGGCGCCACTCGCGGCCGGCCCGTGGGTGAATTTGGGGTGTTGGCCGCACCCCTACGGGGAGCACCGCTTGTCGAATCCGCAGACGAAAGAAAAGGACAAAAAAGTCCGGGTCTTCGAACTCGCCAAGGAACTGGCCCTGGGGAGCAAGGATCTCGTTTCGATGGCAAAGGACCTCGGCTTCGCCGGGGTGACGAACCAACTCAGCGGATTGACCAATGATCAGGTCGATGCGCTGAAGGACCGCGCGAAGAAAGGCCCCAAGCCCGGCGCCGCTCCCGCCCCCATTCGCCAAGCCATCCCGCCCGCCGCCAAACTCGATAGCAGCATCAAAACTCTTCCCAAGGGCGTCAAGCCCGCGGCTCCGCCCCGCTCCGCCCCGCCTACACCCGAGCTCGAAATCGCCCCCATCGCCGCCCCCGAAGTGGCCCCGGTCGACGTGCAAACGCCGCTTCCCGTCGAGGAGCCCACCCCGATCGTCGTCGAGGAGCAGGCACCAGAAGTTCCTGCGGCGCCGATGAACGTGATTCCCTCGAATCTCGGAGCGAGCAACGTTCGCAATCTGGGTGGCAGCGTCCGCAACCTGAACCGACCGGCTGCACCGGCCTCGAAGCCGCCCGCGCCTGTTCCGGAGCCGCCTCCGCCCCCGAAGCCAACCGCGGGCATGCCGCCGCCACGCCCGTCGGGACCGCCGCCCGCTCTGCCGCCGCGACCAGCGCCCGGCGCGCCGCCCGGAGGCACGGTGCTGCCGCCGCGCGGGCCGGGAGGGCCGCCTCCGGGTGGCTCGGGTCCGCAGCGGCCGAACTTCCTGAGCCGGGCCCCGCAACCGCCACCGCCGGCCAAAGGCGCGACGGCCCCGTCGCGGCACGGCCCCGGAGGCGGCGGCACTCCCAATCGATCCGGCGGCGGTCCGCCGAAACCCGGCGCGCCAGCACCGCCGCGATCCGCCGGGCCCCCCAAGCCCGGCCAGTCGATGCGCTTGACGCCCGAGATGCTACAAAAGCTGCGCGAATCGAGCGCCCGCGGCCAACGCGTCGACCCCCGCGATCTGGCCAAGCAAGCGCCGGCGCCGAATCAACCGGGCCGGCCATCGGACCCCGGCCGACCCGCAGCGCGCCCCGCCGGCGGTCCCGGACGCGGGCCCGCCGGCGAGGAAGACGACGAGGAGAAGAAGAAGGCCGCGGGCGGCGTGATTGGCCGCGATTCGCGGCACCGGGGCCGCCAGGGCTCCGGGCGCGGCGGCAACAATAACACGGGCCGCGTCGATCGCGGCGCCGTCGTCATCGGCGCCGGCGGCACCGTCGAGACCATCGAGGAAAAATTCGGTTCGCGCAAAGGTCCGCGCCAGGCGCTCTTAAACAAAATGCGCCGCCGTCAGGCCCTTCCCGTCAAAAAGGAAGGCCGCATCGAGATCACCCCGCCCATCAACGTCCGCTCGCTTTCCGAAGCGATCGGTATGAAAAGCGGCGAACTCGGCAAGCGCCTCCTCAAGGAAACCGGCCAGCTTTACGGCGTCAACTCCACCATCGAACTCTCCATCGCGCAACTCATCGCCGCCGAACAGAACATCGAACTCGTCCTCAAGAAGCAGGAAACGGCCGAAGAAAAGCTGATCCGCGACTTCGAAGACATGATGACGAACCTCGACCCGGAGAAACTCCGGCCGCGGCCGCCCATCGTCACCATCATGGGCCACGTCGACCACGGCAAGACGTCGCTGTTGGACAAGATTCGTTCGTCCAAGGTCGTCGATACCGAGATCGGCGGCATCACGCAGGTCATTCGCGCCTGGTCGGTCGTTCACAAGATCGAAGATCCGGAGACCGGCGAGAAAGTGGTCGAACGGCCGATCACCTTCCTCGATACGCCGGGGCACGAAGCGTTCACCAAGATGCGGGCCCGCGGCGCCAACGTGACGGACATCGCCGTGATTGTGGTCGCGGCAACCGACGGCGTCATGCCGCAAACGGAGGAAGCGATCGCCCACGCCCGCGCCGCCGAAGTCCGCATTATCATCGCCATTAACAAGGTCGACATGCCGAACGCAAACGTCGACCGCACCCGCCGGCAACTCTACGGCCTCAACCTGCTGCCGGACGACATGGGCGGCGATACGCAGTTCGTCGAAACCAGCGCCGCCACTGGCCAGGGCATCGACGACCTGCTCACGGCGATCCTACTCGAAGCGGAATTGAACCTCGCCGACGAACTGCAAGCCGACCCGGACCGCCCGGCCACCGGAACCTGCCTCGAAGCGTACATGTCCTCCGACGAAGGGGTCATGGCCACGGTGCTCGTTCAGCAAGGGACGCTCGAGCGCGGCGACATCCTGCTGTGCGGCTCGACCTTCGGGCGTGTCCGCGCCATGTACAACGACCTGGGCCGCCCGGTTCAGACCGCCGGGCCCAGCACGCCCGTTCGCATCACCGGGCTCGCCGAGGTTCCCAATGCCGACGACCCGTTCTATGTGGTCGAGGAACTGGCAACGGCCCAGGAAATCGCCGAGATTCGCCGCGACAAGGAACTCGAAGCGTCGCGCAACAAGTTCGCTCCGGTCAGCCTCGATTCGCTCACCGCCGCCAAGACCAAGGCCAAGATCACCGAGCTGAAAGTGATCCTGAAGGCCGAGGCCCGCGGTTCCGTCGAAGCCATCCGCAAGGAACTCGAGAAGCTCGTTCACGAGGAAGTGCGAACCCGCGTCTTGCATGCGGCCATCGGGGCCATTTCCGAATCGGACGTGCAACTGGCGCTCACATCCCCCGAAGACACCCTGGTGGTCGGCTTCAACGTCACCGCGGACGACGCGGCCCTGCGGCTCGCCGAGGACCACAACATCCACCTCCGCGAATACCAGATCATTTACAACCTGGTGGACGACGTGAAGGCGGCCCTGGAAGGGCGGCTCAAGCCGATCGAGGAAGTGGTGCACCTGGGGCGGGCGGTGGTGCGGGCGACGTTCAAGGTCGGCAAGGTCGGCGTCATCGCCGGGTGCCACGTCACCAGCGGCTCGATCGAGCGGAACGCCCGCATCCGCGTCATTCGCGAGGGCATCGTGATTTATCCCCCCGCCGACAAGGTGGTCGGGCTCGACAGCCTCAAGCGCTTCAAGGAGGACGTCAAGGAAGTCCGCGAAGGCTTCGAGTGCGGCCTGAAGATCACCGGCTACAACGACATCAAGGTCGGCGACGTCATCGAGGCCTTCAAGATCGAAATCAAGCAGCGGACGCTGTAATTCATGACCATCGGTTCCCTGACCGCCCGGTTGTTGATCCGCGAGAGCCGGTCTCTGAAAGACAAACGGCAAGTGGTGCGGTCGATCCTGGACCGCGTGAAGGGCGGGTTCAACGTCTCGGCGGCGGAGATCGAATCGCACGACGACGTGAAGGTGGCGGTGCTGGGTTTCGCGGTGGTGGCGGCGGAATCGGAGGCGGCCCGCGGCGTGCTGAACCAGATTGCCGAGGCGCTGCGGAAGCACCCGATCGCCGAATGCCTCGGCTGCGAGATTACCACCGGCCACGAGGTCGTGTAGTTTAGCCGCGAGGCAACGGGGATGGGTCGATGCCCGCACCGCCCCTGATTCCTCTGCACGCCGGCGAGGCCTTAGTGGCGAGCAAATTGGAAGGGATTCGGAACCTCTCTACGGAGCGGATTCTCAAATCTCTTGAACCGGGAGCGGAACATGCGTTGTGGGCGCGACCCGATGGGACGATTCTCAACGGGCACCATCGCCTCAAAATCCTCCGCGAACGCGATGTGGATGTGAACGATCTGCCGCGTGAAGTGCTTCCGAAAGCGGCGATGCCCGATCTCGGTTAAAGGGAGAATGGCAGTGTTTTGGCTCGATGCCGCATTTCCTGGGCGACTGGCTATCGTGCCGCGGCCGCGCGGCAGCGATTGGCTCGATCGGGACGTCCATGGCTTGCGCAACGACGGGATCGACATCCTCGTTTCGCTTCTCACGACCGACGAAGTGGCCGATCTCGAACTGACCCAGGAGGGGGAGGAGTGCAGCAAGGCCGGAATCGAATTCGACTCCTTCCCGATTGCGGACCGCGGCGTGCCCGAATCGTCCGAGGCTTTCGCCGAGTTAGCGAATCGATTGGCGTTGAAACTAGCGATCGGTCAGAACGCGGGTGTGCACTGCCGTCAGGGGATCGGCCGCTCATCGTTGTTGGCGGCCGCGACGCTCACCGCGGCCGGCATGGACCCGTCGGCGGCATTGAGGAAAGTGGCCGAGGCCCGCGGCCTCATGGTTCCGGAGACCGCCGAACAGCGCCGTTGGTTTGAAGTTTTCGCCCGACGTTACCCGCCGGCTTTGGCTCAATAACATGAAATCGCACCGGTTGGCCCGAGTTTCCGAAGTCGTTCGCGAGGTCGCGGCCAGCACCATCTTGTTCGAAATTAAAGACCCGCGGGTGAAGAACGTCACCGTCACTCGCGCCGAGGTCGCCGCCGATTTGCAGCACGCCAAGGTCTACGTGTCGATCATGGGGACGGAGCGCGAGCAGCAGTTGACGATGCACGGCCTCGCGAGCGCGGCTGGGTTCGTGCAGACGAAAATCGCGGCCCAACTGACGACGCGGTTCGTGCCGCACATCAGCTTCATCCTCGACGAAGGTGTCAAAAAGAGCATCGAGATTTCGCGGCTGATCCGGGAAGAGCAGGAGCAATCGCGGGCCGATGCCGAGGCCCGCGCCGCCGCCGAACGATCCGAGCAGCCCGACTCCGCCGAAGGATCGGCGAACCGAGCGGACTGACCTTCTGGAACCGACCGGAAAGCGAGCCACCGCATGCCGGCCATCACCAACAAGCAGCAACTCCTCAACTACGCGTTCGCGGCGCTCAAGAAGAAGTTCCCGCTGCCGAGCGGGGACGCGCCGGAACGCACAGTGCTCGAGGAGCTGATCTATGCGGCGTGCCGCGAAGGCACGACGACCGAAGACGCCAACCGCGCTTACGCCGCACTCCGCAAGGCTTTCATCGACTGGAATGAAGTCCGCGTCAGCACGGTGCAGGAAGTGGCGGACGTGCTGCGGCCGCTGCCGCAACCCGGCAGCCGCGCCAAGCGCATCGTCGCCCTGCTTCAGGCCGTGTTCGAAGAGCGCTACTCCTACGACCTCTCGGACGTGCTCAAAAAAGGCCTCAAGGATACGGCCCGCAAGCTGCGTTTCTACAAGGAAGGGGTCAACGATTACGCGGTGGCGTGGGTGATGCAGCGGACGCTCGGCGGCCACGCCATTCCCATCGACGCCCCGACGCTCCGCGCCTTGCAGCGTCTCGGCGTCGTCGAACCCGGCGAACCGGAGAGCATCGAAGCCGTGCGGGCCAGCATCGAACACGTCATTCCCAAGACGCGCGGGCCGGAATTCACGGACCTGATGAGCATCCACGCGAAGGAACTGTGCATCGACGGCACGCCGCGCTGCGCTCAGTGCCCGTTGAAGGGCGAGTGCCCGACGGCCCCCGAGGTGCTGGCCAAGAAGCCCGCCGAGGGAAAGCCGAAGAAATCGCGATAAATCCAGCGAGACTGAGCCGCGACCGTCCGGGAGCGGTCGCATCGATGTCGCTCGCTTACGCTCGCGGCTCGGATTGCTAGACAAATCATGTTCGTTCCAGTTGCCTGTTTGAAGTGCGGGAAGATATTCCAGGCGCCGGCCGCGGCGGCGGGCACCACCGTCGCTTGCCCGTGGTGCCAGGCGCTCACAGCCGCCCTTCCCGTGGCCGGCATACCCCAAACCGAACCGCTGTCACTCGACGACGACCCGGTTCAACCGCCGGCGGTCCCTCGCCGCAAGCGCACCCCGTGGCCCTGGCCGGTCACCGCGATCGCCGTCGTGATCGTGATGGCCATCGTGCTGATCGCCACCCTCGCCATTCTTCGCTACGGGTCCGGGACGATCTCCACAGGGGGGTGGGTCGAGTTCACTCCGCCGGACGGGTCGTGCTCCATCGAACTGCCCGGCGTCCCGGCCGAGGAGCGCGTGGAACCGACGAGCGCCGACGGCATCACCCGCGGCCTGCAGCAATACACGGCCGAGGGTTGGTATTCGCGGGCCAAGGTCTGGTTCGGGTGGCGCGACCTCGACCCAGCCTGGGTGAAGCAGGCGACGCTCGACCGCGACGGAGCGATCACGTCGCCGGTGCTGACGGCGGAGCGAGATCGCCGCAAACGCGATGCGAACGGCTCAATCGTCAAGGAAGCCCACGTCCGCTTCGGGCCGCACACGGGATTGGAAGTGGAGATGGCGACGCCGCGCGGGAAGCTGGTCGAGCGCTATGTGCTGGCGCTCGCCGGGGCGCATCCGCGGCTTTATTTCATGGGAATCGAGGCGAAAACCGCCTCGGTGGAAAGCCCCGCCGCCCGAAAACTCTTCGATTCATTTCGGGTCAAGTAAGCGAGCTCGGCTCCGCCTCGCGATTAACCAAGTACCCTTCGGCCCGCGATACGCATTCGGCCAACGTTAACACTCCGGTGTCGAGCACCAAGCGCGGGACCGTCAGCG
Organism: Urbifossiella sp.; assembly: GCA_035571955.1. Taxonomy (GTDB): domain Bacteria; phylum Planctomycetota; class Planctomycetia; order Gemmatales; family Gemmataceae; genus Urbifossiella. The sequence goes on along the minus strand of DATNBQ010000010.1, from coordinate 7,110 downwards.
CTTCGGCGCGATTGCGCACTTCCCGGTACATGGCGAACGTGCGGTTGCCGGCGAGATGCGTACCGGCGGCGGAATCGCGATCCAGTCGCTGCCGCACGATGGCTTGGTCACAAATGCATTCGATGATGAGCGGCCGTTCGCTCAGCGCCTCCGCCGCGGCAAACAGGTCCGCAATCTGATGCGACCGCGAGAAGGTCCGGCCATCGATGATGACTGGCTGCCCGGTCGCGACAAGTTCCCGCGCGGCGGCATAGACCGCTTGCATCGCGGCATCGTCCTGCTCGCGCGAGTAATCGATCTTTTGAAAGAGCCGGGCCCGGAATTCGTCTTTACTGAGCACGACGCCGTTCAAGCGCTCGGCGAGGCGCGCCGCGATCGCGCTTTTCCCCGTCCCCGGTAAGCCGGCCATCGCGACGAACATTCCGTCCCCCGCTTATCCGCCCGGCGACGACAACTTCAAACCGATCAGCGAACCAATCAGCGTGGACAAGAACAAGAGCCGCCAGAACGTCGCGGGGTCCTTGAACCAGATGATGCCGACGGCGGCGGTGCCGACCGCGCCGATGCCGGTCCACACGGCGTAGGCGGTTCCCAGGGGAATCTTCTGGGCCGCCAGGGTCAAAAGCGCGAAGCTGACGATGGAAAGCAGCACGAAAGCGATCGACCAGCCGAGTTTCGTCAAGCCATTGGAAAGCTTCAAACACGTGGTGAACGCGCACTCGAAGCAGCCGGCCAGGACGAGATACAACCACGACATTTTGGAACTCGGAACGCGGAATTCGGAACGCGGAATTCGGAACGAGAACGATAGCTTTAACACAGCCCTTAAAACATTCGTCGTGAATCCGCAGTGTCGTCGGCTTTCGTTCCCCGTTCCAAGTTCCACGTTCCGCGTTGGTCAGGCGGGAATCGGCTCGGGCACGGCGGCGACGGCCGGGAAGCGGATGACGGCGGCCTCCGCGGCAGGCAGCGTCACCGCTTGCTTGAGCGCCGCCAACGCTTCCAACAATCCGTCGATTTGTTCCGCCGTATGGTTGGCATTCACCTGAATCCGCAGCACGCCGGCGGCATGGGCCACCGCGGGGAAGATCACCGATTGCACGTAGTAGCCGTGCTCGAAGAGGAAGCGGCCGGCCTGGAGCGTCTGCTCTTCGGCCCCAACGAGGATGGAGACGATGGGGACGCGGCCGCCGAGCACGTTGAGCCCGAGCGAGCAAGCGCCATCCGTCAAGCGATGCACGTTGGCATCCAGGTTGGCCCGCAGGCGATCGTATTCCGGCGAATTGAGAATGTCGATAACCGCGCCAATTCCCTCGAGGTACGACGGCGGAACGGGGCCGCCGAAGATGAGCGAGTTGGAGCGAAGTTTGAGAACCTCGCAGGCAGCCGTTTGGCCGGCGACGAACCCACCCAAGCACGAAAACGCCTTCGACAGCGAGCCGACGACGAGCGTGTTATCGTAATTGCCCTGGGCTTCGAGGACGGTGCCGCGGCCGCGCTCGCCGAGCACGCCGGTGCCGTGGGCGTCGTCCACGTAAAGGATGGCGTCGCGATCGGCGGCAACCTTCTGGAATTCGCGAAGCGGGGGCAGTTCGCCGCTCATGCTGTAGACGCCGTCCACCGCGATGATGGCGTGGCGATAAGGCCGAAGGCCGTCCAGCACGCGGGCCAGATCGATGGGGTCGTTGTGGGCGAACTTGGCGGTGCGAACGCAGCGGGCCTTGGCGATCTTCATCCCTTCGTCGATGGAATTGTGCGCGAACTGATCGCCGACAATGGCGTCGTGGCGCGTCGCCAGCCCCGGCAACGCGCCCGTGTTGACCAGCGTGACCGAGGGATAAATCAGAGCCGCTTCGGTTCCCATCCAGGCAGCGATCTTCTCTTCCGCCGCAACGTTCGGCCGCACGCTGGAGAACGCCCGCGAACTGCCGTTGTGCGTCCCCCAGTCACGGACGCCCTTTTCGATCGCCTCCTGGACGCGCAAATCCTGGTCGAAACCGAGAAAACTATCCGAGCCGAAATTGGTGACCCACGTGCCGTTCATGCGGAAGGTGCGGTCGGGCCTCACCGCCTCGACCGTCTGGTCCTTCATCAATAAATCGGGGAATTCGGCAAAGAGCTTCTGAAAGAATCGCGTCATCCCGGTGCGGGTGAGCGAGGCAATCAATCGATCGAGCGGCAACGACATGGAGGCCTCACGAGCGCGGTAGACAACGGCGTGGCGGGCGGCGGGGCCGCGCGGCGACCCCCAGCCGGCAATTGGCTGTCGTTCTGTATCGGCCGAGGAAAGGCGTGAAATTCGGCCGGTTTGCGACGAATGCGCCGATTGCTGCTTCTCATCCAATAAACCCCGCGATACGTCGAGCTTGCGCTCCGCGACTGCTCCCTGCCGGGAGAATGCGAAGGTTGTGCCAAACGACGACAACCGCGCTGGGACTGCCAATTTGATTGAACTGCAAGGAGCGAAGATTCCGATGATCCGGTATCTCGCGCCCAGAATGTTGAGGCGACAACCGAATGTTGAGATTCCAATCACTCGCGCGACTGTCGGGAAGCTGCGTGGGGCTACTCCTTGGGTCCGGGGCGTTCGCGGGCGATCCCTCTTATTGGGAAGCGCCGCCGCACCAGCGGCCCTATGTGACCCGCGGTTTCGCCTCGGACGGCACGCTTCCCGCCGTCAATAAAGGGCTGGGTTTGCTGACCGCGAAGCGCTACGTCGATCCGACCTACCCAGTGGGTCCGGCAACGCCCGGCTGCGCCGCGCCGACGATCAACCCCGCCACTCGGACTCCGATGCGAAGCTCGGGGCTGGTCTTGGTCCCGCGCTCGCGATAATGATTCGGAGCGCTCGATTCCGCGGACTCCGCCTCGCGGCTACTCTAACCGCGAGCGTTCGCAGGATGTCGAGGAGTCGCCCGTGGGGAAACTCTTCAAATCGATCGGTCTTCTCATTGCCGAGGAAAGGTATCTTGATGAGGAATGGGAATGAAGATCAGCGGCAAGCGAATCAAGCGGACGCGACTGATCCACACGGACAAGTACGTCGTCGCGGTGGACATTGAGATGGTCATTCCCGTGGACGACGCCAGTGAACCTTGCCTGGAATCGGAAACCGTTCAGTATTTGCGCAAGGTCGAGGAACGCGCGGAGCGCGAAGATTTGAAGTGGTTGACGAAGCACGGTAAAGTCTACGCCGCGGTCTAATAACTAAGCGATTACAAATCGGTTGACGGCTGCAAATTGCTCCGCGCGAGCACGGCGTATTCGAACCCGTGGCGGCCCTGCTCGCTGCTGTAAAGCAGTAGTTGGTTCACATCCGTGCGGCCGCCTTCCCAGGACAAATACTGGGTCAGTTCGGGGGCCAGGTCGAGGCCATCGCGTTCGCTCTTGAGGCGGCCGAGGGTGAGGTGCGCCGAGTAGCCGCGCTCCTCCTTGCGATAGAGACCCAGGTCGAGGAGTTTCGCTTCGAGGTCGGCGTAAAGCCGGCGAAGCGCATCGGCGCCATCGCTGACGCCGCCCCATAGCACCTTGGGCCGCCGCAGGGTCGGGAAGGCCCCGATGCCCGAAACGCGCAGGGCAAATGCGGGCTCGGTACGGGCCGCGGCCTCGATGCTTCGCGAAATGGGCAGGATGTCGCGGTCGTCCACTTCGCCGAGGAAGAGCAGCGTGATGTGTAGGTTCTCGGGTTCGACCCATTTGACGCCAGCCCCGGTGCGAGCCAGGCGTTCTTGCAAGGCGATGGCGTTGTGGCGAATCGTGTCGCCGATATCGACGCCGATGAACGCCCGGATGCGTGCCATGATGACCCTGGAAATGGAACAGCCCGACCGCGCGGCGGCCGGGCTGAAAGATGCTTCCCTGAAGGGAATTACTCTTTCTTCTTCTTGCCGCCCTTGGTGATCACTTCCGTGATCTTGTGATCGACGATGGTGGCTTCTAGCTTCATCTTGCCACTCGCCTTCGGGCTGCTAAGGCGCTTCTCGAGGCCGGACAGCTTTCCTTCTTTCTTGTTGCCGTCCTTATCGACGCTGTAAACCTTGGTGTCGTCCGTCAGCTTGGCGGTCACTTCCTTGCCACCCTTATCCTTGAGCGTGACTTCCTTCTTGTCCTTGTCGTAGGAAATGAAGGTGTACGACTCGGCGGCGATGACGATGCCGGCCATGAAGGCCATGCAGACCAGAGAGAGCAGCAGCTTACGCATCGGAGTGAGCTCCAGAGGAACGGGACGGGGTGGCCGACTTGAGTGAGTCGGGGGCGCGGCGCGGTTTCCCACTGGGAGTGGGGCGCACGGGCATGTTATGATGAACCCGGTCCCTGTCCAGAAGTTCCGACCGGAACCGAGATTTCTCATATGAAATTCATCCCATCGACGTGGCGGTTTCGCGCGGCCGCAGTGTTCGCTTGCTACCTCCTCTCCGCCGGCGTCGTCGGTCTCGCCGGCCAACCGCCCGAAGAAGAGGAAGCCCCCAAATCCAAGACGAAGAAGAAAATCGTCGTCGAGGATCCCGACCCGCCGAGCGGTGTCAAGTCACCGGGAGGCAACTCGCCGGACAAGCGGTTGGATGAACTCGACGGCGCCGCCGCCGCGGCCAAGAACCCCGCCGTCAAGAAACTGCTCGCCAGCTATGCCGTTCCCTTCGATCGGATCGTGGAGAAAGGGGAAACGTTGCGGATCGTGCCGATTCCCAAGCATTGGAAGAAGGACACTTTCCCCGCGAACTCCGAGTTCCCCGTGATTCCAATCGACGGTAGCGGCAAGGCGCTTCCGGCCCGAAAGGTCAGCGTCGCCAAGGTGAAATCGATCGAGCCATTCGAACAAGTGGTGCAGGCCGAGGTCGATTCGTGGCTTAAGCAGCGGCCGGTGGGCACGGGAGCCGGGCCGGCGGACTTGAGCGCCGATGATCAGTTGGCCGCTGCCGAGAAGCTGCTCGCCGCCGCCAACCGCTACCACGACGCCGCCCGCGAAACCGGCGTCCGCAAAGGGAAATCGTGGGACGACATCCATCAGCCGCTGCACGATCGCTGGCGCGACGTGGCGCTGGAACAGCTCACACGCGCCGTCGATATTGCCGACTGGCAGCGGGCCCGCATGCACGGCACGCGGCTCATGATCGCCTTCCCCAAGGACCCGCTGGTCGCCAAGAAGGTGGCGATTGCCCGCGTGTCCGAGGCCGCGCTCTTGATGAAGTCCAACGACCAGGCGCAGCGGGTGCAGGCGCGCGAACTGCTCGACGAGTTCGAATCGCGGTTCCCCGGCGGCGGCGACGATGCAATTCGCGCCATTCGAAAGCAACTCACCGACGAGGCGTCCCGCCTCTACGACCGCGCCCTGGCCCACAAGAAAGCCGGCAACGCCGTGGAGGCCCGCAATGAACTCGATCGCGCCGAAGCACTCGACCCCACCTTGCCGGGGCTCCGCGACCTGAAGCGCGACATCGGCAGCGGTTCCCCCGTGCTCTATGTCGGCGTTCGCGAGTTCCCGGAGCTCATGTCGCCGGCCACCGCTCGCTTCGACAGCGAGCATTATGCCGTCGAGTTGCTCTTCGACGGTCTCCTGGATGAAGTGCCGGATAAGAGCGGCGGCACCCGCTATCGCACCGGGGCCGCCCTAGGCTTTCCCCTCATGATCCCCGGTGGTCGCGAACTCCACTTGCGACAGACGCCGCGCTCCGCCAACGGCATGGAAGGCTTCGAGGCCCACGATGTCGTCGAAACCATCAAGATGCTCCGGAGCAAGCCCGCCCTCGGCGTGTCGGCTTCCTTGCCCTGGCTCGGCGGCTTGCCCATCCCCACCGGCAGTGGTTCGCTCCGCTTCGCCTTCACGCACGGCCACCCCGACCCGCGCTCGCTGCTTACCTTCAAAATCCTTCCCGGCCGCTATCTGACCGAGAAGGGGAAGAAGCTCGACGACCAGGAGTTCGCCGCCCGTCCATTCGGCACCGGGCCCTACCGCATTTACGCGCTGCCGGAGGTTGGCGGCAGCGGCCCGCGCGAACTCATCTTCGTCGACAATTCGGCTTATGGCCGCGCCAAGGATCGCACCGGCCAACCCCACATCAACGAAATCCGCTTCGTCGAAACCGCCAAGCTACTCGATCCCTTCGACGACTTCCGCCGCGGCAGGTTGCACCTTCTCCCCGATCTCTCGCCGAAAGAAGTCGAGAAGGCGCTGGCCGAGGGCGGTTCGGCTCTCGGCGGCAAGGGGAAAGTGGTGACGGCCGCGACCAATCGCCGCGTCCACGTGCTGGCGGTCAACCACAACCGCACGCACCTGCAGAACCTCGACCTCCGCAAGGGTATCTGCTCGGCGATCGATCGCGACGAGATCGTCAACGAGCTCTTCCGGGTCGCGAATCCGCAGCACAATCGCTTCACCGAGGCGATGTCCGGGCCCTATCCGCCGAAGTCGTGGGCCGCCGTGCGAGCGCCGGGAGGGGCCGCGGTGCCGCTCGTTAACCGCGCCGACGCCGCCGTTCGTCTGAAGCGCTACCTCGATATCACCGGGGTCCAGAACGAGATCAAACTCGCTTATTCCACAGGCGACCCGAAAGGCCTCGAGGTTTGCGAACGGATCAAGAACCAGGTCGAAACCCTGACCGAGAAGAAGCTCGTGCTCAAGCTCGAAGGGCTCGAACCGCGCAACTTCCACCGCCAGATCTTCGGCGAACACCGCTACGATCTCGCTTACGTGCCGATCGATTACCCGGACGATTGGCATCCATTCGGCCTGGCGTCGATGCTCGATCCCGGCGCGGCAGTGCCCGGCGGCCGCAACTTCTCGGAGTTCCTCGGCAGCGGCACCAACCCCACGGTCGAGGAACGCGATCTGAACGCCGAACTCGCCGGTCTTATCCAGCACCGCGATTTCAACGGCGACATCCGCCCCCGCGCCGCCCGCATCCACCGCCTCTTCAACGACTGCGTGCCGTTCATTCCCCTGTGGCAACTCGATCGCCACATGCTGATCAGTTCGCGACTGAAGGTGTTCGTGGACGATTCGGAAGAGGCGGCGCCGGTTCAGTTGTTGAACCCGTCGATCCTGTTCCAGAACGTCGGCCGTTGGCGACTGGACTAGTGCGGCATAAGTTAGCCGCGACCCAACTCCGATTA
>DATNBQ010000009.1:0-3743 GCA_035571955.1 Urbifossiella sp. | reverse complement strand
CGCTCCTGGGCTCAGCCCAGGGCACTTTGAAAACCGGCCGCCAGGTGAACTTCCCGAAGAGTACGCCGGTCGCGAACTTGTACATCGAGATGCTCGACCGCATGGGCGCGAAGTGCGATGCCTTCGGCGAAAGCCACGCCTCGCGGCACCAGCGCTTCAACGGCCGATTGCCGGGGTTGGTGTAAGCCATGCTTAAACCGCTCTTCCTTGCCGCTGGCCATCGCGGTCTGCGTCTGACTTCGGCCGATGGCATCGCCTGGTCCGCTCCGCAAGTGGGGAAGGAAGGGGAGACGTACCGCTGCGCGGCCGGCGGCGCCGGCGCGCTCGCCGCCATCGGCAGCTTCGGCGGCAGCAATATCTTCGCCTGCACCTCCAACGGCACAACCTGGAAGAGTTCGATCCAGGACGCCCAGTATGCCCGCTACATCCGCGGGCTCGGTTTCGGCCTCGACTTCTTTCTCGCGCTCGGCGGCGACCCGGGAGCCGTCGGCGTCGCCCGGCCGTTCGTCTTCATCAGCACGGACGGCGAAAAGTGGGACGGCCCGCACGACATTCCCGGCAAGTTTATGGTCCGCCGGGTTGCGTTCGGTGGCAAGCGGTTCGTGGCCGTGGGCGACCGCGGCCGCCGCGCCGCTTCCGAAGACGGCAAAAAGTGGATCGACGCCCCGCAAGTGAAAGCCATCGATACGCTCATCGATGTAGCGTTCGGCAACGGCGTCTTCGTCGGCGTCGGCCTCAACGGGCTCCGCATGATCTCGGCCGACGGTGTGCGGTGGACCGATCGACTGATTGGGGATGAGGGCGAACACCTCAACGCCGTGGTCTGGGCGAATGATCGCTTCGTTGCCATCGGCGCCGGCGCGACGTTCTTTTCCCCCGATGGCGTGAAGTGGGACCGGGCGGCGAACGCGGCCGCGCCGGTATCGGCCACTTTCGGCGACGGCGTCTTCCTCGGACCACGATGGAAAGGCCGGATCATGCGTTCCACCGACGCCGTGAAATGGACTGAAGTACTCAAAGCGGACCATCACATCGAATCGATCGCTTTCGCCGAACTCGGGAAGGAAGAGACAGGCGCCGACAAGTTTGTCCGCGGATCGAATTTGGACGAGAGATCAGAACTCAGGGCAGAATCAACCTGAGAAATCGCGCTCTTTCAACGTCCATTCACGGCTCAGTATGGGAATCCAGGCTAGGCTTGACAGTCGCCGTGACGGCCTTGCCTCACCTTGTGCCGGTAGCCGAGCGAGTGTCCGCTTCGACGCCGATGGCATCGTTTTCGAAGGCAATGCGATCGATGCGGCTCAAGGCCATCGAACCTCCTCCGTGGTTACACCTCAGCGTCAATACGCGACGATGATACGTGCTCGTTTTTCAGGACCAGGTGCAGATAATCTCCTCAATCGGAGGAGTGTCCGTTTCAGTTCCGAACGAGGCAGGATCGTTCGCTCCCTCCTTTCGCTCGTCCATCCGCACCCGTTCCAGATCGTTCTCCCAGAGGACCTCGGCGAGCCCGCCGTTTCCCAGCGTAAGCGCCGACCCAAACCGAGCCCGGATGCCGGCTCCGTGGTGAAGCCGGCGCACCACGTCGACGATCCGGTGGAAGTTGTCATCGGCCAGGGAGAACCCGACAAAAAGGACGTGACGCGTTACGAGAAAGGCCTGGACCATGCCCGTCCGGACCGGGAGGTGCTCGTCGTATCGCGTGTAACTCGATCGCGTCATCCGGTCGCCCTGGAAGACCTGGCCCCACTCGCTGAACGGCAAGTTGATCTGCTGCCTTGCACCCAAACCGGAACCCATCATGGCGCGACCCAATTTCATTGAACTCCCGACACGCGACCTTGCCGCAAGCCAGGTCTTTTTTGAGCAATTTTTTGGCATGAAGATGACCGGCTTTGGGCCAACTTACGCATGCACGATGACCGGAGACGTGGACATCGGGTTGCAGGCGGACCAGGCGGAGATGACCAACCCCCCTCCCAGTGATCGATGTGAAGGATCTGGAAGCGACGCTCACCGCAGTCACCGCAGCCGGTGCGCCGATCATCAAACTCATCTTCAGCTTCCCCGGTGGTCGGCGTTTCCACTTCCGCGACCCAGGAGGCAACGTACTGGCGGCGATGCAGGCGGATTCGACCTGATTCGGCCTTCATCCACACACAATTGTCGGCAACGATGCACCACACCGAAACCGCCAGACCGCGGCGCGAAGCGCTTGCCGGTTGTATCGCGCCGACGACGCCCATCGGCATCCTTCGCACCGCGAGTGGGACTCCTCTCCCGATGCTAGGCCAAAGGCGCCTCGATGTCTCGCGTCGATTGACGAAGCTTTCGTGAAGGAGTTGCCGCCCCCGAGCGTTCCTGGATGCCGACTTCTGACGACGAATGCTCTCAGGGTCAGCGGCGGCCAGAGACCGGGGCGAAGCGGCGAATCACGGAGTAGAACACCGGCGTCAGGACGAGCCCGAACAGGGTCACTCCGATCATCCCGGCAAACACGGCCGTGCCCAGGCTTCGCCTCATCTCGGCGCCGGCCCCGTGGGCGATCACCAGTGGGAAGACGCCCAGTACGAAGGCGAACGAAGTCATCAGGATCGGCCGCAAGCGAACCTTGGCGGCCTCGACGGCGGCGTCGAAACGAGACGCGCCCTCCTTCTGCCGGTCGCGGGCGAACTCCACGATCAAAATCGCGTTCTTGCACGCCAGCCCGACCAGGACGACGAAGGCAACTTGCACGAAGATGTCCACGGAATGGCCAGCGAGAAGGGTGCCGATCAGGGCGCTGAGAACGCACATCGGTACGACCAGGACCACCGCCAGCGGCAGCGACCAGCTTTCGTACAGTCCGGCCAGGACGAAGAACACCAGCACCGCGCCCAGTACGAACGCGCTGAGTGGGTTCTGCCGCAAGTCCTGAATTTGTTCGGCCCGCGTGGATTGCTTTTGTAAGTAACTCAGCTCCGTCCACTCCGAGGTCATGGACCGCGGCAACTCCTCGGCCGCCAGCGCTTCCATCGTTTGAAGGACGGCGCCGGTGCTGACTCCCGGCTGCCAGGCGCCGGTAATCGTCGCCGCGGGGAACATGTTGTAGCGGGTGACCGTGACCGGCCCGGCGGAATCGCGGATCTCCGCCACCGCACCGAGGGGCACCATGTCGCCGTCCGCGTTGCGTACCTTCAACTGCCGAATCGTCTCGGCATCGACCCGGAACGGAGCATCGGCCTGGACATTCACTTGCCAGGTTCGGCCGAAGCGATTGAAGTCGTTCACGTAGTAACTGCCCAGGTATCCTCGCAGCGTCTCAAAGACATCAGATAGCGCCACTCCCATCGCCTTGGCCTTGGTCCGGTCGATCTGGACGAATAGCTGGGGAGTGCGGGCGCGAAAGCCATTGAAGACGCCGACGAGGCCGGGCTGCTGATTGGCCTTGGCCGCCAAGCTGTCGGCGCGGGCCTGCAGAGCTTCGAAATTGATGTCGCCGGTGGCTTCCACCATTAGCTTGAAACCGCCGGCGTTGCCGAGCCCGCGAACCGGCGGGGGCGTGAAGACCAGCACGCGCGCATCCGGAACCTCGGTTCGTAGCCGCGCCCGGAGCCGGCTGGCGATCGCCTCTCCCGACAGCGCCGCGCCTCGGCGCTCGGCGAACGGCTTGAGGATGACGAACATGTTGCCGTAGTTCGAACTGTTGGCGTTCAGGACAAAGGAGGTCCCCGGGACGGCCGCCGTGTGCGCGACGCCCG
>DATNBQ010000008.1:0-4560 GCA_035571955.1 Urbifossiella sp. | reverse complement strand
GCCGCGGCGAAGCGAAGAAAGTCGCGAAAGGCACAGGCATCATGGCACTTACGGCAAATGCGCGACTGCCTCGAAACAAAAAAAGCGGCCTCCAATTTTTAATTGCCGCGAAAAGATCGAGGATTTCCGCAAAGAGGGGGTTGTTAGCGGCCATTTACGGCCGAGAATCGGCTTGACTGGCGGTTCCAGGAACGATGAATTCGGCTCGATCTGCTGGGCGGATAAAACCCACCCACTTTCCAGCTGCTTACCCCGTCTTACACCTCAGCCCTTGTGGGGGAGGTCGTCGAATGTCGTCTCGCAGAGACGACTTTCGGCGGGTGGGGGGTATCATCATCTTGCAAATCCCCCCACCCGCCGACTCGCTTCGCTCGTCGGCGACCTCCCCACAAGGGGGGAGGTTGTAGGTGGTTGGCTCGATGTCATTACATTGATGACCGTCAGTAATCAGGTTACTTGGTTCCCGATTGCCGCCGGATACAATCGGGTTTACCCACCTACCTCGCGAGGCCTATCTCATGACTCGATTGCTAACGGCCGGCGTTGCCGCGGCGCTCTTCGCCCTGGTTTGCTCGGCATCCGCCGCCGACCCCGCCAAGTCCGCCGACGCCAAGGAATTCTTCTTCAAGCCGAACGATCGCATCGTCTTCCTCGGCGACTCCATCACCGAGCAATACCAGTATTCGTCGTACATCGAGCTCTACCTCACCACGCGGTTCCCGGACTGGAACCTGACGTTCATTAACGCGGGGATTGGCGGCGACACGGCCAACGGTGGCGCCGGCCGCTTCAAGGCCCACGTTCTCGACGAGCATCCGACCGCCGTGACCATCAACTTCGGCATGAACGATGGCGGTTACGGCAAGTTCAGGGCCGACGCTTGCAAGAACTTCACACAGAAGACGGAAGCGATGTTGAAGATGGCCCGGGAGGCGAACGTGCGAGTCGCGCTGCTGTCGCCAAACGCCGTCGATCGCCGGATGAAGAGCAACGGTGTCGAGTATCTGGAGACGCAGAAGCAGTTCTACGCACCGCTGGCGGGCGCCGCCGAGAAGTTCAACTACCCGTTCGTCGATCAATATGCGATCACCCGCGCCGCCACCGAACGCATGGAAAAGGACGACCCCAAGGCCCAAAAAGCCAAGCCGTACGGCGACGGCTTCCATACCTCCGCGCCCGGCGGTTTGCTCATGGCCCACGCCATCCTCACCGGCCTGCACGCCCCGGCCCTCGTCAGCAATGCCAGCATCGACGTGAAGGACGCCAAAGCGACCGCGAAGGGGTGCAAAGTTGACGACATCACGACTTTCCCGAACGGCGTAGGGGTCAGCTTCACGCGCACCGATGCCGCCTTGCCGCTGCCGATGCTCAAGGATTGGCTACCGATGCTGCCTTACACAAATAATCTGAAGGATCTGAACTGGTATGGTCTGGCTGTGAAGGGGCTTCCCGCCGGTAGTTTCTCGGTCAGCATCGACGGCAAGGAAGTGGGCAAGTTCTCGGACAAGGAGTTGGCCGCCGGGGTGAATCTCGGCAACCTGACGAGCGGCCCGCTTTACGATCAAAGCGTGGCGGTGCTGAACGCCATTAACGACAAGAACCAGATCGTTCATGGTCGCTTCCGAGGCATCATGCTGGGCGGCGACAAGTACTGGAACACGGCGGCCGGCCGCAAGCGCCGCCCCGAGGAGATGGCCCGCCGCCTGGAAGAAGCGACCGCGGCCCAGGCGGAAATCTACAAGCTGGCCAAGCCCACCGCCCACAAGTTCGAAATCAAACCGCAATAGTCCCGTCGAGCCGCGACGCCATGGAGCGCGCGCTCGACTCCGCGTCGCGGCTAACCTTTTCCCGGAGCTCTCCCATGATGACTCGCCGCGATGCCCTCGCCGTTCCGGTTCTGTCGCTTCTTCCCGGCGTAGTCGGCGCCGCGGATGCCGTCGATCCCACCCTCGTTTACACGGGCGGCAAGAAGCCGACCGACGTTCGCCTCGGTCCGCCGAAGAACCTCAACGGCTACTTCCCGTTCGCGGTGCCGAAGAGCAAGGAAGCATGGGCGGAGCGGCGAAAACTGGTGCGCGAGCGCGTGCTCGTCGCCACCGGCCTGTGGCCGCTCCCCGATAAAACCCCGCTCAATGCCGTCATCCACGGCAAGATCGAACGCGACGGCTACACCGTCGAAAAGGTCTTCTTCGCCAGCATGCCGGGCCACTACGTCAGCGGCAACCTGTATCGGCCACTCGTGAAGATCAGCACCGAATCCGACGGCAAGCGCCCCGTGATTCTGAACCCGCACGGCCACTGGGCCAACGGCCGCTTCTACCAGGCCGGCGATGCCGAGGTCGCCAAGCAACTCAAAACGATGGCCGAGGGAACGCCGGAGAGCGCGAAATACCCGCTGCAAGCGCGGTGCGCGATGCTCGCCCGCCTCGGCTTCATCGTCTTCCATTACGACATGGTCGGCGTCGCCGACAGCAAGGCGATCCCGCATCGCGAAGGGTTCAAGGACGTGCAGGCCGAACTCCGCGGCCAGAACTTCATGGGGCTGCAAACCTGGAACAGCATCCGTGCCCTGGACTTCGTCGAAACGCTTCCCGACGCGGACCCGAAGCGCATCGGCGTGACGGGAGCGTCCGGCGGCGGCACTCAAACTTTCATGCTCATCGCGGTGGACGATCGCCCGGCGGCGGCTTTCCCCGCCGTCATGGTTGGCACCGCGATGCAGGGCGGCTGCGTCTGCGAGAACTGCTCGGGATTGCGAGTCGATACCGGCAACGTCGAACTGGCGGGAATCTTCGCCCCCAAGCCGCTCGCCATGTCCGGCGCCGACGACTGGACCAAGGAGATCATGACCAAGGGGCTTCCCGAGTTGAAGCAGCTTTACGGCATGCTCGGGGCGGCGGGCAATGTGGCCGCCAAGGCGTGGCTGCAGTTCCCGCACAACTACGCCCAGCCGTCGCGCGATTTCATGTACGCCTGGTTCAACAAGCACCTCCAGGGCAAGGACGGTGAGGTGAAGGAATTGCCGTTCAAGCCGATTCCGCCGAAGGAACTGAGCGTTTACGACGCCGAGCATGCGCGGCCGGCCGATGAACTCGATGCGCCGAGGTTGCGCGAAACGATGACCAAGGCGTCCGACGCCCAGATGGCCAAGCTCGTTCCCACCGATGCCGCGAGTTTGAAGGAATTCCAGCGCGTGGTCGGTACGGCGCTGGCGGCCCTGGTGACCGACGCGTTGCCGCAAGAAATCGTTGTGATCGAAGGGCCGAAGGAATCGAAGATCGACGGCCACACGATGCACCGGGCGGTGTTCGGCCGCCGCGGCGAGAACGACGCCATCCCTTGCGCCGGCCTCGTCAACGCCAAGGCCGACAAGAAGAAGCTCGTCATCTGGGCGCATCCGCAAGGGAAATCGAGCCTGTTCGTTAACGGCAAGGTGGCCCCGGCGGTGAAGGCGCTGACCGATGCCGGGTTCGCAGTGGTGTCCACGGATTATCTCGGCGTCGGCGAACTGAGCTTCGCCAAGCCGCCGACCGTGGACAGGGGGTACGCCGGGCTGACTTATGGATACAACCGGCCGCTACTGGCCAATCGCGTCCACGATTTGCTCACCCTGGTCGGCTTCGGCAAATTCCTGGAAGCGAAGTCGATCGCGATCGTCGGCTGGGGCGCGATGGGCCCGGCGGCGATTCTGGCCAGGGCGCTCGCCGGCAGCGCGGTGACCAAACTGGCCGCCGACATGAATCAGTTCCGCTTCGAGAGCATCAAGGACGCGAACGACCCGATGATGCTGCCAGGCGCGGTGAAGTACGGCGGGTTGCCGGCGTTCCTGGCACTCTGCGCGCCGGGCGCGGCGCTGGTGCACAACCATCGCGGCACGGCCAGCGGCAAACTTCCCAAGGCTGCTTATGACGCCTCCGGCGCTGCCGACCAACTGACGCGCGCCGAAGACAAACTCGACGATCTCAAGGTCGTCGAATGGCTGGTGACGTAGCTTGGCGAGCCGGCGACGTCAGTCGCCGGAGTTCCACAAAATCAATCGAGCCGGTAGGGGGAATTCGCGTCGGCTTCGTGGCGGATTTCATCGACCGGGTCCTGCTTCAGCCAGCCGGCATAAAGCCGGTTCGCGGCGTTGAACACCAGCCCGTCCTTGTCGCCGACGTTCTTGTACGCGTGCACCACGCCGGCCGGCACGATCAGCGCAAACGGCGCGCTCTCGCCCACCTCGCGCACTTCCTTTTTGCCGTGCGTCGGCGAACCTGGCCTGGCATCCCACAAATAGACGCGAAATGTCGACGGCCCCGTGAAGCAGAAGTAATCGGCCTGGTCGACGTGTTCGTGCGGACCGCGGGCAACCCCCGGCTTCGTCTGTGAGACGTACGCCATCACCGGGTGGAACTTCGGATCGATGAGATCGTTGCGGAACAGTTCGACGAGCCAGCCGCGCGAATCGTGGTAGAACTTGAGCGGCACCCAGACCACGTCGTGGATCGGCCCGCGTTCGGCATACTTCGGCAACGCTACGTTCATCGGAATCCTTTTTCGGATGTTGGCGATTGTGCG
>DATNBQ010000007.1:0-4352 GCA_035571955.1 Urbifossiella sp. | reverse complement strand
CCCGCGACGATCCTCGATCACCTGGATCACTTCATCGGAGTCGTTGGCGGCCTCGATGATGCCCATGCTCGCCACTTCCACGCCAGCCACTTTCAAGCGCGTGTAGAGCTTCGAACCGCGGTAACGGGCCTGCGGGTTCGCCCCGGTGAGGATGTCGGCGAGCACTTCGCACTGCTCCCAGATCGGCGGCACGACGCCATAAACGATGCCATTATGCTCGGCACATTCGCCGAGGGCGAAGGCGCCGGGCACCGCGGTGGCGAGCAGGTCGTTCACCACGATGCCGGTTTTCACGGGAACGCCGGAAGCATGGGCGGCGTCGGTGCGCGGGCGGATGCCGCAAGCGAGCACGAGCAAATCCGCCGGTAGGACTTCGCCCGATTCGAGGGCAATGCCGGTGACGCGGTCGTCGCCGCGAACGGCGATGGCCGACCCGGTGCGGGTGAAGATGCCGGTGCGTTCGACGGCGCGGCGAAGGAATGCCCCGCCGGCCGCATCCACCTGTTTATTCATCAAGGTCGCGGACCGGTGCACGACCGTGACGTGCAACCCGAGATCGCACATGGCCTTGGCGGCTTCGAGGCCGAGCAGGCCGCCGCCCAGCACGACGGCGCTCGAGCCGGGGCGGGCCGCGGTGCGGATTCGTTCACAATCCTCCACGGTGCGAAAGACGAACGTCCCGGCCTTCGGCTTGCCGTCCGCGGCTTTCAGGCCTTCTAACGCGGGAACCACGGGGCGGCTGCCGGTCGCGAACACCGCGACATCGTAGCGTTCCGTATCGCCGTCGGTGGTGTGAAGCGTGCGGGCGGCGGGGTCGATTTTGGCGACGAGGGTGCCGGAGCGGAAGCCGACGCCGCGCTCGGCGTACCAGTCGCGCGATTTCAGGGTGATGTCGTCCGCCGAACCGCCGCCGATGATCCGCGCCAGCAGGATGCGGTTGTAGCAACCGTGCGGTTCTTCGCCATACACGGCGATGTCGAAGAGCCCCGGGGCGTTGCGGCGGACGAGTTCATCGAGCAGCCGTCCGGCCGCCATGCCGTTGCCGATGATCGCCAACCGCTTCTTCATCATTCTCGTTCTGGTGGCACAGGCATTCTTGCCTGTGCAAGGTTAAGGAGCACAGGCAGGAATGCCTGTGCCACCAAGAATCAGCTGCTCACCCCAACAATTTGCACGGCGGAAATCTTGAACTCGGGCATGCGGCTGATGGGGTCGAGAGCGGCGCCGACGAGCCGGTTCGCCGAGTCGCGGCCGCCCCAGTGAAACGGCGCGAACAGCGTGTCCGGGCGAATCTCGGGCGTCACTTCGGCGTGAAACTCGGAGCGGCCGCGACGGCTTTCCAGGGTCACGGCGTTCCCCGATGCAACGCGATGCCGCCGCGCCGCTGCCGGGTGAATTTGCACGATCGGCAGCGGTTTCGCCTTCAACAGCGCCCCGACCCGCCGCGTCTGCGCCCCCGAGTTATAGTGCTCCTTGTAGCGGCCTGTCGTGAAGTAGAACGGATACTGGGAATCGGGCTCTTCGCCGGCCGGGCGATGTTCGACGGCCATGAACCGCGCCTTGCCGTCGGCGTGCAAGAAGCGCTCGGCGAAGAGCCGCGGCGTGCCCGGGTGCTCTTCGCCGGGGCAGGGCCAGAAGACGCCGTCCTCGCGTTCGATGCGGTCGTAAGTGATGCCGCTGTAATCGGCGACCCCACCGGCGGTGGCCCGGCGCAACTCGTCGAACACTTCGCGCGGCGACTGGAACGCGAACTTGTCGACGCAACCGAGGCGATCGGCGAGTTCGCGAAGCACATCAATGTCGCCGCGCACGCCGCGCGGCGGCCGGGCCACTCGGCGACGGCGAATCACCCGCCCTTCGAGATTGGTTAACGTGCCGTCTTCCTCCGCCCATTGATAAACGGGCAGCACGACATCCGCGTGGGCCGTCGTCTCGTTGAGGAACGCATCGCAAACGACCAGGTGATCGAGCGATGCCAGGCGCTTCTCGATGCGGATGGCATCCGGAGAAGCGACGGCGACGTTTGAACCCATGACGAACAGCGTCCGGATGCCGCCTTCGGTTCCCATCGCATCGAGCAGTTCGAAGGCGCTCTTGCCTTTCCGTGGAAGCGTGGACGCTTCAATGTCCCAGATCTTGGCGATATGTTCGCGATGAGTCGGATTATCGATGAGGCGGTAGCCGGGAAGTTGGTCGGCCTTCTGACCGTGCTCGCGGCCGCCCTGGCCGTTCCCCTGGCCGGTCAAGGTGCCCCAACCGCTCGCCGGCTTACCGGGCAATCCCAGGGCCAGCGCCAGGTTGATGAACGCCGTCGCAGTGTCGACACCCTTGCTCTGCTGCTCCGGTCCGCGGCCGCTCAGGATCATCGCCGAATTTGAAGTGCCGAGCCAGCGGACCAGTTTCCGCAGCGAGGCCTCGCCGATGCAAGTCAGTCGTTCGACATGCGCAGGATGGTAAGCCAGCACGGAGCGGCGAACTGCATCGAAGCCCCAGGTCCGCTCGGCGATGAACTTGCGCTGGATGAGATTCTCTTCAATGGCCAGGTAGAGCAGGCCGTTGGCCAGCGCCAGGTCCGAACCCGGCGTGATGGGGAGAAAGAGATCGGCAGCGCGGGCGGTCGGCGTTTTCCGCGGGTCGATGACGGCGAGCCGCCCGCCGGCCTGCTTCTGCTTCTCGAACCACTGGAGCAAGGGCGGCATCGTCTCGGCGATGTTCGAACCGATCAGGAGCACCACATCCGCCTTGGCAATATCTTCGACGGGAAACGGCAAGCCGCGATCGATGCCGAAGGCGCGGTTGGCGGCCGCCGCGGCGCTGGCCATGCAGTAGCGGCCGTTGTAATCGATGTTCGCCGTGCCCACGGCAACGCGGGCGAATTTCCCCAGCAAATAGGCCTTTTCGTTGGTGAGCGCCCCGGAGCCGAAGAAGCCGACGGCATCCGCGCCATGGGTCGCTTTGGTATTTCGGATCGCTTCAGCGGCGGCGTCGAGGGCCGTATCCCAATCGGTGGGAACGAGTTCGCCGTTCACGCGAATGAGCGGCTCGGTGAGGCGGTCCGGGTGGCGCAACAACGTGGTGGAAGTCCATCCCTTGATGCAGAGTTGGCCGTTGTTGACGGGGAAGTGCGGATCGCCCTCGACGCTGTCGCCGCCGTCGCCCACGACCATGCCGCATTGGAACGCGCAATACGGGCAGTGCGTCCGGATGGCGAGTTCATCGGCAAGAGCGAGCGTCATTGGGAATCCGATTAGCCGCGACGCGGAGTCTGCGGAGCGGAGCGCGGGGTTACCGCGCTTCGGCGAGAATCCGCGATGGCAACGGTTCACCGGGCGAGACGTGGCCGTTGGTGGAAGGAACTGGCGTGGTTCGCGAGGCGGGGCTGCCGGCCCAGTAGAGCCCGGCCACGAAGAACGCGCCGCCGACGATGTTCCCCGCCGTCGCCAGCGCCAGGTTGTACGCGTAGCCGCCCCAGGTCACCGTTTCGCCATGTGGCAACAAGAGCGCCATCATCAGGCCGCACATGTTCGCCACGCTGTGCTCGAAGCCACTGGTGATGAAGGTGAACATGCAATACCAGATCAGGACGAGCTTGGCAGTTTCGCTTTTGACGCGGGCCGCCATCCACACGCCGAGGCAGACGAGCCAGTTGGCGAGAATCGCGCGGATGAATAGCTGTTCCGGCGGCAGGTTCATCTTCTTGCCCATCGCGTTCACCAGGAACGAACGGATGGGGTCATCGTCGATCAGGCCCGATTGGAAGACCATCCAGGCGAGAAGGACGCTGCCGATGAGGTTGCCGATCCAGGTCCAGGTCCAGTTGGAAATCAAGTTGCCGACGGAGACGCGATTGGTTAGTACGCCGAGGGTCAAGACCATGTTGCTGCCGGTAACGAGTTCCGCACCGGCGAAGACGACCATGGTGAGCGCCCCGCCGAAGAAGACGCCCATGGCGATCCGCTCGGTGCCGGGCGCCGCTTTCGATAGCAACCCGCCGATCGTGAAGATCAATACGATGGCGGCGCCGACGTACATGCCGGCGAGTGCCGAACGCACGAGGTGGCCGAACAGCGACCGCTGCTGATGGTCGTACTTGGCAGCGGCCTGCTTGCCGACTTCGTGGATCGTATCGGAATACACGGCAACTCCCGGAAGAGGGCGATCAGGCGGGGCCCACGACGGGAAGTACGACGTAGACGGTGTCGCCGTCGACTTCCACGGGGTACGCGGGGATGGAGCAACTGTTCGGCTGGTCGCATGAACCGGTGTGGGCTTCGTAGCGGTGGGCGTGGAGCGGGCAAACGACCTGGTGGCCGACGACCATGCCGTCGGCGAGCGGGCCGTTTTTATGCGGG
>DATNBQ010000006.1:0-4027 GCA_035571955.1 Urbifossiella sp. | reverse complement strand
TCACCGTCGTCGGTTTCTACAGTTGGCTCCGTTTCGCGATGCTGGCCCGAAACGCCTGGACCGCCCCTGACCCATTCATCACCGTCGGCTTCTTCGGCGCGGTCACCCTCTTCAACTTCTCGGCCATCATCCTGGCCTACGGGGTACTCATCCCGAACACCCGGCGACGAAGCTTGATCGGGGTGGCGGCCATTGCGTCGGCCCCCTTTCTAGCGGTCGCGGCCGCCGCCGTGGCCAATCCGGCCGTGGGGGCCGACCACGTCGTGCCGTTATTCGTTCAGGCGGCCGCCCACCTCGCCTTCCCGGCGGCGATCGCCGTCTTCGCGGCCACTCGCGCGGCCGAACTCCAGCGGCGGGCGTTCGAGGCCGAGCGGCGGGCCAATCAACTCGGCCAGTACACCCTCAAACGGAAGCTCGGCGAGGGCGGGATGGGGGAAGTATGGCTGGCCGAACACCGATTCCTGAAGCGGCCGTGCGCCGTGAAATTCATCCGCCCCGATCTGGCAGCGAGTCCGGCGACAGCAGCCCGGTTCGCCCGGGAGGTGCAGGCCGTCACCGGGCTGACCCACGTCAACATCGTCCGGGTGTACGACTACGGCCGGGCGGACGACGGCTCCTTTTACCTGGTCATGGAGTATCTCGACGGCCCGACGCTGGAGGAACTGGTGCGGACGGCCGGACCCCTCCCGCCGGGGCGGGTCGTGTACCTCGTCCGTCAGCTCTGCGGCGCCCTGGCGGAGGCGCATGCCGCAGGGCTGGTGCATCGGGACCTCAAGCCCGGGAACGCGATCGTCGCCACCCTCGGCGGACAGCCGGACGTGGCGAAGTTGCTCGACTTCGGGCTGGTGCAGGACCTGTCGGCGGAGGACGACGGCCGGCTGACCCGAACCGGGACTGTGCTCGGGACGCCAGCGTACATGTCGCCGGAGCAGGCAGCGGGGGAGTCCGTGGACGCCCGGGGGGACGTTTACTCGCTCGGGGCGGTGGCGTTCTTCGCCCTGGCCGGTCGGCCGCCGTTCGAGGGGAAGACGGTTGGCCAGCTCTTGGCCTCGCATCGGTCCGTGCCGCCGCCTTCGTTGACAGAACTCCAGCCCAAGCTGCCGGCGGATGTCGCCACCGTCGTCGCCCGCTGCCTAGCAAAGGACCCCTCCGACCGCTACCCGTCAGCGACGGACTTCGACCGAGCACTCGGGCTGTGCTCATGCGGCTTGGAGTGGGAAGCGGATCTGCGGCGTAACGTGTTGGCCTGAGGATCGGACCAATCCCGTTGCACGCTCCGGTCACCTCGACCGAAGCGTGCCCCAGTTCGAACCAGCACGTTGGGGTCCGGGACGGAACGGGCTGGTAACTTTGAAGGGTATGTTAACCAGAGACTCCGAGAGTTTTGGCCCCATAATCTCGGGGCTCGAGAGGGAACTTGGGTGTCCCTTTCGGACCCCGATCGATCTCTCGCGAAACAGAGAGTCTTCGGCGATTCGTCGAGGAAGCCGAAAACCCTTGCAGAAAGGGCGGAAAGCGCAAGAACGCCGAGAGGCATCCTCTCGGCGTTTCTCTGTCAACTGGTGTGTCCAGGTTACTCGAACCCGGACAAGTCAGCTCCCCGAGAGCAACACTCTTCGTAAATATGCGAGCCTTCTCGAATGGCAGCTACTCAAGTCGCGGAACCGATGGCCGCGCAGGGTCCCTCAAGTCTTCGACCCACGCGCGAAGGCGAGGCTGGTCGGGACTGGCGGAGATGCCGCCGCTGCCCGTGCAACCCAAAAGCTGCCGTGAGGTTGGGATCTCAAATAGGATCGCCGGACGCTTCGGGGTGGCACCGGCTTCCAGCCCAATGGCACTTACTTTAGATCACGTACGACCACCGATAGCCAATTGGTCGCTGCCCTCGTGGGCCCCGAAGGGGCCACCGTTAATAGCCAGGGGCGTAAGCCCCTGGTAGACGCCATCCGGTGTGCGGAGCACCGGAGGGGCGACACTCGGTACAGGATGATTGCCCGGTCGCCCCGTTGGGGCTCCAGCGAGATAGGAATTGATTGGACCCGCAACCAGGGCTCCTGGCTATTAACGGCGGCCCCTTCGTGGCCAATGACATTCATCCGCTAGGCTGCATGGGATACCGGATCGCAATCGGCCTGCGGTAAAGTAAGTGCCATTGGGCTGGAAGCCGGTGCCACCCAAGCATCGCCCCACATCATCGTTTCCCCCGCCCGAGAATCTGGCTTCACCCGGTTCGCTGCTGCGCCAAAAAAAGCGATGGCAGTCCAATTGCCGAGCTGGTAACTTTGAGGAATCGGTATTCATCTCGCCCACCAATCGGGGCACCCTCATGGCACGCACTCATTCTCGCTCGCGCGTTCGCCTCTTCATCGAACACCTGGAAGACCGCGCTCAACCGGCTCAGTTGAACCTGCTCCAGACATTGGACGCGGCCGTTCTGGAACCCGTCCTGAACCTGACGCCGGCCATCCTGGGAAGTCGCACCGCCGGCACCCCCAACAACAGTGCGGCCCCAGTCGCGGCCGGGATCAATAGCATCGCGGCGCCGGCCGCCGCTGGGAGCTCCAACAGCGTCGCGGCGATTCCCGAATCCGCGTTCATCGTCTTCTTCGGGCCTTCGGATCAAGCGGATTTCGCCATCCTCGTTCAACCCGTGCAGTTCACGCTGCCGTCGTCCAACATCTTGCCGATGCCCGGCGGTTCGACGGCCGGAACGACGGAGATCGGCTTCCGCGTCGTCTTCCTCAACGACGGCTTCGTGGGCCAAACCGAGGCCGATTTCCTGCGTGCCGAACGCGTGGTTCCCGCGCTCGCGACGCCGATCACCAATGCTCCGGAGCATTCCGCGGAGACGCTGGCGCCGTCCTTCGTTCCTCCGGCGGCCACACAGTCCGTGACGCTGCTCGGCGTTCCCATCGGTTACGGCAGCGTTCAGAAGTGGGAAGAAGCCCCGATGCCGCATTTGCCCGGCGAGCAGCCAGCCGCTCCGGGCGTCGAGATCGCTCCGCCGCCGCGCGAAGTCGATCCGGCCGCGAACCTTCCTAAGCAGATGTCGCAGGCGCCGCAGACGACCGAGGAAGTGGCCGCTCCGGCCGCCGCGGCCGCCGTCGCAAGCGATGCGAAGCCCTCCGCCGTCGAGCAACCGGAAACGGCCGGACCGTCGTGGGGTTGGTTCGGTGCGTTCGCTGCGGCCCTCGCCGTCGGCGGGTGCTGGGTGCTGAACCGCGGTCGATGGATTGCCGCGGCGCGCCGCTTTCGGCTCCGCGGGCTCCGCTTCGCGGCTAAGTTCCTCGCAACTTCTCCCACAAAAGTAAGAGTGTGATCGTCTTGGCGTCCTTGATCTCGCCGGCCAGGCACATGCGCATGGCGTCGTCGAAGGGCACGATCCGCGGTTCCAGTTCTTCATCCGCTTCCGGCTGCATCGGGCCGGGAGTGAGTTCCTCGGCGACGAACAGGTGCAACTTCTCGTCGAGGACGCCGGGCGAAGCGTACAGGTAGCCGAGACAGCGCCACTTGTTGGCGCGGTAACCGGTCTCTTCGAGCAGTTCGCGCGCGGCGCACGCTTCGAGCGGTTCGTTCGGCTCGAGCGTTCCCGCCGGCACCTCCCACAATGTCTCGCCAATCACGAACCGATGGTTGCGGAGGAGCACGATCCGATCGCGATCCAGCACCGGAAGGATGACGACCGCACCCGGATGGAGGATCGCGTCGCGGCGAACGACCGTGCCGTCCGGCATCGTCTGCGTGTCGATGGCGACCCGGATTTTCCGGCCGACGTGAACGATCTCGCGGGACATGCGGCATTCCTCTGGCCAAGATCGCGCCTTTCCCATGGTATTGCCTCAGTTTGGTGGCACAGGCATTCTTGCCTGTGCAAAACCTCGCATAGGCAAGAATGCCTGTGCCACCAAAATCAAAACCGAGGCATTACCTTTCCGGGCGAACAATTGCGACCGTCTGCCGCCGATGATAGGATGATCCTTGGCGGCCGGCCACGGCCCAAGGAAACGGGCAACAGGAAATGGTCCGA
>DATNBQ010000005.1:0-2761 GCA_035571955.1 Urbifossiella sp. | reverse complement strand
CGGCAATTCCCCGAGGTGCTCGCCGGCCCCAGCCGGAAGCCGTTCGCCAATGGCAGCGGCCGCCTCGAACTGGCCCAGGCCATCGCCAGCCGGACCAACCCGCTGACGGCCCGCGTGTTCGCCAATCGCGTCTGGATCGGCCACTTCGGCCAGGGGCTCGTCCGCACGCCCAGCGATTTCGGCCTCCGTTCCGACCCCCCGACGCATCCCGAACTGCTCGACTGGCTCGCCTCGCGCTTCATTCGCGACCGCTGGAGCGTGAAGAAACTGCACAAGACCATCATGATGTCGGCGGCGTACCAACAGTTATCAATTTCGGACTTCGGAATTCGGAATTCGGAATCCAGAACGGGGATCGCCCAATCCGCGAAACTTTTCGGTGTTTCCATTCCGCATTCCGCACTCCGCATTCCGCATTCGCAAGATCTCGAGAACCGCTGGCTGGGACATCAGAACCGTCGCCGGCTCGATTTCGAGGCGATGCGCGACTCGCTGCTCTTTACCGCCGGCCGGCTCGATCTCACGATGGGCGGTCGTTCCGTCGACATTCTCAAGTCGCCGTTCAGTACGCGCCGCTCCATTTATGGCACCATCGACCGCTCGAACTTCCCCGGCACGTTCCGGTCGTTCGACGTGGCCAGCCCGGATCAACACAGCCCGCAACGCTTTCAAACCACCGTCCCGCAACAGGCGCTCTTCTTGTTGAACAGCCCGTTCGTCGTGGAACAGGCCAGGACCCTGGCGAACCGCGGCGACGTGAAGTCCGCAACCGCCCCGCACGACCGGATCGCAAGGTTGTACCGGGCCGCCCTGGGCCGCAATCCGACGACCGAGGAACTGGCACTGGCCAGAGCGTTCATCGGCGACGGCAAGTCCACCGCCGACTTCGGCCCCTGGGAACAGCTGGCCCAGGTGCTTCTGATGAGCAACGAATTCCTGTTCGTCGATTGAGCGATACGCCGCGCTCCCCGTTGGGTCGCGGCTAAACGGGGCTTGTTTCCATGACCGTTCGGCATCTTGCGGTCCTTTCCGCCATACTCTTGAGCCTGCCGGGGCGCGGGGCCGACGATGCCGCGCTTGCGCCGGCCTTCGAACGCCAGGTCAAGCCGTTCCTCAAACAGAATTGCCTCCGCTGCCACAACGCCGAGAAGATGACTTCCGGCGTCCGCCTCGATCACCTCGACGCGAAGCTGGACGACCGCCAACTCAAACTCTGGGAACACGTCCTGAAGCAGGTGCGCGACGGGGCGATGCCTCCGGAGGATGCGAAACAGCCCACCGCCAAGGAGCGCCAGGCCGCCGTCGCCTGGATCGAACGGGCGCTAGAAATCGCCCGGTCGCGGCCGACGCCGAAGAACGGCGGCCTGCGCCGGCTCACCGCCGCCCAGTATCGCAATACGCTCCGCGAACTCTTGCTTCTCGAAGACAACGTGGCCGATGCCTTGCCGCCGGATGCCGTCTCCCGCGACGGATTCGTCAACAATCAGGAAACGCTGCAGCTGTCGCCGCTCTTGCTCGAAGCATACTTCGAAATCGCCGACGACGCCCTGTCGCGTTGCCTGGTTGACTCGAAAGCGAAGCCGAGCATCCAGAACTTCCGCGTCGATCTCGGCGCCGGCATCAACAAGTCGCCGATCAAGGACAATCTCATTCTCGGGGCCGACAGCCTGCTGCTCGACAAGCGCGATGTCGTGGTAACGCAGCTGACGCCGGTGAAGCCGTTCGCCTTCGAACCGTTCTTCATGAAGACGAAGTATCGGTTCATCGAGGGGTACCAGGGAAACGACACGGTCCGCGGCTGGCGCGATTACGACAGCATTTACCACTCCGTGTTCGCCTGCATGCGCGGCACGCACGGCTACCCCAAAGGTCGGGCTTATCGCACCATTCCCGAAGGCCTGTTGCTGAGGCCGGCCATTCCCAGCTCGGAACTGTTCGGCGAGTCGAGCACGTACGGTCCGCGGGCGAACTTCAAGATTGCCGTCCGCGAGTTGCCGCAACACGGCCGCTTCCGGGTGACGGTGATGGCCGCGAAGTTCGACGACGGCATGCTGCTCGATCGCGCCGATTCCGCGATCGAAACCGCGGATTCTATTCTGCTGAGCGATTTCAAACTGCAAGCCGTCGCGATTCCCAAGGCGGGCATTTACCAAGTAGATGTGCATTATTCGAAGGGTGCGTTCCCGAGAGAAACGAGCGTGACGCTCGGCGAGCGGCCATTCTCCGCCGTTCAAAAGGGCCCCGCGTTCGTGGTCGTACGGTTGCCGGAAGGTAAGTTGCCGGTGACTGTGGCCGGCAAGGCGCCGGAGCGAGTCGCGTTTACACCGCTGCCCTCGGAACATGCCGTGGTGAAGCGATTCCTGGCATTCGAGAAGCGTTCACCGTTGCTCGGCGTGCACATGGGCTTCCGCCGCGATTGCGGCAGCACGCTGGCCCCGGTCGGCTCGCCGATCCCCGTGAAGGAAACCAAGCTCAATCGCTTTACCTTCGAAGGGGCGATTCAGAATTATCCCGATCCGAACGTGGAGAAAGACAACGTCAATTATCTGGCGGGGATTCGCGAGATCGGCGTGCGGAGCGAATTCACCGATGGCCGGGACATGCCGCGACTGGTCGTCCGTTCGGTGGAGTTCGAGGGGCCGCTATACGATGCATGGCCGCCGGCGCCGCACCGGAACATCTTCGTGGAAGGAAACCAGGAGACGCCGGCCGATGCTCGCAAGGTGATTCGCAACTTCGCGAGCCGGGCATTCCGTCGGCC
>DATNBQ010000004.1:0-4557 GCA_035571955.1 Urbifossiella sp. | reverse complement strand
TTCTGCAACGACGTGAGCGAATCGAAGAGATTGTGCCGCTGGAAAATGAAGCCGATGAGCCGGCGGACGCGAACCAGATCTTCTTCCTTCATCCCATTTAAGGCGGCGTAGTCGCCGGCGTCCGGGTTCCAGACTTCGATTTGCCCCGATTGCAGAGTCCGCAGCCCGCCGATGAGCGTCAGCAGCGTGGTTTTGCCGGAACCGGACGGTCCGCTCATGATGACGAGTTCGCCGGGCATCACTTCGAGGTTGTTATCGAAGAGAACCTGGGTGCGCGTCTCGCCTTCGCCGAAATGGTGGTTCACTCCGCGGATGCGGAGGACGGGCGAGCCGGGCAGCGGCAGTGACGGCGGCATGTCGTTGCGCTTCGGCTCCTACTTCTTCTCGATCTGTTGAACGGCGACGGCGGCAGCCTTTTTAACCCGATCGTTCTCGTCGTTGAGTAGCGGCTTAATCCCGGCGAGCACGGGCTTGGCCGCGGGGCCGAGTTGACCCAGCGAGCGGACGGCGTCGCGGCGCACATTCCAGGCCGAATCCTTGAGCGCCTTGGCGAGCGCCGGAATCGTTTCCGGATACTTCGCGGCCGCGGCCGGCCCCAGTGCGCCGATCGCTTCCGCCGCAATCTCGCGCACCTTGTCGCTTGGGTCGTTGGCCATCAATTGGATGAACTCGGGCACCTGCGGAATGGCCGCCGCGCCGATCTTGGAGAGCGCTCGCACCGCCTGAAAGCGGACAGCCGGGTCGCCGTGCTTCATCAGTTCAACGAGTTTGGGGATGGCGCTCTCGGCCGCGGGGCCGTACTTGGCGATGGCGCGAATCCCTTCGAGCGGCGGACTGTGGACAATCAACTTCGGCAAGGCATCCGCGGGAAGGTCGGGGGCCAAGGCTTCGACGGCCTGAAAGGCGACGCCGCGGACAATGGGGTCGGGATCGTCGAGCGCTTGGAGCAAGGCCTCGCCGCCGCTTGTGCCATCCTTGCCCATTTGCCGGATCGCATCGGCGGCGCGGCCGCGGGCCTCCGGCTCGGCGGCATGCTCCATGATCCAGGCGCAGACCGGCACGGCGTCACCCTTGCCGCGCGTCAGTGCTTCGCGGGCGGCGGTGCTTCGCACGTCGTCGGTTTGGACCAGGTCGCGCCGCCAGGCGGTCGCTGAACGCCCTTGGAAAAAGGGCTCGCCGCCGACCCATCCTTGCACGCGCGCGTCGGGGTCGAGGAGGGTGAAGCCGACCGCGGCCGCGACGATGAGGCCGATGGCCAGGATGAACAAGGAACGTCGCTTCATTGCGCCTCTCGGTGGGCGTTGCCGTCCTCGATAGTGTACGACGCGCTCGCCGTTGGGTCGCGGCCATTGAACTTCAGGTAAGTAATGACAAGGCACCAATCACCCATAACCTCCCCCCTTGTGGGGGAGGTCGCCGACGAGCGAAGCGAGTCGGCCGGTGGGGGGTTTCTAATTTGCTGGTGTTTTACCCCCCACCCGCCGAACGTCGTCTCTGCGAGACGACATTCGTCGACCTCCCCCACAAGGGGGGAGGTGTAAGACGGGCTTCCAGCGCGTGATTACCTTCCTGACTACCAGTAAACAAATGGGCTTCCGCGGCAGTTTCGCCCTTGCTATAGGCGGGGTGCCGAATGGTTCTCTTCCCACGGTAGGAGCCCACATGCCGCGGCCGCTGCTCGTTCTTGGAATGATTGTCGCGGCCATCGGCGTTGCCATCGCCCTGGAACCGGCGGCCGAACCGCAGACGCATCGCCACGGCTTCGGGGGCAAACAGACCGCGCTGCTCCGCGGCAGCGCCAACATCCGCGTCGAGGAAAAGCAACACGACATCTCGCGGCAATCGTTCAAGAGCCAGCCAACCAGCGAACACGTTCAACTCACGGCCGAAGCGGCGACGGGGAGCGCGGGGTACATCGATTATTACTACGAGACGCCGCCAGCGCCGGTGTCGCCCGCGCTATCGGCCAGTGTGTGGGTAAAAGCGACCCGGGCCGGGACGCAGTTGCGCGCCCGCATCGTGCTTCCCAAGGAACCCGATCCGGCGCGGCCCGAATCGCCGCTCACCATGATCGTGATCGGCGGCCGCTACGAGAGGAACCAACCCTGGGAACGCCTCGTTCTCGAAGACGTGCCGGGCCTGATCGGCAAGCATCTTCCGGCCTTGCAGGCGAAGATCGGCCGCACCATTAATACCGCGGATGCGTACATCGACCGGCTCGTGCTGAACCTTTACTCCGGCCCCGGCAAGGTGGACGTGTGGATTGACGACCTGGAAATTGGGCCGGTGAAGCCGACAGCGCCGAACCGCGGCGTTCCGGGCGTTCCCACCAGGGGCGGCGCTCCAATTCCCCGATCGACCCACAAAGTTCAACAGAACGCCGGCGCCCTTCTCGTGGATAACAAGCAGTACTTCTTCCGGGCAATTCGCTATACGGGGACGCCTCTGCACGTGCTCCGTGAAGCGGGATTTAACTCGCTGTGGCTGCCGAGCGATGCATCGCCGAGCGTAATCGATGATGCCGGCCGCGAAGGGTGGTTCGTGATCCCATCGGCGCCGCGACACGAGTTCGCCGGCGCCGGCGCGACGCTCACCGCCTTCGACGCCTTCCAGCAGAAGTTCGCCAACTCGGACGTCCTCTTCTGGGATTTAGGCGGCGGCCTGACGTTCGAAGAGAAGCCGCGCATCGCATCGCTCGCGTCCGAGGTGCGCAAGGGAGGACCGAAACCCGTCGGCGCCGACATTTGGGACGGTTTCTCGGCTTATACCGACGATCTCGACTTACTGTGCGTGCACCGCTGGCCGCTCTTTACAAGCCTCGAACTGGCCCGCTACCGCGACTGGCTCCAGGAACGCCGCAGGCTCGCCGCCGACGGCAAGTATCCCGTCTTCTGGACCTGGGTGCAGAATCACCTGCCCGAGTGGTACGTGGCGAGCATCGCCCGGCCCAGCGATGGCGCATTCGCCGACCCAGTCGGCCCAAACCCGGAACAGGTCCGCCAACTCGCGTACATCAGCATTGCCTGCGGGGCCCGCGGGCTCGGCTTCTGGTCCGATCGCGCCATGGCCGATGCCGCCCAGGGGCGCGACCGCCTGCAGGGAATGGCGCTTCTCAATGCCGAACTCGAATTGATCGCGCCGGTGCTGCTCTCCGCGGGCAGTTTCGGCCCCAGCGACAGCACCGCCTGGCTGACGACCAGCCACCCGATGGTGAAGGCCGCGATGATCGTCGGGCAAAAGGGAACGCTGCTGTTGCCGATGTGGATCGGCGCGGGCGACCAGTACGTTCCGCCGCAGGGAGCCATCACGGGGTTGAAGATCATCGTGCCGTCGATTCCGCTGGGCTCCGATCCGTGGCTGATCACGCCGGCGGGCCCATCGCGCTTGCCGCACGTCTCGAATACGCCGAGCGGCCTCGAACTGACCATCGATGAGTTCGATCTGGTGGCGCCGATCATTTTCACGGGCAACTTGAAGATGGTTGCGGGGTGGCAAGACGACGCGCGGCGGTTCGGCCGCCTTTCCGCCCAGTGGGCCATCGACCTGACCCGACTCGAATACGAGAAGGTTCGCATCGTCCATGAGAAGTTGGTGGCGATGGGCGTTCCCATTCGCGATGCGCATCGGTTGTTCCAGGAAACGAATCGCTATTACACGGAGGCGGGCCAGCACTTCGCCAACGAGCGCTACGAGAATGCGTATCGCGACGCCGCCCGCGGCTTGCGGCCGCTTCGCGTGATCATGCGCGACCACTGGAAACTCGCTACCGAGACGCTCGACATACCGACGGCCAGCGCTTATGCGGTCAGTTTCTATAGTTTGCCGCAGCACTGGGAGCTGGCCAAGGAAGTGCGCGCCAGCCGCCCGGCGTCCACCGTGCTTCCTTACGGCAACTTCGAACTGGCCAGCGCCATCCCGGCCGAAGGAATCGCCATCAATCGGTTGCCGGGGTGGAGCGCCCGCACCGGTTCGCTGGAAACGGATCGCGCCGTGGTCGCCGCAGGCATTATTTCGTCCGAGAAACTGGCCGATGCCCCGGCGCCGCGGCCGACCTTAAAGGAACCGAAATCGCTCTTCTCCGCCGGCCGGCCGATCCCGGAAGCGAGCGAAGGGCATACGCCGCCCGTGCCAGAACTCGGCCTCGGCGCGTTAAAACTAGAAGTCCGCACGCAGGTCCAAAAGACGCCGGACGGCAAGCCGCTGCCGAGCAACCACGTCCTCGAACGGACATTCCTCTCGGTGGAGAGTCCGGCCGTTAACTTGCCGCCTGGCACGCTGGTTCGCATCAGTGCGTGGATCAAGGTGCCGAAGAAGATTCTCGGCGACGCGGCCGGCGGCGTGCTGTTCTACGACGACGCGGGCGGCGTGCCGCTGGCCGTGCGGTTGCTCGAAACCATCGACCACGGCCTCGCCGAGCGGTTGCAGCAAGTGGGCGACAAGAAGGGCGTGGAACTGATCGGCTCGAATGGCCGCTGGAAGCAGTTCCGCCTGTACCGCCGCGTGCCGGCGTCGGGCAAAATATCCGTGAAGATGGCGATGACCGGCACCGGCGTGGCC
>DATNBQ010000003.1:0-3736 GCA_035571955.1 Urbifossiella sp. | reverse complement strand
CGGACGCAATCGTCCATGGGCATGACGAAGATTTTGCCGTCGCCGACGGCGCCGGTGTCGCCGGTGCGGGCGGCATGCACGATCGCTTCCACGGCCGCCTCCACGAACGGCTCGTTGACGGCAATCTCCAGCTTGAGCTTGGCGAGCAAACGGACGTTCACCTCCGCGCCGCGGTACACCTCCGTGTAGCCGCGCTGGCGGCCGCAGCCGCGGACCTCCGAGACGGTCATGAGGTACACGTCGCGCTCGGCGAGCGCCCGCTGCACGTCCTCGAGTTTCTCCGGGCGAATGATGGCGACGATCAGTTTCATGGGGAGGGCTGGGGCTGGGTGTTTGGTTACTTACTGACGATCAGGACAGCTATGACTTCGAGCCAACCGCCTTTCAGACCCTCTCCCCGTTGGGGAGAGGGTGGTTCGCGAGCGCAGCGAGCGAACCGGGTGAGGGGTTGAATGGGGTCATCAAGACCCCTCACCCGACATCTCGCTTTCGCGAGATGTCGGCCTCTCCCCAGCGGGGAGAGGCGAGGGCTGGCTGGTTCCCTGTCATAACCCGTCTGAATCCCAGTAGCCGCGACCCAACGGGGAGCTCGAATATCCTCGCTCCCCGCTGGATCGCGGCTACGCAGGTTGGATCTCACGCTTCCAGTTGCGTCTTGACCGGTGCGTTGAGAATCTTCGAAAGCAGTTTCTGTAGCTCCGTGCTGAGCAGTGTGGGGTCGCCGCCGCGGAAGCGAAACTTGTTCCCGCTCATCGTGGTGAAGTACGGATAGACCGCGTTGAACGCCGGATCGTGCGGCTTGTCGCTGGGCTTGCACAGATCGCTCCAGGCTTTGACCAGTTGGTCGGCATTCGCGCCTTCCACGGTCACGGTGAAGCGCTTGGAAAGCGGGCCGTTCGGCGGCATGGCGGCGGCCTTCGGCTCGACGGCGATGCCGGGAATCTCGTCCGGGGCGCCGCCGCCGTAGTCCATTCCCACTTCGCCATGCACCGCCAGGTCGAGCCCTTCCACTTCCTCTTCCGGCTTGATCGTGAAGCCGATCGTCTTGTCGATGAGCAGCACGAGCACGCTGGTGACGCAGAACGCATAGACAGCGGAGACGCAAGCCGCGATGGTTTGCCACTCGATCTGGGCGGCGCGGTCAATGGCATCCTTGGCCGAGTTGAGCTTGCCGGGGAAGAGATCGACGGAGAGTTCGGCGCCGTACGACCAAAGGGCAAGGTTAACGAAGACGCCAGTGAGGACGGCGCCGAGGAAGCCGCCAATGCCGTGGACGCCGAAGGCATCCAGGGAGTCGTCGTAACCGAGCACGCCCTTCAAGAGCACCGCGGCATAGCAAATGATTCCGGCCGCGATGCCAATTGCGAGTGCGCCGCCGGGGGCGACGTAGCCGCTGGCCGGGGTGATGGCGACGAGCCCCGCCACCACGCCCGAAGCGAATCCCAGTGCAGTCGGTTTGCCCTTGATCGCCCATTCCGTGAAGAGCCACGCGACTCCCGCGGCCGCGGCGGCGATCTGCGTGACGGCGAAGGCCGAGACGGCCTGACCGTTGGCATAAAGCGCCGAGCCGCCGTTGAACCCGAACCACCCGAACCACAGCAGCCCGGCCCCGAGAAGCGTGAACACCATGCTGTTCGGGTGGAACGGATGTTTGCCGTAGCCGACGCGCTTGCGAAGCAGGAGCACGGCGGCGAGGCCGCTGAACCCCGCGGCGATGTGCACCACCGTGCCGCCGGCGAAGTCGATGGCGCCGTTCGCGCCGAGCAACCCCGATGCGGGAAATGCCGCGGCCTTGGGATCGGGCTTGATCCATTCAAAGGCCCACACCCAGTGCGCCAGCGGATCGTAAACGATCGTCGTCCATAGCAGGGCGAAGATGCAGTAGGCGCCGAACTTCACGCGCTCGGCAAATGCCCCCGTCACCAGGGCCACGGTGAGGATGGCGAACATCCCCTGGAACATCGCGTGCAAGTAGAGCGGAATGTTGGTGTTCGGGAAGGTTTTGAAGCGGCTGGCTTTCGCGGATTCTTCCTCGGCGGCTTTCTTCTGATCGTCCGTGGCGGTTTTGGGATCGATCTTCTTTTCCTTGAGCACGTCATCTGCCGACTTCCCAATCGCAGCGTCGGGACTGAGGCAGACCAACTCGGGACTGTAGCCGATGATGCTCGCCTTGATGGCTTCGCCCTTGTCGTCGCTGCTAATAGAGGTCTTGGCGGCGGGTTCGCCGAAGGCCAGCGAGTAGCCGATGATGGCCCATTGCACGCCGACCAGGCCGAGGGCCACCATGCTTTGCATCATTGTGCCGAGAACGTGCTTGCGCCGGGCCATGCCGCCATAAAAAAGGGCCAATCCGGGCACCATCAGCATTACGAAGGCGGAGGAAACGAGGAGCCAGGCGGAGTCGCCGTATTTGTGGATGCCGACGGCCTTGATGTCGGCGACATCCTTGGCAATCGGCTCCAGGTCCGCCTTCATGGCGGGCGTCTTGGCCGGGTCTTCCTTGGGCGAGTCCTCGGCGAACGATGATGTGCCGATCAGGCCGGTAAATGCGACGGCGAGGAGGAGGCGCAGCAGCACAGACGGAACCTCATGGTGTGCCTGAAAAACGGGATGGGGGGCAATTAGCAACAGAAATGCCAGTTGGTTAAACAATTGCCGAGAGTCACCGGAATGCCTACAAATTAGGCGTTTTTCGCTTCTTTTTGCCCGCGACTGGGTCTTTTACGAGCTCATAAGCTGTGCCGGGAAATGCGGCATCGCTGCCAAACTTCATTGCAATCCGTCTTCGCTTCGCTTCAGGCTGCTCTCACCTTGGGAATAACCGCTTCGGCTTGCCTAACTTCAACACCAGGGCCAACCATCCTCTCATGGTTGTTGAAGAGAATCCGCGGAACTGGTCGAAAACCACCGTGCCGCACAACCCGAATTCCATGCGGCCTCCGTTTTTTGCGCCCCGGAGTGCCCGCGGTCTCGCATCCCCTTGGTCTCTAGCACGGATGGTCCTGCCCATGTTCTCGACGCTCTTGTTGGCCGCTACGCTCAGCGGCGGCCAGCCGCCCACGAGCTACCCTTACCCCGCCAGCTACCCGGCAAACGCCCCGGTCGTGGTCGCGGACCCTGCCGCTTACCCCTACGGCATGCCGCAGGTGCCTAGCCCAATCCTTTCGCTCACCACGATGCAAGATCAGCCGGCCCCCAAGCTGGATGGCGAAGATACGAAAGAGGAACAGAAGAAGGACGATCCGCCGCCGCCGACCAAGTACTTCCTCGAGAAATCGATTGCCGAGACTCGCCTCGGCAACCTCCTCAAGGACAACAACATCACGGTCTATGGCTGGACCGACTTCTCTTACAACGTGAGCACGGCCAGCAAGAACAACGCCCCGGTCTTCATGATCGACAAGGCCAACCAGTTCCTGCTCAACCAGAACTACCTGGTGATTGAGAAGACGCTCGATACGAGCAAGAAAGAGTTCCAGTGGGGCTGGCGGACGGACTGGGTTCTTCCCGGTTCGGACGCGCGAACGTCGATCGTCCGCGGACTGTGGGACAACCAACTACGCGCCGGCACCAACGGCACGCCGCTGCTCTACCCGATCGATCCGTTCCAGTTCTACGCCCAGGCTTACTTGCCGGGCCTCGGCCAGGGCGGCACCACCGTCAAGGTCGGCCGCTTCGCCACCCACCTGGAGTACGAACTCTTCCAGGCGGTCGATCGGCCCTTCGTCACCACGAG
>DATNBQ010000002.1:0-13485 GCA_035571955.1 Urbifossiella sp. | reverse complement strand
GGAGTGAAGCATGGTCGAAATGAGCCGTCGGGCGTTCTTGAATTGGTCGGGTTCCGGGCTGGCCGCCACGGCGTCGCTCGCTTTGCTGCTCCGCGACGGACATCTTTCGGCCCGACCGCTGCCCGCGGCGAAGGCCAAACGCGCGGTTCAGATCACGCTCGTCGGCGGCCTCAGCCATCTGGATAGCTTCGATTACAAGCCCGAACTGGTCCGCCGCCACGGCCAATCGTTGAAAACCGACACTCCGCCCGACTTGTTCTTCGGGCAAGTTGGCCTGCTTCGCAAACCGGACTGGGCATTCCGACAGCGCGGCCGCTCCGGGCTGTGGATTTCGGACCTGTTCCCGAACATCGCCGAAACTGCCGACGACCTTACCATCATCCGCTCGATGACTGCCGATAGCGCCAACCACACGCCGGCGCTGTTCGTTCAGAATTCCGGCTTCTCGTTCAACGGTTACCCTGCGCTCGGTTCGTGGCTTAGTTACGGGCTCGGCAGCCTGGCCGACGATCTCCCGGCGTTCGTGGTGTTGCCGGATGGCTGGGGCGAAGCCAATGGCGCCGCCTCGAACTGGTCGAGTGGGTTCCTCCCCGCTCAGCACCAGGGAATTGTCTTCAGTTCCGGACCGAGCCCGGTTCGCGACCTGTTTCCGCAGGAATCGATCGCTGAGAAGGAAGAACGCGATTCGCGGCAGTTGCTCGAACAATTGAATGCCCGGCACCTGGAGCGCTCCGGGGGCGAAGCGGAACTCGAAGCGCGGATCAAAAGCTACGCCCTGGCCGCGAAGATGCAACTGGCCGTTCCAGCCGTCGCGGACACCTCCCGCGAATCGGCGAAGACCCGCGAACTTTATGGCCTCGACGACGCCCGCACCGCGGATTGTGGCCGGCGCTGCCTGTTGGCCCGGCGGTTGCTCGAGAAGGGCGTGCGTTTTGTGCAAGTCTATAGCGGCGGGCCGATTGCCGGCAGCCCGCGAACCAGCTGGGATGCTCACGAGAACGTGAAGGAGAATCACGGCGCCGAGGCCGCCCGCATCGATCGGCCGATCGCCGCGCTCGTCAAGGACTTGAAGCAGCGCGGCATGCTCGACGATACGCTCGTGATCTTCACCACGGAGTTCGGTCGCACGCCGTTCGCGCAATCCGCGGGCAACTTGGTCGGGCCCGGCCGCGATCACAACAAGTACGGCTTCTCGTGCTGGCTGGCCGGGGCCGGGTTGAAGCCGGGGCTCGCCTTCGGTTCCACGGACGACATCGGCTGGAAAGCGGCCGAACATCCCGTTCCGTGGTACGATTTCCATGCCACCGTGTTGCACCTGCTCGGCATCGATCACGAGAAGTTGACCTTTTATCACAACGGCATTCGCCGCCGGCTCACCAACGTCCACGGCGAAGTGGTGAAGGGAATCTTGGCCGGCTCGTGACGGTTTCATTGCGTTCTTGGCCGATTCATCCATCGCGCCAGCAGGCCGGCCTTGGCCAGGCTCACGACCAGCGCCACCGGCAGCAGTATCAGGCTGGCGAGCAGGTAATCGAGCCCCGCCACTTCCGCACGCAGGCTCAGGTATAACTTCCACGCCGCGGTCGCCAGCCATCGAGAAGCTCACGCGAACCCTCACCGAGGTTCGCGCGGAGAACCGGCAACTCCGCGACCAGTTGGAACAAGCCCGACGCGAGGCCGCCCGGCAAGCGGCGCCCTTTCGCCGCCCCGAAGCCAAGAAGATTCCCAGACCTGCCGCGTGCTCCACGATGTCTGCGGCCTGAAACTCTCCGCCGGCGGATTGAGCGAGGCGCTCGATCGCCTCGCGGATCGGCTGGAACCCGACTTCCAGCAGTTGTTCGCCGACGCGCGCGCCGGACCGGCGGTCTACGTGGACGAAACGAGTTGGTGGGTGGGCGGTCCAGCCTCGCGACGACTTGGCGCCAGCGTGGAATTCACGTGCTGGAAACACTTACGAAGAAGGCAGGTCTCGTAGGCTAAACAGGTACACGCTGGGACGCCAAGAAAGAATCCACTTTGTCTCTTCCTTGGCGAGATTCCTGCACATCAGGCGGATTTGCGAAGCTCTTCCAGCGGGTTCAGCGGCAGAATCTTCGCCGTCTCCGGTCCGGCAATTGCGCAGTACAACTTCTCCAGCGCCGGCGTCAATTCCCGGCCGCGCCGTTGCATCGCCGCCTCCGACCCCTTCAGCACCGCGCTCAATTCCACTCGTTCCGATAAGCCCTTTGGACCAATTCGCGCGAACGACGCCACTTCGCGGGGCGCGAACTGCCCCGTCGGCATCAGTGACGCGAAAGCCCCGATCGTCGTGCCGCAATCGAGCAGGACAGACAACCCGGTGCGCACATGGTCGCCGATGATGCTTCCCAACTTCTGGCAACCGGTGGGCACTGAGTTGCAGCCGATCTTCACCGAGATCGGCTGATAGTCGAAGCGGAGGTCGCCGGTGGTCGTGCCGGCCGCGAGGTTGACCCATTCGCCGAGATAGCTGTGCCCCAGGAAGCCTTCGTGGTACTTGTTGGCGAACCCTTGCACGATGGTGCATTCCACCTCGCCGCCGATGCGGCACTGCGGCCCCAGCGTGGTTCCCGCGCGGATGTTCGCCCCCATTAAGTGCGTTCCCGCACCAATGGCGCAGGGCCCTTCGAGCCGCGTGAACGCCTTGATGATTGCGTCTGCACCAATCCACACTGGGCCCTTGGTCGCATCGACCATGACCATCGGCTCGATCTTGGCGGAGGGATGGACGAACAGGCGATCGACGGGGCCGGCCAGCGTAATGGCCGCCGGATGCAGGCCGATCTCGGCGTCGCGGCTCAAGGCGGCGAAATCGGCTTCCAGTTGCTCGGCATTGAGGGCAATCAAATCCCAGGGGCGGCTGACCATTCGGCCCCCGACTTCGCGCGACGGCAGCGCTTGCCGCATGTCCTGCAGGGCGTCTTCCACCGTGGATGGCGCGATCGTTTGTAGGCGGCGCGGGTCGAGGACGGCGAAGGCGAGTTCATCGCCACACGTGCCGATGCTGGGGCCGCTGGCGAAGAGGCGGCGCGTGCCGGGCGCGAGCCGCAACCCGGCGGGCGCCGGGGGTAGCCACCGCGAATTGACGAGCACCGTCGGGGCGGTGCGGAGCCAGGCCGGGTCGTTGGCGGGCGAAGCCGTATCGCGTTCGCGGAGAACGTCGGCCAACAGCGGCCGGCACAGATACCCCACGACTTCGGCGGCGAAGTAGCGCTCCTGCTTGGCGGCGAGCGAGTCGAGCCCGCACAGCAGGTCCGACGCCGGCCGCGTCAGCGTTAGCGGTTCCAGATCCGCGGTGCGGCGATCTTCGAATATGCAAATGCGCATCCGTGCGCCCTCGGGGAATGTCGCCGAGTGTAGTTCGGCGCCGGGGTTTGTGTAAAGCCAGGAATCCAACCAAAGAGGCACGGAGACGCAGAGAAGAAACGAAGAGAGAATCTCGATCCCCAAATAAGGGCATCCCGAATCCTTCATTCCCTGATTTCTGTCGTTCTCTGCGTCTCTGTGGTTGGTTCTGAATGCGGGCGGGCTTCGCGCGGGTCGATGCCTTTTGGTAATCTCCGCCGCGATGCGATCGTTGTTTCCAATGCATTCGGTTGGACCTCAACCGCGGCGAAGACGTGCGCGAATCGCCGTGGCAGCCGGATTCCTCGCGCTCGTCGCGGCCCAACTGGGAATGAGCGTCGCGCTGGAAACAGTCAAGCCGGCCTGGCGCGACCCCGAATTCGGCGAACGCCTCGACCGGCTCCGCGACTTGCAAACGAAACATCCTAAACGGCCGCTCGTCGTGGCACTCGGCAGTTCGCGCACCCAGATGGGCATCCGGCCCAGCGCGATGGGCCTCGACGAGGCGAGCGATCCGCTCGTCTTCAATTTCGGCCAGGCCGGCGCCGGGCCGATGCTCGAACTCCTGACCCTCGAACGGGTCCTTGCGGCGGGAATCAAGCCCGACCGCGTGCTGGTCGAGTTCTTTCCGGCAACAATGGGCATCGATGATATCGCGGAGCACAAGGTGCCGCGCTGGCAGACGCGCTTCGCCGCCCACGATCTCGCGGTGCTCGCCCCCTACTGCGCCGACGCCCGGTCATTGCATCGCACGTGGTTCTTCAATCGCGTCGCACCGTGGCACACGTATCGCCACGATTTGCTTGGCCACTGGCAGCCGGAATGGCAATCGCTGCTGGCCCGCTGGCACGACACCTGGGACCGCGTCGATGCATTCGGCTGGGAGCCGTTCCCCTTCGAAGCGTATGCGACTTACTGGCGGGAACGGTGGCTGGCGCAGTCGCGCGAGCGTTATGGTCCTGAATTGCAAGGTTTGCGGATGGGCGGCCTGGCCGAGCGGTTGCTCCGCGATTTGGTGTCGCGCTGTCGCGGCGCGGGCATCGCCGTCGCCTTCTTCTCAATTCCCGAAGGGCCGGCGTTTCAAAGCCTTTACCCGCCGGAGGTGCGAACCGCGGCGGATTCCTACTTGCAGACTCTTTCCCGCGATCTCGGCATACCGGTGCTGGCAGTGAATGAGCCATTCGCCGAAGAGGAATTTGCGGACAGCCATCACTTGTTGTCGGCGGGGGCGGCGCGGTTCAGCCGGCTGTTCGCGGAGCGCTGTCTGCGGCCCTGGGTATGCGAGGAGTGACATGCGCTTGACACTCCTGCCGCTGTCCCGACCCTTTTTAAGGCGATCTCCGAGCGCCGCGCGGGCCATCGTGCCGCCGCGGCGCCGCGCCCGCGCCGCACTCCTCGTCGGCCTCGCGACCTTCATTGCCGCTCAACTCGGCATGGGCGTGGCCGTGGAAACGGTTAAGCCGGAATGGCGCGATCCCGAATACGGCCACCGCATCCATCAACTCCGCGAACTGCCGGCGAACCATCCCGACCGGCCGCTGGTCGTCGCCGTCGGCAGTTCGAGAACCCTGATGGGTCTCGACCCGCTGGCGATGGGGTTCGCCGACGAACTCGGTTCGCCGCTCGTTTACAACTTCGGGCAAACCGGCGCCGGCCCGCTGCAAATCCTGCTGACGGCCTTCCGCATCCTCGACGACGGCGTGAAACCCGCGGCCCTGTTAATCGAACTCTTCCCCGCGGCGCTTGTCGGCGATGGTTCGGCCGAGGATCTGTTGCAAACGTGGCAAACGCGGTTCAATCGCGGCGATGTCGCGCGGCTCGCCTCTTATACCCGCAATCCACAATCGCTCTCACGAATGTGGCTTTCGCAGCGCATCGCGCCGTGGCACTCGCTTCGCTTCCCGCTGTTGAACCACTGGAAGGCGGACTGGCTGCCGACGAGTCATCGGCTCGATTTCCAGTGGGCGGGGCTCGATTCACGCGGCTGGCTGCGCTATCCGGCGGAGAGCGTGCCGGCCGCCGATCGCGCTCGCCGCCTTGCCGAGGCCGGCGCGTCGTATCGCGAGCAACTCGCGAACTACCGCATAGGAGCGACGTCCGACCGGGCCTTGCGCGACATCGCCAGCCGCTGCCGTCGCGACGGAATCCGCGCGGCGTTTTATCTCATGCCGGAAGGGCCGGCCTTCGCCAGTTGGTATCCGCCGGGCGTGTTCGAGGCGTTCCAGGCCTATGCCGAGCGGTTATCGAGCGAGACGGGCGTCCCGCTCTTCGATGCCTCGAAGGGTTTCAGTGAGGAGGAATTCGCGGACAGCCATCACTTGCTGCCTGGCGGCGCTGCCCGGTTCAGCCGCAAGTTGGCCGACGAATGCCTCCGCGGGTGGAACGCATTTCCCTCTGGTCGCAATTGACAGCGGCACCGATTCGCGGAAAATCGCACTCGTCCCCGGCGCGCCGAGCGGGTTCGAGGAGCCCCTTGGCACTGCGCGCCTCATGGAAGCAGACGGGTGGGCGCCTCTCACTTTTTGAGAAATCCCCTTTTTTGCGCCCGCTTTTATCCCTGTCGCGCGATAAGAGAGCATCGCCCCGCGGCGTTCGATCATGCCCAGGTTCCTTGCTTGGGCTGCGAAACCGCGGCCGTCGCGGCTCTGCAAGGTTATGGGCGAGCCTTCGACCGCTGACGGCCGCGGCTTATTCCCCGCGCGCTTCCTTCCCCAATTCCTTCGCAAGCAGCTCGTAAAGCGCATCCAACGATTGCACGATCACCTTGGTGTCGGCAACCACCGGCATGAAGTTGACGTCGCCGTTCCAGCGCGGCACGATGTGCCAGTGCAAGTGGCCGGGCAATCCCGCCCCGGCCGCCTTGCCGAGGTTCAATCCGAGGTTGAAGCCGTCCGGGTGCATGATCGATTCCAGGATGCCGAGCATCTTCCGCAGAGAAAGCTGCAAGTCGAGGAGTTGTTCCGGCGAAAGCTCGTCGAGCCGGCCGCGGTGTTCCTTCGGGGCAATCAGCAAGTGGCCGTTGTTGTACGGGAACTTGTTGAGCATCGCGACGGAGAGCGGCGTGCGATCGACGAGCAGGTTGGCCCGATCGTCCGAGCCGGCAATGGCCGTGCAAATGAAGCAAGCATCGGCCGTCGGCGGTTTCGCCTTCTCTTGCGGATCGGCCACATATGCCAGCCGCCACGGCGCCCAGAGTCGATCCATCGCGGTTCTCCAGTGTCAATTCCGTGGAACGGGCCAGAATGCCTTCGCCACCGACATTGCACCCGTAATCTCGGCAGCTTGTATGGGTCGCACGGATGGCGATAAGATACTGGCAGGGGCGAAGGCGCCGCCGCCGGATTGAGGCCCATTCTTCCAACCGGTAAACTCAATTGTAGTTCGACGGATCACTCAGGGGTTTCCGCCCGTGGACGCCAAACCGTTCACTTCGGTCGACCGCGACCTGCTCAAGCGCTGCTTGAACAAGGAGCCCGGTTCCTGGAACGATTTCGTCGATCGCTTCCTCAGCCTGATCTACCACGTCATCAGCTATACGGCCCATTTGCGCAGCGTCCGCATCGGTCCCGAAGATAAAGAAGACATCGCCGCCGAGGTGCTGTTGAAACTGATCGACAACGACTTCCGCGTGCTCCGGGAATTCCGCGGCCACGCCAGCCTGGCCACTTACTTGACGGTGATTGCCCGGCGGATCGCGGTCCGCGAGTTCATTCGCCGCCAAAAGGTGAAAGAAGCGATTCGCCGCGGCGAAGTCCGCAATGCCGAGCCGGAGCCCGATGACGCACCGGCCGCCATCAAAGGCATCGAACGGCTCGAGGAAGTGGAGAAACTGCTGCGCAGGCTCAGCGGACGCGAACGGGAAATCGTCCGCCTCTATTATTTCGAAGGGCGAACGTACGAGGAGATCAGCACGGCGACCGACGTGCCGGTGAACACGATCGGCACGGTGCTGTCGCGCGCGCGGAAGAAGCTGCGCCCGGCCAGCCACAGCGGCGCCGATTCGCTCGGCATCGCCGCCACCACCGCCAAGCCTAAAAAGAGCCGCATTCAGAAGCCGCCTCCCACCCCGCTCCCCAAACGCCCACCCATCAGCGGCAGCGCCAATTCCACGGACAAGGGACCGCCCGCCTGACCTCATTCCACTTCGCCAGCTTCGTCCCGAAGCTTTAGCAGTGCAAGCATTCTTGCCTAGTCCGTAGAAACGGGCAGTCGTCCCGCTTACATTCACTTCACCCATCCTTTCCGTGAGGAAACGCCATGCGAATGCCTTCTCCGCGGTCGGGCCGCGCCGCCATCGCCTTGCTCGTCGGGTTGCTGGTCGGCGGATGGCTCGGCGGCGGCCTCGTCTGGGTGCTCAACCGCCACAAGTATCGCGATCCCGGCGTCGTCGCCGATGTCGCACTCGCCAGGGCCGAGGAAGTGGAACTGGTGCCGGCCGACGCCGCTGGTTTCGCCCACATCCGCGTCACCGATCTCTGGCACACCGACGCGATGAGCGAGTTTCGCAAGGTGCTCGAGAAGGCCGGCCCCGACGCGGCCAAGGCGCTCGACGACGGCTTCGTCCCCGCGCCGAGCACGCTCGAACGGGCGACCGTCTTCGTCCTGCCGCATCCCCCGAACGATCCCGGCCCGCTTCCCGCCATCGGCATCCTGGCCTTCTCCACGCCGTTCGATTCCGCCAAGGTCCGCGAGGCGAACATGCCGGCAGCCGAGGAGAAGACCGCGGGAAGCAAGAAGTATTGGGTCGATCGCAAGCGCGACTTGGCCGTCTCGTTCCCTTCCGACCGCGTGATCTTGCTCGGCTCCGGATCGAGCATGGGCCGCTATTTGGCGAAGGAACCTGCCAGGGAGGGAGCGCTGGCGGCGAGCATTCAACTGGCGGCGAGCGGCAGCCGGCACCTGGTCGCTTCCGCTGCCACGAATCAGTTGCCGTTCTTGATGCAGGGAATGGTGCGCGGCGCGGCGCCCGCGTTATTGTCGGCGCAAGCACTGACGCTCGGCGCGGTGTTCGGCAGCGGCGCCAAGATCGACCTGCGGGCCAGTTACGGCAGCGGCCAATCCGCGGAGGAAGCGGAGAAAGCCCTGCGGCTCATGGCGGAAAATGGCCGCAAGCAACTGGTCGAGTTCAAGGCGAAGTCCGAGCAGGCGGTGAACGGCACGGGGAAGAAGCCGCGGCCGATCACGGAGTTGCCGGAAGCCGTCAGTGGGCTGTTCGGCATGGGCGGCGCGAAGATGATCGATGATTGGCTGGCCGATCCGCCGCTCGTTCGCGACGGCAAGGAACTCTCCGCGACGATCACCATCAATTCGATGAACGGCGCTTCGGTGCAACTGACGGCCATGTCGATCGGTTTACTGTTGCCGGCGGTTCAGAAGGTGCGCGAAGCGGCCGGGCGCAGTCAGGATTCCAACAACTTGAAAATGCTGGGGCTGGCATTGCAGAGTTATCACGACGCTTATGGCTCTTACCCGAAGGCCGGCGGCATGGACGCATCCCGGAAGGGGAACCTGAGTTGGCGGGTCGCGATTCTGCCGTTCATGGAACAAGAGGCGCTTTATGTCCGCTTCCGGCTCGATGAACCGTGGGACAGCCCGACCAACAAGGCGCTGATTCCACTGATGCCCAAGGTGTTCGCCAACCCACAGGCGCCCGCCGAGCCCGGCCGCACATACTGCAAAGTATTCGTCGGCCCGGAAACCGTCTTCGATCCCAAGAAGCCGAAAATCACGCTATCGTCGATCGCCGATGGCACGTCGAACACAATCATGATCGCGGAGGGCGGCGATCCGGTGATCTGGACGAAGCCGGATGACTTCGCGTTCGATCCGGGCAAGCCGCTTCCGAATGTCTGGTTGCCGGGCCAGCCGGGGATCAACGTGACGTTGGCCGATGGTTCCGTGCAATACTTGCCGCGCACAACGTCGGAGAAAGGGCTGAAGAACGGCATCGTCATGAATGACGGACTGCCGCTCGGGCCCTGAAGTGCGCTAAGCCGCAAGCGGCTTTAGCGACTTTGATTACTTGGTGTCGGCGACGCCGGGCGCACTGTCGGCAGCGCCGGGAGTGGAGTGTCCAACTCGAGGAGGAGCTTCTTCATCTCCTGAAGCGTTTTGTCGTCGGCGCGAATGATGAGCGAATTGGTTCGCACAATGGCCGTGACCTCCGGAGCGTCGCGGCTGAACACCTTCTCCAGAATTTGCGCGATTTCAGCCGCTTCGGCGTTCCTGAGCCGGATCGTCGTGAGCGACGGCTCCTGGATGGCGGCCGGCGGAACATGCGCGGGAATCCGCGTCTCCGGCAGCGATGGCCTCGTCGTGGGAAGAGTGTTGGCTGGCATCGCGATGAAAGGTGGACGGGTCGCCAGGTTGGTTGATGCCCCTGGCTGCATGGTCCCTGCCATCCCCATCGGCATGGAAGGCCGGACCGAGACTTTTGACCGCTTGAAAATCAGCGTGTTGTCCGCCTTCCACTTCCAACTCAGGACATCGATGCCCCCCGGATAGTTGATCTTTGTCGATTTCACTTGGTTATCTTCCATGCTAAGCGATCCGCAGTACTCCCAACCCTCTGCTCCCATACTCGCTAGCACGCCGAACGGATCCTTCGTGTCGAAGCCGCCGACAACGAACTTGTATTCCCATTGTTGGCGAGTTTGGGCCCGAGCCGCCATCTCTCTGTCCTGCGGCGCCGCGTCCGGCGGCCGATTGGGCGCAAGTTCCGGAGTGCCCGGCGGTCGGGGAAGCGGCGGGGTCGTCGGAAATCC
This sequence comes from Urbifossiella sp., assembly GCA_035571955.1. Classification (GTDB taxonomy): domain Bacteria; phylum Planctomycetota; class Planctomycetia; order Gemmatales; family Gemmataceae; genus Urbifossiella. Next base: position 3,358 of record DATNBQ010000002.1, on the reverse strand, counting down.
GCCGGGGTTGACGGCAGGAGTGGTTGCTCGCGGGGGGAGTGGCTTCCCAGGGGCGGCGGGTGGGGCTGGGACGGCGGATGCTGTCGGTATGGCAGGGCCAGTGCCGCCGCCCCCGACCTGGGCATTCGCCATTGGAAACAGCACGGCACTGAGGCCGCCGGCGACGACGAGCACCGCCGCCGCCAGTTTCGTTCGCATCAACATCGGTAATCCCTCGCTTGCCAGTTTCACGAGGGCCGGCGAGACCACCCCGCCGGCCGGAATCAGTGACATCACGGTGTCAATCAGTCGATGGGGGGCTTCGGCGGTCGCGGTGGCCAGGCCGAGGCCGAGCGATCCGCCGACGGCCGGGGCCAGGCCGCGCCGGCCGAGCCGCTCGATCAAGGCCTGCCGGGCCCGCGCCAGGCGGCCGGTGAGCGTGCCGGGCTTCCAGCCCAACCGCTCGGCGGCCTCCGCTTGCCGCACCCCTTCCAGTTCGCACATCACGAACGCGGTTCGCCAGGAATCGGGCAGCCGCTGCACCTCTTCGTGCACCGCGGCCAGCAGGGCATTCCACGCCGCTTCCGGCACGGGGCGATCCGCTTCCTTCGCCGCAACGAGCCGTTCGCGCTGTCGCTGCCGCACCGCCGAACGCTTCCGTTTCAGGGCCACGCGGACCGCGACGCCGTGCAGCCAACCGGCGAGCGCCCGGCCATCCTTCACCGATTTCGCCGAGCGGATCAAGGCCAGGAACGTCGCTTGAAACGCATCCTCGGCATCGGCATCCGATGCGAGCGATTGTCGGCAGACCGCCCAGACCATCGAGGCATGACGGCGCAAAAGCTCCGCGAACGCCGCCTCATCGCGCGTTCGAACGAACCGGGCCAGCAGTTCGGAATCGGGCTCCGCCAACGGAGTGGCGAACCCCTCGGCATGGTGCAGCACGAGGTGTAGGAGCGACCGGCTCATTGCGGTAAGGTTCCCGCGGCGGCGAGATTCCTACAAGAAATGGAAAGTGTAAGCGGCTTCGCGGCTTCCTAGCCCGGCGGCAGAATTGGCGCGGGCGACATCGGCTGGAGCAGTTCCAGGGCCCGTTCGAAGGCCACTTCCCACTGGCGGGCCGGGTCGGCGACGATGTATTCCGGCGTGATGCCGGCGCCGTTGATCGGCTTGCCGTTCGGAGCCAGGAGCCGGGCGATGGTCAGCCGCACAGTTCCCGACTTGCCGCTCGGCTTCCCTCGATGATCCGGATCGTCGGCCGCCGCCAGCTTCAGTGGGTACTGGATCGTTCCCTTGCCGAAGGTGGGCATGCCGACGAGCACCGTGCGTTCGGAGCGCTGGTGGTTGTCGCGGAGCGCCGCGGCCACCACTTCCGCCGCCGACGCGGTTTCCGAATCGATCAACACCACCACCGGGACATCCATCGCCCGCATGCCGAAGTCGGAGGAGAAGACGCGGTTGGCCACTTCGCCGATTTGTCCCTGCGTGGAAACGATGAGCCCGGCGGGGATGAAACGCTTGGCGACCTCGACGGCTGCGAGGAACGATCCGCCGCGATTGCCGCGCAGGTCGAGCAGAATCGCCCGCACGTCCTGGGCTTTCAAGGCGGCCAGGGCCATGTCGACATCGCGGGCGGTCGTCGCTTGAAACTCGCTGATGCGGATATGGCCAATGCCTTCCTTGGAACCGACGATGCGATGCCAGACGGTGGGCAAGGCGATCGGCAAGCGCACGACGAATGAGGCTTCCTCGGTTGCGATTTGCAATTCGTGCAGGCCGTTCATCGGCATCCGCAAGGCGTCGGCAAGCAGTTCCGGGCCGGCCATCTCCATGACGTGGCCGTTAACGCGTGTCATGCGATCGCCCTTGCGGAGTTGCTGCGGCTGGAACGCGGCCCACGAACCGGGGAGCACGCCATCGACGATCAATTCGCCATTTTCGAAGCGAAGCAGGATGCCGTATGCCGAAAGGTCGAACGTCGGTTCCGGCGGCTCGGCGAGTTGCGTGGGCGTGAGGAAGACGGTGTATTCATCGAGGCCGCTGCAGGCGCCGCAGACGAATTCGATGGCCAGGGCGGCCGGCACGCGAATTGGGAAGCGATCCTGGGCCGCCGCGACGAGTTGCTTCAAGCCGGCCCGGGCATCGCGGACGTCGGCAATCTTGCGCCTGGCCCAGACGCTTCGCAAGCTACTGCGGAAGGCGTCGATTTTGACGGCGGGGGCGTCGCCGATGAACGATTGCCGGAAACTGGGATTCGCCAAGGCCCGGTGCAATTCCTCGATGCCGTGGCCCCACAATTTCTGCGGCGTGGCTCGCGCCGGATCAGCGAACAGCGTGGGAACCTTGGCGGCCACCTCCGCGAACAGGTTCACGCCATCAGTCGCGGCGAGTCCGCTTACGAATTGCTGGAACCCTGGATCGCGGTGCCGCCGCAATTGCTGGACGCGGCGCAGCGATGCGTTCAGCTTTTCGCGGATGCCTGTGGCCGAGCGATCGGCAATCGACAGTTCACAGTAAGCGGAAAATGCGGCTTCCCAGTCGCCGGCCTTCTCGGCGGCGGCGGCCCGCTCGCGCAGCTGGGCCGCGGATGGCTTCTCCGACGCGACTGCGAGCTTGGCCGGAAGCCGCGGCGCCTTCGATTCAAAGAAGGGAGCGAGCGACTGCCCGTGTGCTGGCGCGGCGAAAACCAGCGGCGCCAGTAAGCCGAGGAGCGGAAAGCGCGATGTCCACCGCAACGTCATTGCCGCCGTCTCCGGGATGATCGATTCCGGTTGGGAGACAGTGGAGATGATACTCGAAAGGCGTAAGGGAAGTCAAAGGCCGCGTTACAGCGAAGTTACCTTGGTGGAACATTTCGGCGCGGCGAAGAACCGGGAAAACTCCACGACGCATCGAATATACTGATACCGTTGTTCGGGAGGCTTCATCGCCGGGCAGCATGCCTTTGCCAAAGATTCTTCAAAAGAAGCCTGCCAAGCGGCGGCGGCCGCCTATCCTGAAGACCGGGGACGCTTCATACATTATTTCCCCCGGCACAGACTCCCACGCATCAATGCTCATATCCGGTGAATGGGCCCGCGATTCCGACGGGATACTGCGGCCCACCATTCGAGGCGAAGTTCGAACTGCGACCGGAGATTGGGAGCTTAGCTTGCTTTCCGGGCGCCTTCGTTATCTCATCCAGGAATCGTAAGCCATGGACCACTTCAATTACCGCGATCGGACGCTGTTTTGCGAAGACGTGCCGGTGCCGGAACTCGCAAAAGTCTATGGCACGCCGCTCTACGTTTACAGCCAGGCCACGCTGCTGCACCATCTCGGCGCGATTCAAAAAGCCTTCGCCGCGGCCAACCCGATCATCGCTTACAGCGTCAAGTCG
>DATNBQ010000001.1:0-4317 GCA_035571955.1 Urbifossiella sp. | reverse complement strand
CCATCCCTCCAGATACTAGCATTTAAGGTAGTCTGTCGGCTTCAACATGTTCCCGCTCTTCCAATTACTACCGCTAGATTCTTCGATAGTTCAAAAGTTGCTCCCGCCGACCGTGAAGCAATGGGCATTTCTACCACCCCTTCCCGTCGTCGTAAAGCATCGCAGAAGCCTTACCGCGAGTTCTCGCTCACGCCGCACCGCGGCGGCAAGTGGATGAAGAAGATTCGCGGCAATATCTACTACTTCGGCCGCTGGGCCGAGTAGTAGACGGTGGTATGCAGCGAGTCGAGGGCGACGGTTGGAAGGAGGCCCACGAACAGTACACGGTTCAGGCCGATGACTTGCACGTCGGTCGAACGCCCGAACGGCTGCCAGGAGTCGTTGACAAACTCGCGAAACGATTCCATTGCGGCCCGGCGCGCCGATTTCTATATCAATTCTGTCCGTCTTCCCGAACAGGCTCGCTCCCGATGCGGCACGTCCTCTCGGCCCTCGTCCAGAACCAGCCCGGCGTGCTCGCCCACGTCTCCGGCATGCTCGCCTCGCGCGGCTTCAACATCGAAAGCCTCGCCGTCGGCGAAACCGAACAGCACAACATGTCGCGCATGACCTTCGTCATCCACGGCGACGACAACGTGCTCGACCAGGTGCGCAAGCAACTCGACAAGGTCGTCACCGTCGTGCGGGTCGACGACATCTCCAGCGAGAACTTCGTCGAGCGCGACCTGATGCTGATTAAAGTGTCGTGCTCGCCGGAGAAGCGGCCGGAAATCTTCCAACTGACCGAATCGTTTCGCGGCCGGGTCGTGGACATTCAGCACGGCAACGTGATGATGGAAATCAGCGGCACGGAAGGGAAAGTCGAGGCGTTCATCGAGTTGATGCGGCCTTATGGCATTCTCGAAATGGCCCGGACGGGACGAATCGCCCTGGTTCGCGGCGACGTGAAGCCGGCCGCCGCGGAGGACGATGCGTGAATGCCGCTCCGGAAAAGATCGTGCTGCCCACCCGGCGGCTCGATTCGCAACTCGTCGACCTTTTGCGTTCGCTGAAGCCGGGCGAAGCTATTCGCATCGTTCAGAAAGTGCGCGTCGGCAGCCGCACCTGGGATGCAACGGTCGAGGGCGCCTTCCGCAGCGTCGCCTACCTGGAAACCGGCGTGACGACCGAGCGCGTCAAGGAAGACGACCTGGTGGTGCCGGTCGTGCGCTTCGCGAAATCGAACGGGGAGCTGTCGTCGATTGCCATCGACGAGAATACGCGTGTCGAACGTGTGTGATCACCCGGCGGCGGCGACCGGCTCCTCGACTTGCAATTCCTCACTGCGATGCACGCCGTTCGCGCCCTTAAAGCCGGCGTGGCCATTTTTCACCCAGCGGGCCAGGAACGCGCCGCCGCGATAAATGTCCGCCAGCATCTGCTTCGCGGTCGGGTGAATGTCGCTGGCCTGCACGGCGCGAACCGTATCGTCCACCGAATAATCGACTCGCTTCATTTCGACCTGGCCATCATCGATGACGGCGTAAGCGGCCTGCGGATTGCCGTCGCGGGAGAGGCCGACGCTGCCGGGATTAATGACCGTGATGCCGTTCACGTCGAGTTGGTAGGGCTGGTGGGTGTGGCCGACGCAGACGAAATCGACCTTGAGGCCGGCGAGCCGCGGGGCCCAGAACTCGGCGTCGGCGACCGCGTATTCGTCCATCGGGTCGCGCGGCGTGGCGTGGACGAGCAGGAACCGCTTGCCGCCCAGGGTTAACAATCGGGATGTCGGCAATTCGGCGAGATAGCGGCGCTGGCTGGAATTGACGGCGGCGACCGTGGCGGGACGCGTGCAGGCTGTCAGGAACCGAAATCCGCCGACCCCTTGCACTTCGACATTCTGGGCCACGCCGTGATCGTGATTGCCGCGGACGGAGAAGTGCGCGCGTTTGGCCATCCAGTCGATGCACGGGCCGGGTTCCGGGCCGTAATCGACCAGGTCGCCGAGGAACAGGCACAGGTCGTGCGGTTCGCGAATGGCTTCCAGGGCCGCCCGATTGCCGTGGACGTCGGCGACGAGAAGTACGCGCATGGACCCTCCCTCCCCGATTCTAGAGCCTTATCGGCAACGGGGCAGGGAGAAGCGGACTTTTTCGACGAGGAAAATCCGGTGGATTATACCGGTCGCGTCAACCGTGCTTACTTCGCCTGCAGGATCAATTGAACCGCCGTGCCTTCCTTCGGCAGCAACTCCTTGTTCGCCTCCAACTTGAGGCTTGTTTCATCCTTGAGCGTAAGAGCGCTCTGAACGACGGTGTCCGCGGTCACAGGGAACACAGCAATGAATGTCCCGGTGACATTCGCCCCATAGACGAACTCGTCCTTTTCGGGGTTCGGCTGCCGGGCCGTGGAACCTGTGAATCGCCACTCGAGCGTCGCCAGCGGCTTCTTGGTCTTGATATCGATCAGGGTTTGCTCGATGGGAATGCGGCGCGGCTTGCCGTCGCGGCCAGGCACTTCGAGGAAGATCTTCAAGTTCGGCCCCTCGGCTGTCATGCCTTCGCTACTCGCCGGCTTGCCTGGCTTCAGCCCTAACTGGGCGAGCGCCGCATGCACGTCGCTCGGATGAAGTTCCTTGGTAATCGTCACCACCGTTTCATGCGCTTTCTGACCGTCCGGCGTCGGGAAGGTCGCGATCACCTCGATCGGGTAGACGGCGTTCAGTTGCGGCAACTTCCGCGGCGCGATCTTGCAGGGAATCGACACCGTCTTCGCCTTGCGGTCGATCTTGATGGCCGTGGGAATCGGCCGCTTCGCGGGGACGCCGAGCTGAACCGTCGGCGCTTCCAACTTCCAGACTTCGACGCCGGAGAAGTTGGCCGCGGTCTTCGAGCCGTTCTTGATCGTGATGCTGCCGCCGCCCTTCACCGCCACGGTCCACGGCCCGAGCCGCGACCACTTCCCGGCCGGCCCGCTCTTGTGCTTCGCCACAACCTTGCCATTGAGCGACACCTCGAACTCTTCCGGATCGTTGTCCTCCCAGACGTGCAAATAGACGACGTAGTTCCCGGCCGGCACGTTCTTGAGCGTGGCCTCGGCGGCGGGGCCCCAGACGGACGCGCGAATCATCCGCGCCGTCGCGGCGTCGGCGATCGGCTTCAAAGCGATCTTCTGGTTCTCGAACCGCTGGCCGCTCACTTTCCAGCGCGGATCGTCGGCGGCGTCCCAGCGCTGGCCGTTGATGGTCGCCGCCGGGCCGTTCAGGCTGATGGCGCGGTGGAAGCGGAGCACCCCCGCCGGCCGCTCGGGCGCCGAAGGGACCTTCGCCACGGCCGCCGGTTTCGCGCTGCCGTCCATCGCGCCGTTGGTCATCTTGCCGATCACTTCGACCACGTCGCGCTTCGCATCGTAGTCGAGCTTCTTCAAGCTGACGCGCATGGTATGGACCGTGCCGGTGCGAAGGTGCAGGTTCTTCACGTCCGTATTGGCCAGGCACGGCACGACGGCTTCCTTCCCCTTCAGCACCTCTTTCACGGCCGGGGTGAGTTTGTCGAAGTCGCCGCAGAAGGTGCGCAGCAGGTACGGCTCGGCGTGCGACATCGCCCACCACTCCCCTTCCTTGAAGCACTGATACCAGTACGGGCCGATGCAAGTGACGCTGGCCTGGCCGTTGTGGAAGAAGACGGCTTTTTTGCCGACCTTGGCCCATTCCATCACCGTCTTCCATTCGCGCGGGTGGGAGCCGCGGTTGCCGATGTTGTGCTTGATCTGCTCTTGCGGGTGCTTGCCTTTCAGGTCTTCGACGCGCTTGAAGATGATGAGGTTCTTCTTGTCGTCGATGCGGGCGATCTCGACGACGACGACGTTGGTCGATTCGGAGCAGATGCGGCCCATCGTGTGCGGAGCTTCGATGAACGCCGGCGACGGTGGAACGAACAGCAATAGCGAAAGGGGCGCGAGCAGGCGGAGCCGCATGGAATCCTCCAAGGCGGGCGAAGCGCAGGCGAATTGGACAACGGCAGGCAGGTCTTGGCAGGCTTCGGTTCAGGATAGCGTCGGTCGAGGGAAGCGGCCTCACTTCTTGGGAAACTGCCAGTTGGAGTCGAAGAGCCCGGCGGCGACGACTTCGCAGGCCGCCGGATCCTTGGCGGTCGGTTTCGGCTTGAGGACGGCCCAGTCGCCGAGCCGCGGATACAAGAGCGCATTGGTGCCCTTGAAATCCGCTTCCTTGAAGGTGTGCCCGGAGTTGATGACCACGTAACTGCGGTTGTCCGTGATCGGGTTCGGATAAATCAGCACCGGCACGTGGGTTTTGGGATCGTACTCGACGCCGTTGAC